>JAIOXH010000013.1 GCA_021741765.1 Aurantimicrobium sp. | reverse complement strand
GAGCCTGAAGTCGTGGCCCGACTCAAGGCGGCGGCGGCCGACATTGGCCAGGCAGCCTCCGCCGTAAGATTTGCTTCCCATTGAATGAAAACTTTGTCGACCCGTTCGGCCAAACCCGATTGGCTGTCTTCTAGACGTTGGACGGGCAAGTCCCGTCCCAAAACAAGGAGAAGACAATGGCCACACAAATGAAGACTCAGGTCGCCATCATGGGAGCCGGCCCCTCGGGTCTGCTGCTGGCGCACTTGTTGCAGCGCTCGGGCATCGACTCGATCGTGATCGATGGCAAGAGCCGCGAAGAGATCGAGGGCACGGTCAAGGCCGGCATCGTCGAGCAGCCTGCTGCCGAGGTCCTCGTTGGATCGGGCGCCAGCGCTCGCGCGATGAACAAAGAGTACGAACACCACGGAATCACTTTCGACTTCGACGGTGGAAGCCACCGATTCGACTTCACCAAGCTCGTGAACAAGTCGGTGTTCCTGTTCCCCCAGCACGAGGTTCTCATCGACCTCATCGCCGCGCGCATCGCCGCCGGCCACCCGCCGCTGTTTGAGCACCTGGCCGAGAAGATCATCGACGAGAACACCAACAACCCCAAGGTCGTGGGCAAGACCGCTACCGGCGAAGAGTTTGAGATTTCGGCCGACGTCGTCATTGGCGCCGACGGTTCAGCCTCCATCGCGCGGATCGCGGTCAACGGATCGCAGACCTCCGGTTTTTTCCGCGAGTACCCCTTCGCCTGGTACGGCATCCTCACGGAGGCACCGCCCAGCGCCGAGGAACTCATCTACTCGCGCTCCGAAGAGGGCTTCGTGCTCATCTCCACGCGCACGCCCGAGGTGCAGCGCATGTACTTCCAGTGCGACCCCACCATGGACCCCACCACGATCAGTGATGAAGAGATTTGGGCCAAGCTGCAGCTGGGCGTCAAGGTCGAACTCAAGCGCGGACCGATCTTCCGCAAGGACGTGCTGCGCTTCCGATCCTTCGTGGCCTCGGGCCTGCGAAATAACCGCATCTTCCTCGCCGGCGACGCTGCGCACACGGTGCCGCCTACCGGCGCGAAGGGCATGAACCTCGCGTTCTCCGACGTGCTGTGGCTGAACCAGGCCCTGAACGCATTCTTCAATGAAGGCACCGAGGCGCTCATGGACTCGTATCAAGAAGACGCGCTCGACCGCATCTGGAAGGCGCAGAACTACTCGTACTGGATGACGTCGATGCTGCACATTGCACCCGACGCCACCGAGTTCGACAAAAAGCGTCAGGTGGGCGAGCTCTACTCGGTCTGCGACTCGGAGTTTGCTCGCCAGTACGTGGCCGAGGGCTACACCGGCTGGAAGTATGGAGCGGCCTGGAAGTAGCTTCCTACGCACAAGAACCTCACGTTGGCGCCTTCTCGATAAGGGGAGGCGCCAACGCCGTTCCGAAAGAACCGAAGAGCAATCCGTTCTAGTCTGAGGGCGGAGGAAATCATGGAATCGCTCAAACGGCACACTGACTACGGCAACGAGGGTATGACCGAAGAGCAAGCCGGCCATGATCCATTCGCCCTTCTTGCCGCCTGGATTACCGATGCCGAGGCGGCCGACATCTTTGAGCCCAACGCCATGGTGCTCTCGACCGTCGATGCCGACGGTGCCCCCTCATCGCGAACCGTTCTGCTCAAGGGCCTCGAACCGTCCGACATTCCGGGAGCGGGGCTCGAGTTTGTCTCTAACTATCTGTCACAGAAGGGGCGAGCACTGGCGATCCACGACCGCGTATCGCTGCTGTTTCCGTGGTACGGGCTCAAGCGCCAGGTGATCGTGTCGGGGCGGACGCAGCGAACAGACGCGATCACGAGTGACGCCTTCTTTGATCGTCGTCCCCACGGTGCGCGGCTAGCGGCCATTGCGAGCGACCAATCGGAGCCCATCGCAAGTCGCGACATTCTGGATGAGCGCATGGCGGCTCTCGAGGAACAGTACCCCGAGGGCGAGCAGATTCCGCGGCCCGAAAAGTGGGGGGCGTACCGCGTGATTCCCGACCGATTCGAGTTCTGGGCAGGACGCTCGAAGCGCTTTCACGATCGGATTGTCTTTGCGCGCGATGCCGCGGCGGGCGCGGGCGCGGGCGCGGGCTCTGGTGAACCGTGGACCGTGTCGAGACTGCAACCGTGACCGAGCTCCCCAATCCTTTCGAGGTTTATTCGCTCGCGCAGCTTCGCGAGAGAACGAGCGTCAAGTGGCGGCAGTTCCCCGAGATGATTCCGCTCTGGGTGGCCGAGATGGATGTCGACATCGCCGAGCCCATCAAGGCAGCTCTGCGGCACGCCATCGACATCTCCGATACGGGCTACCCGCACGGCAATGCCTACGGTGAAGCCTTCGTCGAGTTCGCCCTGCGCCACTGGGGCTGGACGGTGGACGTGGCAAACACGGTTCCCGCCATCGACGTGATGACCGGCGTGACGCACGCCATCTCGGCGCTGAGCCCCGCTGGCGCGCCCGTCATCATCACCACCCCTGTCTATGGTCCGTTCAAGCGCGTTGTGGAGCACCTGGATCGCCCGCTGGTCACGGCGCCGCTGTCACCGGCAGGTCGCCTCGACCTCGACACGCTGAGCGACGCACTGGAAGCGCACTCTGGCGTGGGCGCGATCGTGCTCCTCTCCAACCCGCACAATCCCACCGGAGCGGCACACACCCGGGCCGAGCTCGAAGCGGTTGCCGGATTGGCACGCACACACGGCGCCCGCATTATCGCCGACGAGATTCACGCGCCGGTGCAGCTCGGCGATTCGACATTTGTGCCAATGTGCACGGTGGCGGGTGCCGAGAACGCTGTCTCTGTGTTCAGCGCGTCTAAGGCGTTCAACCTAGCGGGACTCAAAGCGGCCCTCATCAGTGCGGGCCCGGAGGCCGGGCAGGATGTTGCGCAGCTCCGCGCCGAATCCGCCGAATCCACCTCACACTTCGGCGTAATCGCACACGTGGCGGCGATGCGGCACGGAGACGAGTGGCTGGCAGCGACGCTCGCCGCCCTCACCGATAACCGCGCGCTACTTCAGCAACTGGTGACAGCGCATTTGCCGGGCGCGAAACTGATCGTGCCGGAGGCCACCTACCTTGCGTGGGTCGATGCCTCGGCGCTCGAGCTGCCGCACTCGCCTGCCGCTTTCTTTCGTGATAACGCCGGCATTGCTTTCAGCGACGGTGACTTTTTCGTGGCCGACTACGCGGACCACTTCCGGGTGAATTTTGCCACGAGTTCGGTTATTTTGACTGAGGCTTTCGAGCGCGCGGGGCAGGCCTTCCGGAGACAGGCCGTGCAGCGGCGCTAGCGACAACTGACCCGCGTACACGATACCGGCGCATCAGCGGAATGGCGATGGCGGCTGCTATGCCGGCGAGCACAATGAGCACCCCGAGCCACGGCAACAGGAATCCGATCCCAACGCCCACAAGTGACAGCGCCGCGCCGATGCTGTTCCAGCCGTTCACGATGCCGTCGAGGAACGTGAGATTGTCGGCAGAACCTATCGACGTTGAGGTGACATCGACCGATATCGACGTCATGTCAATCTGGCCGGCAAGATAATCGCGTTGCGCCACGAACGCATCGAGTTCTGACTGTCGGGCAGAAATGGCGGCCTCTGCGGCGAGCAGATCAGCAACGTTGGCGGCCGAGGCCTGCAGGCCACGGAGTGACGCGAGGCTGTCGGTGAGCGCGGCGATGCGAGCAGCGACGTCGGCCTGCTGCAGCCCCACGTCGTATTGGCTTTGGTTGTAGGACGACACCCGGCCGAGGTCTTTGAGCTCCTGGATAACGGCGTTGGCGACTGCGGTGGGTACGCGGAGCGTGAGCGAGACGTATTCTGTGTGGCCCTCACCGCCCATGGTGGCGTCTGCCTTAACTCCGGAGAGCGGTACGACAACGCCAACGCCCGTGCTTTCCGAGCGAGTCTCTACGTATCCTCCCGCGGCGTCAGCAATCGCGGCTGCCTGATCGGCGGTCGCGACGGGGTCGGCTGCGGTGAGCGACAGCCATGTTGTGGTGACCGTCGATGCGCCACCGATGCCGGCCGATGAGAGGGCGCTCGTGCCCTCTGCGGTCATCTTCGAGCTCGCGTCGCTCACGCCGGGATCAATGGCCGTCTCTGTCCCCGACAAGCCCACCGAATTCGACGGCATCCCGAGCGAGTCGGTGCCCATTTGTGAACAGCCAGTGAGGGTGAGCGCTAGCAGCGTGGCCGCTCCAGCAATGAGAATGCGGCGATTCGGCGTCATACGCCAACGATATGGTGCAAATCGGAGCGCAAACCGTCAAAATGCCTGTGAATAAGTGCATAACTTAGGAACAAGTTATCCACAAGTGTGGACGACACGCCCACAATATATGGGGTTGGGCAACCGACCGCGCCCCTGTATATAGTGGTCAAGCGCCCTTGTCGGTGCAGGTCAAAAAATTGGGAGTTTAGGTGTCAATCACAGTCGTAAAGCGCAACGGTCAGCGGGAATCGTATGACGCAAATAAGATCAATCTCGCCATCGAAGAGGCGTCCTCAGGGCTGCCCGACTCGATTGCGTGGGTGACCCAGATTGCCACTGAGCTTGAAATCACGCTGTTTGACGGCATTACGACGCAGCAGCTCGATGAGGCCGTGATTCAGGTCGCCCTGCAGAACGTGAAAGACGACCCCGCTTTCGACGTCGTTGCCGCGCGTCTTCTCCTCAAGACCATCTACAAGCGCGTGCTGGGTGACTTCAGCAACCGTGAGCAGCTCATGGCGCTGCACCGCGAGCACTTCGTTCCCAACATCCGCCGCGGTGTTGAGGAGGGGCTGCTCGACCCGCGCCTCGGCGAGCTCTTCGACCTCGATGAACTGGCTGCACACCTCACGCCAGAAAACGATGACCTGCTCAAGTACATCGGGGTCGTCACGCTCAACAACCGCTACGCCATCAAGGGTCGCAACGGCGACCCGCTCGAGGTTCCGCAGTACTTCTGGATGCGCATCGCCATGGGCCTCTCGCTCAACGAAGCCAACCCCACCGAGCACGCCATCCGTTTCTACGACAAGATGAGCTCGCTCGAGTACCTGGCTGCGGGCTCCACACTGGTTAACGCCGGAACCATTTACCCCCAGCTGGCCAACTGCTTCGTCATGGAAATGCAAGACGACATGGAGCACATCGCCAAGACCACGCGCGACGTGATGTGGCTCACCAAGGGAACCGGCGGCATCGGCCTCTCCGTGACCAAGCTGCGCGCGCAGGGCTCGCCCATCCGCTCGAACAACACCACGTCGACCGGACCCATTCCGTTCATGCACACCATCGACTCGATCCTGCGTGCCGTGAGCCGCGGCGGCAAGAAGTTTGGCGCCCTGTGCTTCTACATGGAGAACTGGCACATGGACTTCCCGGAGTTCCTCGACCTGCGTCAGAACTCGGGCGACCCCTACCGCCGCACGCGCACGGCCAACACGGCCGTGTGGATCAGCGACGAGTTCATGAAGCGCGTTCAGAACGACGACGACTGGTACCTCTTTGACCCGCTCGAGGTCACCGACCTCAACGAGCTCTACGGCAAGGAATTCTCCGAGCGCTACAACCACTACGTGGCCGAGGCCAACGCCGGGCGAATCGAGATGTTCAAGAAGATCGGTGCCCGCGAGCAGTTCAAAGCCATCCTGATTTCGCTGCAGACCACCAGCCACCCGTGGCTCACGTGGAAAGACACGATCAACCTGCGCGCGCTCAACAACAACACGGGCACGATTCACTCGTCCAACCTGTGCACCGAGATTACGCTCCCGCAGGACGAAGACAACGTGTCGGTGTGTAACCTCGCCTCGATCAACCTCTCGCGTCACATCGTCAATGGCAAGGTCGACTGGGCCAAGCTCGAAGAGAGTGCCAAGCTGGCCGTTCGTCAGCTGGACAACCTCATCGACATCACGCGTTCGTCGGTGCAAGAGGCCGACTTCTCCAACAGCGAGAACCGCGCCATCGGTCTGGGCCTCATGGGATTCACCGACATCGTTGAGCGCCTCGGCCTGAGCTACGAGTCGGAGGCCGCCTACGACCTCATCGACGAGATCACCGAACACATCTCCTACGCCGCCATCGAGGCGAGCGTGGAGCTGGCCCAGGAGCGCGGCTCGTACAACAACTTCGCCGGCAGCCGCTGGTCGCAGGGTCTCGTGCCCTTCGACTCGATTGACCTCGCCGAGGCCGACCGCGGCGTGCCCATCACGGTGTCGCGCAAGACCACCATGGACTGGGATGCCCTGCGCGCCCGTGTCAAGGGCGGAATCCGCAACGCCACGCTCATGGCCATCGCACCCACGGCATCGATCGGACTTGTTGCCGGCACCACTCCCGGACTCGACCCGCAGTTCTCACAGATCTTTAGCCGTGCCACGAGCTCGGGTAAGTTCCTCGAGGTCAACCGCAACCTCGTCACCGACCTGCAGAAGCTGGGTCTGTGGGAGAGCGTGCGCGAAGAAATCCTGCGCAGCCAGGGAGATATCCAGGGCATCGCAGTTATTCCCGACCACGTCAAAGAGACCTACAAGACGAGCTTCCAGCTCTCGCCCACCTCGTTCCTGCAGGTGGCCGCGCGAGCACAGAAGTGGATCGACCAAGCCATCAGCCGCAACATGTACCTCGAGACCCGAGACCTGGGCGACATGATGGACATCTACTCCGAGGCATGGGACCTTGGCGTAAAGACCACCTACTACCTCCACATGAAGCCGCGCCACACGGCCGAGCAGTCCACGGTGAAGGTGAACAAAGCAGAAGAAATCTCCGGCAGCGGCGAGCAGACAGCCCGCAAGGGCTTCGGCTTCGGTGGCGGATCGGGCCAAAAGTCCGAGACCGTCTCGGCCGATGCGGGTGCCACCACCAGTGTCGCGGCACCCGCGCGCAAGGGCTTCGGCTTCGGTGCCTCCGGGGGCGCAGCATGAACCCGTCGCTAGATCGCGTGGGCGAGTACGCCGTACCGCTCGACCCGATGGACAACCTGCAGTGCGACTCCTGCCAATAGACAGCACAACCCACTAGTCAGACCACCTCGCGGGTAGCGCGCGGCGCAATTCATCACTCATTAATCACGCTTTTTTAAACGAAACCAAGGAGTAATCATGGGAATTCTCGGCACCGGAGTTCAAGAAGGACTACTGCTCAAGCCCGTTACCTACAAGTGGGCCATGGACCTGTACGACCAGGCTGTGGCAAACACGTGGTTCCCCAATGAGATCCAGTTGGGCGAAGACATTGCTGACTTCAAGAAGATGACCGACGAAGAGCGTCACGCCATCACCTTCCTGATGTCGTACTTCAACCCCAACGAGCTGCTGGTCAACAAGGCACTGGCCTTTGGCGTGTACCCCTACGTGAACGCTCCCGAGTGCCACCTCTACCTGGCCAAGCAGATGTGGGAAGAGGCCAACCACTGCATGTCGTTCGAGTACGTGCTCGAAACGTTCCCCATCGACCGCGAAGAGGCTTACGGATCTCACGTCAACGTACCGTCGATGGCGCGCAAAGAAGAGTTTGAGGTCAACTTCATCAAGCGCATGACCGAGCAGACGCTCGACATCACCACCACTGAGGGCAAGAAAGACTTCGTTCGCAACCTGGTTGCCTACAACGTGATTCTCGAGGGCATCTGGTTCTACTCGGGCTTCATGGTGGCGCTCAGTTTCCGCCAGCGCAACCTGTTGCGCAACTTCGGTTCGCTCATGGACTGGGTAGTGCGCGACGAGTCGTTGCACCTCAAGTTCGGCATCAACCTGATTCTCACGGTGCTCGAAGAAAACCCCGACCTGCAGACGCCCGAGTTTGCCGACGAGATCAAGCAGATGATCCTCGACGCGGTTGAGATGGAAGAGCAGTACAACCGCGACCTGCTTCCCAACGGCATCCTGGGTCTCAACGCCAACTACATCAACCAGTACGTGAAGTACCTGGCCGACCGGCGCCTAGAAGAGCTCGGCTTTGAGGCCGAGTACAAGGTGTCGAACCCTGCCAAGTGGATGGCCACCGCCAACGACACGCTTCAGTTGGTGAACTTCTTCGAGTCCACCAACACGAGCTACGAGTCGAACGCGTCGGCAACCGTCAGCGCCTAGTAACGCCGTCACGGTAGGCTCACCTTCGTCATGAAGGTGTCTCCCGCAGCCAAGCAGTACCTCAGCTACGTTCTCGTAGGTGTTGTTGCCGGGTACTTCTCCGGGCTGTTTGGTATTGGTGGCGGGTTCATCATGGTTCCGCTGCTCGCATTTCTGCTGGGGTTCCCGGTCAAACGCGCGGCAGCAACATCGCTGGCCGCCATCTTTCTCACCGCGATTGCCGGGGTGATTGGTTACGCCATCAACGACGGCGTGGTGTGGGCCGCGGCAATCGCCCTCTCGGCGGGCTCAACTGTGGGCTCCTACATGGGGGCCCGCCTCCTCCAAGTGATTCCGCAGCACGTCATCATGTGGATCTATGTGGTGTTGCTCACGGTTCTGGCCGTTCGCATGCTGTGGTCGTCGGCGAGCACAGCCGACTCGTGGGTCATCTCACCCTGGTGGGTTGTGGGGCTCATTGCCGTGGGTCTGGTGGCTGGTGTGATGGCCGGACTTCTCGGCGTCGGTGGGGGCATCATGGTGGTGCCCATTCTCATTGGTTTCTTTGGCCTCACCACCTTCGATTCCAAGGGCACGTCGCTCGTCATGCAGATACCGGCAGCAATCGTGGGCACGCTCACCAACATGCGCTTCGGCATGGTCGACCTGAAGGCGGCTGGCTTCATCGGCGTGGTTGCCGCGCTGGTTTCCTACGCGGGAGTTGCCACAGCGGTCATTCTGCCGAGCGTGCTCGCCAACATCCTTTTTGCCGGCGTGATGGCCTACACGGCAGTGCAGTTTGCCGTCCGGGCTCTTCGGTCGCGACGTTCGTAGGCTAGGTTCGACTTCTAGTACAAGTTTCCGCCAATTGAGGAGCCCACTGTGTCGTCAGCGTCAGCGCCAGCTTCAGCGTCAGCGTCAGCGTCAGGTTCAGCACCAGAGCAGGGGTTCAACCATTCAGCTGTCGTTCTGTTAGGCATCGTGGCCGCCATTCAGGTGGCTGACCCGCTCCTGTCGTCAATGGCGCTCGTGCGTGCATCGGCCGAACTCAACTTCACGGCGAGTGTGCAGTCGCTCGCCGCCGGAATTTCGACGCTGGCCCTGGCCGCAACAGCCATTCCCGGCGGAATGTTGGCAGACCGTTTAGGACGCCGCGGTTTGCTCATGGTTGCCATGATCGTTGCCGCCGCCGGCCAATTGCTCACTGCGGCTAGCCCCGATGAGCTTGTTTATCTTCTCGGTCGGGTGATTACGGGAATGGCGTTGGGTGTTGTCTTTGGTGCGTCGTACGGCATGCTGCGCAATGTTTCCTCGGTGAAATCTCTGGGCCCGGCCATGGCTACCTTTAATGTCTTGAACGGTATTGTTCCCGTTGTTTCGCTCGTGGTTGGCGGGGTGCTCATCGGCATCGACTGGCGTTTGGCCTACCTGATGCTGCCGGTCATCGCTCTTGCCTGCTTTTTCTTCATTCCAGCAATCGTGCCCAAGGTGGCGCGATTGCCCCGAGAGGGCAAGACAGACCTGTTGGGCATGTTGCTTCTCGCCATCGGCATCGTGGGCATTCTTTACGGAATCAGCATGGCCACACACGGGCTCGATAGCCCCACCTTCTGGGCTCCGATCGCGGTGGCCGTTGTGAGTTTGGTGCTGTTTGGGGTCCGTGAGAAGAAGACGAGCAGTCCCGCCTTCCCCATCCGCCTTTTGGCCCATCCAGCATTTTTGGGTGCTGTCGTGATGGGAATTTTCTGGAACCTGGCCAGCGCCTCGGCCAGCCAGATGCTCCCCAACGTGTGGCAGTACGTCACGCACCTTCACCCCAGCGAAATTGGCGTCGCGTCATTGCCCCAGGCGGCGGCCGGAATTATCGGTTCCGTTGTGGCGGGAATGGCCCTCGGGCGCGGTTCCAAGGCACGCACCATGGCGATCATCGGCTACGCCATGATGGCGGTTGCCTTTTTCTCCTACTTCTTGCTCACCCCCACGGCAAGCTATTTCCTCTTTGTTCCCGGAATGGTCTTGGCCGGTTGCGGCTGGATGATGAACGCAACGAGCCAGGGCAACCTGTTCATCACACTTTCCCCGGCTAAGTTCTATGGCCCGGTTACGTCGAGCAAGATGGCCGTGGGGCAGTTCGGCTACTCCCTGGGACTCTCGGGAACCACTGTGGCGGTATCGTCGCTCACTCTGTCGGGTGTCAGTGACCTGACCAAGGGTGCCGTCTCGGGTGAAGCAAATTGGGATGCCATCACGACCTACATGGCCAACCCGACGAGTGTGCCCACCGACGCGGCGTTGGCCGCCGTCTCATCTGCCGACGTCCAGGCTGTGTACATGCACGCGTTCGGAACCACGTCTCTTGTGGTGGCCATTCTGCTCGCGGTTTTTGGAACGTTGATGTACGTGCTGCTCAAGCGCAAGGGTGCCGATGTGCCGACCGACGTGTTCCTCGGCCTCGAGCCGGCGACCACAAAAGCGAACTAGCGAACCGTCTTGCGGCTGGTGATCACACCGGTGTCAAAGCCCAGCAGGTGAAGCCCGCCGTTGAATCGGGCGTGCTCAACCTTGAGGCAGCGATCCATCACCACCGTGAGGCCCTTGGCTTCGGCGTCGATGGCGGCCTGCTCGTTCCAGATGCCCAGCTGCACCCAGATGCACGGTGACCCGACGGCCAGCACCTCGTCAACAATCTGAGGGATGTCGCTTCCCTTGCGAAACACATCGACGATGTCGGGCACTTCGGGAAGCGACGCGAGGTCGGGGTACACCTTCTGCCCCAGAACCTCGGTGATCATGGGGTTCACAAAGTAGACCCGGTAGTTTGACGACTGCAACAGGTAGGTGCCCACGAAGTAGCTCGAACGTGCCGACTTGTCTGACATGCCCACGATGGCAATCGACTGAGCGTTCTGCATGATGCGCTGGCGTTCTTTGGCATCAGGGCCCACCCAGGTGCGCTGAGACTTCAGCAGTTTTGCCAACGGCGAGTTGGCGGGAAGCTCGCAGCTCAGACCGTTTTGCAGCTGCGTGGTGACGGTATCGGTAGCCATGATCAGCCCTTCAGTGCCTGGGTAAGAGCCTGGTCGAGGTCGTAGATGATGTCTTCTACGTCTTCAATGCCCACGCTCAATCGAATCACACCGGGCAGAACGCCGGCGGCGATGAGTTGGTCGTTGTTCAACTGCGCGTGCGTTGTGGATGCGGGGTGCACGATCAGCGTCTTGGCGTCGCCAATGTTCACGACGTGGCTGGCCAGGTTGACCGACTCGATCATGCGCTGTGCTACCTCGCGACCGCCGGCCACTTCAAAGCTGAAGACCGAACCGGGACCGAGCGGCATGTACTTTTGCGCACGATCAAAGTGCGGGTGGTTTGTGAGCCCAGCCCAGTTGACGGCCGTAACCCGCTTATCGGCGGCGAGCCATTCGGCAACTCCTCGCGTGTTGTCAACGTGCGCCTGCATGCGATAGGGCAGCGTTTCGACGCCCTGTGCCAGCAGGAATGCCGAGTGGGGTGCGAGCGTGGGGCCCATGTCGCGCAGCTGCTCGGCGCGCAGACGCGTGAGGAACGCGTACTCACCAAAGTTGCCCGACCAGTTGAGTCCGCCATAGCTGGGCACCGGCTCGTCGAAAAGGGGGAACTTCTCGGAGTGCCAGTGGAATCGGCCGGACTCCACCACAACTCCGCCGAGCGTGGTGCCGTGCCCGCCGAGAAATTTTGTGGCCGAGTGTGTCACGACGTCGGCGCCCCACTCAATGGGACGGCACAGATAGGGCGTGGCCACGGTGGAGTCGATGATGAGCGGAATGTGGTGGGAGTGCGCAACGTCGGCCAAGCCCTCGAGGTCGGTGACCTCGCCGGACGGGTTCGACACCGTCTCGGCAAAAATTGCCTTGGTCTTCTCGGTCACGGCCGCGTCAAAATCTTTGGGGTCCGAGGAGTTAACGAACGTTGTCTCCACACCAAAGCGGCGCAGCGTCACATCGAGCTGCGTGACCGTGCCGCCATAGAGGCTAGCTGCCGAAACGATGTGATCACCGGCACCCAGGATGGACGCAAAGGTGATGTACTGCGCCGACATGCCGCTGGCAGTGGCTACCGCGCCGATGCCACCCTCCAGGCTGGCCACGCGCTCCTCGAAGGACGCCACCGTGGGGTTGCCGAGTCGCGAATAGATATTTCCGTACTTCTGCAGGGCAAAGCGCGCCGCGGCATCATCCGTGTCGTCGAAGACAAACGACGTCGATTGGTAGATGGGCAGGGCTCGCGCTCCGTGTACCCCGTCGGGAATATTTCCCGCGTGAATCGAACGTGTCTTAAAGCCGTATTCGCGATCTGCCATGCCGACAAGTCTATGGGCGCGGTTGAGGGCAGGAGTCGCCAGTCGTCACGCCGAGTAACACTGAGCGGCGTGTGCGGCCACGCCAGAAAAACCAGTCGGCTAAATCCAGCTGGGCAGCCACATGTGCATCTGCCAGTAGGCCAGCGGAATCTGCATGCCCGTCCAGATGGGATAGAAGAAGATGCTGATCAGAATGGCCGCGATGCCAAAGACGGCAATGGTGCGAATGCCGTTGATGCGCCGGTAATCGGGTGCGGTGCGTTTGCCCAAGATTAGCCACATCACGTAGCCGAGGCTGAGAATCATGAATGGCTCGTAGACGATGCCATAGAACTGAAAAACGGTGCGGTTGAGATACATGAGCCACGGCACGTATCCCGCGAGCATGCCCATCAGAATGAACGCGGGCTGCCACTTTCGGAATCGAATCACGTAGTAGACGAGGTAGAGGACGGCGGCTGCACCCGCCCACCAGATCAGCGGATTGGGCAGGCCCGAGATGGCCTCGGAGCAGGTTTCCCAGCCACATCCCTTCTCTCCCTCCACCGTCCCCACGTAGTACATGCTCGTGGGGCGAATCATGAACAACCAGGTCAGCGGGTTGGCCTGGTAGGGGTGCGGGGTCGACATGCCCACGTGAAAGTTGTAGATCTCACCGTGAAAGCGCGCCAGAGACTGGAACCACGTGGGAACCCACGAAAACAGACCGCTCCACCGCTCGTCGGGATGGTCGTCCATCCACGCGCGCCCGTAGCTACCGCTGTTCAGTATCCAACCCAGCCACGTGCTGAGGTAGGCCACAAACGCGATCGGCACGGTTTGCAGGAAGGTCACCGGCGCGGTGCGCAGCAGGGCCGAGGATGCCCAGAAGGAGACACCGGCGCGGCGGCGATCGAGGGCATCCATCACCACGACATAGAGGCAGTACGCCGCGAGAAAGTAAAGCCCGGACCACTTAACACCCGCGCTTAAGCCGAACGTGAGCCCCGCGAGAAACAGCCACGGGCGCCACCACATCACCGACCCCCACGCGGGCGGGGTTCCGGCCGCATTCTGTGCGGCGAGTAGTCGCGTTAGTCGTTGCCCGGCCGCCATGCGGTCCAGCAGCACGAGGTACACACCGGTGAGGGCGAGGGCAGCCAGAATGCCGTCGAGCAGAGTGACCCTCGAAAGCTGAATGGCGAGACCGTCGATAGCGATGAGGCCACCGGTGAGCACGGCGATGAGCGTTGACCCGGTGAGCCGGCGGGCAATGAGCATGACCAGCCACACAATGACGAGGCCGGCAAGCGCCACGGTAAAGCGCCAACCCAGCGAGTTCGCGGGCCCAAAGAGTGCCATGCCCCATCCGATAAGCCACTTGCCCAGGGGTGGGTGCACCACGTAGGAGGCGTTGGAGTTAAAAATATTCGTGTCGCCGCGGGCGAAAGACTCGTCGGCGCCGTCGGGCCACGTCGTTTCGTATCCGCGGTTGAACAGCGACCAAGAATCTTTGACGTAGAACGTCTCGTCAAAAATCAGCGCGTGCGGGTTGGCGATGTTCCAGAAGCGCAGCACGGCGGCGAGGAGCAGAACCAGCAGCGGGCCACCCCAGAACCACAGGCGTTGGCGGCTCGGTGAGCTCAGGGTACGTTGCCACCAGTCGTCAAGGCGCGATCCGAAACGGTCCGGCGCGGTGTCGATGGCACCATGAGCAGTCACGGTCGAAAGCCTAGCGAGGTGAACAGTAAATGTGCGGTGCGCGGGCGGTGGTGAAGCCGTGCCGACTGGCAGACTGAGACCGTGTTGATTCTCGGAGCTACGCCGATTGGCAATTTGGGTGATGTCAGCACCCGTCTCCGGCAGACACTCGAGTCGGTAGAAGTGATCGCCTGTGAAGACACCCGCACCACCGCGCACCTGCTGTCGGCTCTCGGCATCACCCACCGACCCACTCTCATCGCTCTGCACGAACACAATGAGCGCGATGAGTCGGCTCGGGTTGTCGAACGTGCTCGTGAGACGGATGTGCTCGTTCTGACCGATGCGGGCATGCCCGCGGTGAGCGATCCCGGTTATCGCGTGGTGCAGGCCGCCATTGCGGCGGGTGTTTCGGTGACGTGTCTACCCGGCCCGAGCGCTGTTCTCGTTGCGCTCACGCTCTCGGGGTTGGCCACCGACCGTTTTACCTTCGACGGGTTTTTGCCGCGCAAGGGCGCCGAACGGCGGGCACTCTTTGCCGAGGTGGCCCGCGAAACGCGCACGCTGATCTTCTTCGAGTCGCCACATCGCATTGCGGAGGCGCTCGCCGATGCGCGCGACGTGCTCGGCGCCGAGCGTTCGGCGGCCGTGTGCCGCGAGCTCACCAAGATGCACGAGGAGATTCGTCGGGGCTCGCTCTCGCAGCTCGCCGAGTGGGCCGCCGAGAGTGTCCGCGGCGAGATTGTGATCGTGGTTGCCGGCGCCGCGCCCGCCACCACCACTCTCGATGCCGCGCTCGACCAGGTTGCCGAGCTCACCGCGTCGGGGCTCCGACTCAAAGAGGCGTGTGCGCAGGTGGCCGATGCCACCGGTCATTCGTCGCGCGAGTTGTACCAGGGTGCGCTCGCCCGCAAGTAAACCCGACCGCGATTGGTCTGCGTTATCCCAGCGTCGGGGCAAATTAGAATGGACGGTATGGCTGAGGGTTCGCGTTTCTATGTGACCACGCCCATCTTCTATGTGAACGACGTGCCACACATCGGGCACGCCTATACGGAGGTTGCGGCTGACGTGCTCGCGCGTTGGCACCGACAGTCGGGCGACGACACGTGGTTGCTCACCGGAACCGACGAACACGGCCAGAAAATTCTGCGCACGGCAACGGCCAACGGCGCGACTCCGCAAGAGTGGGCCGATCGACTGGTGGAGTCGGCGTGGAAGCCACTGTTGACCACCATCAATATCGCCAACGACGATTTCATTCGCACCACCGAGCCGCGGCACGAGAACAATGTGCAGAAATTTCTCACCACGCTCTTCGACAAGGGCTTCATCTACACGGGCGAGTACGAGGGCGCCTACTGCGTGGGTTGCGAAGAATACAAGCAGGCCGCCGATCTCATTGCAGGAACGGGCGACGACGTAGGCCAGCAGGTCTGCGCCATACACTCCAAGCCGGTGGAGATTCTGCACGAGAAGAACTACTTCTTTCGCATGAGCGATTTCACGCAGCCCCTGCTCGATCTGTACGAGGCCAACCCCGATTTCATTCAGCCCGAGTCGGCGCGCAACGAGGTCGTCGCGTTTGTGCGTCAGGGTCTCGACGACCTCTCGATCTCGCGCTCAACGTTTGACTGGGG
Organism: Aurantimicrobium sp.; assembly: GCA_021741765.1. GTDB lineage: Bacteria > Actinomycetota > Actinomycetes > Actinomycetales > Microbacteriaceae > UBA963. The sequence continues at coordinate 5,547 of JAIOXH010000013.1, read as the reverse complement.
CATCAAGCTGCCGTGGGACGAGAGCCACGTCGTCTACGTCTGGTTTGACGCGCTGCTCAACTACATCACGGCCATCGGCTACGGCGAAGACCAAGCTAACTTTGATCACCGCTGGCCGGCCCTGCACATCGTGGGCAAAGACATCCTGCGCTTTCACGCGGTGATCTGGCCGGCGATGCTGATGGCCGCCGGGCTTCCGGTACCCGCGGGAATCTTTGGTCACGGCTGGTTGCTCGTGGGCGGCGAGAAAATGTCGAAGTCAAAACTCACCGGTATCGCCCCGAGCGAAATCACCGACACGTTCGGCGCGGATGCGTTCCGTTACTACTTCACGAGTGCCATCACGTTTGGTCAAGACGGCTCGTTCAGCTGGGAAGACCTCTCGGCCCGCTACGAATCCGAGCTGGCCAACGGCTTTGGCAACCTGGCCTCGCGCTCGCTGGCCATGATTGCCCGCTACTTCGACTCCGCCGTGCCCGCCGAGGCAGGCGTGACTCCCGCCGATGCCGCCATCCACGATGTTGTTGCTGCTGCGGCGAGTCAGGCCGATGACGCCATCTCTCGGGTTGCCGTGCACGAGGCCGTGGCGAGCGTGTGGACGATTGTGGATGCCCTCAACGGCTACATCACCGAGCAGGAGCCGTGGGCGCTGGCCAAGGATCCGGCACATGTGGGCCGCTTGTCAACGGTTCTATATACCTGCGCCGAGGGACTGCGCGCCCTAGCTGTTCTCCTGTCACCGGTGATGCCCGAAGCAACTGCGAAACTGTGGGCAGCTCTCGGTGCCGAGACGGCGCTGGGCACGCTGGCCGAGCAGCCGGTGCGCAGTGCGGGCACGTGGGGCCAGCTGCCCGCTGGAACGCGGGTTGTCGCGCTCGAGCCTCTCTTTCCGCGCATCGACGTAGCCGAGTAGTCACTCGTGACTGCCGAGCAAGACCAGCGACGCCGCGCCGACGACGGTGCCGGCACCAAACGCGACCTAGAGTTTCCGCCGGCCCCTGAGGCGTTGCCCTTCTCTGTCTACGACAACCACACGCACTTCGATATTGCCGACGGCGACACCCTCGTGAGCGTGGCCGAGCAACTTGAGAAGGCAGCGCTCGTGGGTGTGGTGGGTGTGGTTCAGGTGGGCACCGACGTGGCGTCTTCGGCGTGGGGAGCCGAGCTGGCCGCCGGCAATGAGCGCGTGCTTGCCGCGGTGGCCATTCACCCCAACGATGCCCCGCGTCTTGCGGCGGCAGGAACCCTCGACGATTCCCTTGTGGCCATCGATGCGTTGGCGGCACAGCCGCGTGTTCGGGCCGTGGGCGAGACGGGCCTCGACTTCTTCCGCACGGGTGACGACGGCCGGCCGGCGCAGTACGCATCCTTCGAGGCCCACATCGAGATTGCTCAGCGCCACGGTATTGCCCTGCAGATTCACGACCGCGATGCTCACGACGAGGTGGTGGCCACACTGCGTCGCGTGGGTGCTCCCGAAAAGACCGTGCTGCACTGCTTCTCGGGCGATGCCGACTTTGCCCGCGTGGCTGTTGATCAGGGGTGGTACCTGTCGTTTGCGGGTACCGTCACGTTCAAGAACAACCACCACCTGCGCGAGGCGCTCGCGGTGATTCCGCGCGAGCGAATTCTCGTCGAGACCGACGCGCCGTTTCTCACACCCATGCCGTTCCGCGGCCGCCCCAATGCGTCGTACATGGTGCCGTACACCGTGCGCGCCATGGCTGAGTTTCTCGACGCGGACCTGGGCGACCTGTGCGCGCGCATCACCGAAAATACGGAAGCCGTCTACGGTTCGTGGACCGACGACACACTTTCGGGAGACAGCTTGCCGGAGGCCACCTCATGAACGACGTGATCATGCTCACCCCGGCCGACATTCGCAGTCTGGCAGCGCGTGCCGAAGTTATTCCCACCAAGAAGCTCGGGCAAAACTTTGTGGTCGATGCCAACACGGTTCGCAAAATTGTCGCTACGGCCGGGGTGCATGCAGGCGATGTTGTGCTCGAGGTGGGCCCCGGGCTGGGCTCACTCACGCTGGGTCTGCTCGAGGTGGGCGCCCATGTTGACGCGGTCGAAATTGACCGTCGGCTTGCTCGTGAGCTGCCCTCCACCATTGGTGCTCGGGCTCCCGGCGCACAGCTGTGTGTCATCAACGAAGACGCGATGCAGGTGACCGAGCTACCCCACCAACCGCTGCGTCTCGTGGCAAACCTGCCCTACAACGTGTCGGTGCCAATCCTCATTCACCTGCTTGAGACCTTTGCCAGTTTGCAGACCGGGCTCGTGATGGTGCAGTCAGAGGTTGGCGAGCGATTGGCTGCCGGCCCCGGCAGCAAGATTTATGGCGGACCCAGTGTTAAGGCAGCCTGGTTTGGCAAATGGCGGGTGGCCGGCAAGGTGAGCCGCCAGGTGTTCTGGCCGGTGCCCAACGTTGATTCTGTGCTGGTGGCCTTCGAGCGCCACGCCGAGCCAGGTGACATCGAACTGCGCGAGCGTACGTTCGAACTTGTGGATGCCGCCTTTGGCCACCGCCGCAAGATGCTGCGTCAATCCCTCGCGCTGCCCTTTGGATCATCCGCCGGGGCCGAAGACGCCCTGGTTCGCGCGGGCATTGCGCCCACCGACCGTGGCGAGCGGCTCACGGTTGGCGACTTTGTTCGCCTTGCTCGCACCTCGCTCGATGCGAGTGGCAACTGATCGCGGTCAGTTTTTTGCTCGCCTGAGCGTCGGCTAGATTTGAGGCATGACAACGGGGCCGGTGCAGGAGTTTGCGCACGCGCGAGCGCCTGGCAAGGTCAATGTCTTTCTCAAGGTGGGAGCCGTGCTGGACGACGGCTACCACGAGGTGGCTTCGGCATATCAGGCCCTGTCGCTCTACGAGGACGTTCGCGCCTACCCGGCAGACGACTTCTCTGTCTCGTTTATCGGCGGCTCCGTCGACGTGGAGAACGTTCCCACCGATGCGTCCAATCTTGCAATTAAGGCAGCGCGCTTGCTGGCGCGCAAGGCCAAGTTTGCCGGCGGTGTGCGCCTCGAAATTGAGAAGCACGTTCCGGTAGCCGGCGGCATGGGAGGCGGCTCCGCCGATGCGGCCGCCACACTGGTCGCCTGCGACGCGCTCTGGGGTCTGGGGCTGCACCGCGACGAACTTGTGACGCTGGGTAAGCAGCTGGGCGCCGACGTTCCCTTCGCCCTGATGGGGGGCACCGCAATCGGAACCGGTCGCGGCGATCAACTGAGCCCAGCATTGGCCACCGGCCACTTTCAGTGGGTTCTCGTGGTCGCCGACTTCGGTCTCTCCACGCCCGCGGTTTACGCCGAACTCGATGCACACCGCGCGCGCCACGTGGGCGACATCGCTCCCGCGCCCACGTCCCCGGCCGTGAGCAACGATGTGTTGCAGGCGCTGCGGGCCGGCGATGCCCACATGCTGGCAAACGCGCTGCACAACGACCTGCAGGCACCCGCGTTGCACTTCGAACCCGAACTCGTCGAAACGCTCGAGCTCGGCGAAAGCTCCGGCGCGCTGGCCGGCATCGTCTCGGGCTCTGGCCCCACGGTCGCATTCCTGGCCGAAGACACGGAGTCGGCGATTGAACTGCACGTGTCACTCTCGGCCGCCGGCCTCAACGCCGTGCGCGCCACGGGCCCGGTTCACGGCGCCCGACTCGTGACCGACTGATGGCCCACCTGCTCGGCGCCGAAGCGGTGCACATCGAGTTTCCCACGCGCGTCGTTTTCGATGCGGTGACGCTGGGTGTGGCCGAGGGCGACCGCATCGGACTCGTGGGGCGCAACGGTGACGGCAAGTCAACACTGCTCAACATCCTCTCGGGCCAACTCGAACCCGACGCTGGGCAGGTCACGACGCGGCGCAACCTCACGATTGGCGTGCTCGCGCAGCGCGACAGCCTCGACGATGCCCAGACTGTCTCCCACGCGATTGTGGGCGACGCCGCCGATCACGAGTGGGCATCGAACGCGCAGATTCGCGACGTGTTGGCCGGCTTGGTCAACGATGTGGGCTGGGATGCCACCATTGGGTCGCTGTCGGGTGGCCAGCGCCGCCGTGTGGCGTTGGCGCAACTGCTCGTGGGCGACGACGACGTGCTCTTTCTCGATGAGCCCACGAACCACTTGGACGTGGAGGGCATCGCCTGGTTGGCCGGTCACCTCAAGACGCGGTGGTCTGCGAGTGCGGGTGCGCTGCTCGTGGTGACACACGATCGCTGGTTTCTCGACGAGGTGTGCAACACCACGTGGGAGGTGCACGATCGCATTGTGGAGCCGTTCGAGGGAGGGTATGCGGCCTACATTCTGCAGCGGCTCGAGCGTGATCGACAGAACGCCACGATCGAGGGCAAACGTCGAAACCTGATGCGCAAGGAGTTGGCCTGGCTGCGCCGCGGTGCACCCGCGCGGACAGCTAAGCCTAAGTTTCGTATCGATGCGGCAAACGACCTCATTGCCAACGAGCCCGAGCCGCGCAACGCTATTGCCCTGGCGAGCATGGCCATGCAGCGCCTGGGCAAAGACGTGGTTGACCTCGAAAACATCGGTGTGGTGTTCGACGAGCACACTGTTCTGGCCGATGTGACGTGGCGCTTGGCGCCGGGGGAGCGCACGGGAATCCTGGGCGTGAATGGCGCCGGTAAGTCGACACTGCTTTCTCTGGTGGCCGGCTCTCTGGCACCCACCACGGGACGAGTCAAGCGCGGCAAGACAGTTAAGGTGGCCATGCTGACTCAGCAGCTCTTCGAACTCGATGACATGGCCAATGACCGCGTGAGCGAGGTGGTGGGCCGCAAGAAGTCGACCTATCAAACCGAAGGCAAAGAGATGACGCCCGGGCAGTTGCTGGAACGACTCGGCTTTACGAGCGCGCAACTGTCGACGCCGGTCAAGGACCTCTCGGGTGGCCAGCGCCGCCGCCTGCAGCTCATGTTGATTCTGCTCGACGAGCCCAACGTGCTGATTCTCGACGAGCCCACCAACGACCTCGACACCGACATGCTCGTGGCCATGGAAGATTTGCTCGACACGTGGCCGGGCACCCTCATCGTGGTCTCGCACGACAGGTATCTGCTCGAGCGCGTGACCGATCAGCAGTACGCCATCATCGATGCGCACCTGCGCCACCTCACGGGCGGAGTGGATCAGTATTTGGCGCTGCGTGCTGGTTTCGATACGTCCGCGACGCGGACTACTCAACCAGCGGGTTCCTCGGCGGAGCGCTCCCGTGGATTGAGTAGCGCGGAGGCCGTATCGAAATCACCGACAGCGGGAGCACCAGCGGAGCGGGCGATGCCACCGGGCAGCGCCGAACGACGCGCGGCCGAAAAGGAAGTGCAGGCGATCGACCGCAAACTGGCCAAGCTTGAAGCGTTGCGTGCCGCCGTACACGAGCGGCTGGCCCAGGCAGATCAGAGCAACTTTGCTGCGTTGACAGAGTTGACCAACGAATTGCGCGATCACGATACCGAAACCGCTGATCTCGAAGCACGCTGGCTCATTTTGTCGAGTCAACTTGAGGCCTAGAGTTCG
>JAIOXH010000012.1 GCA_021741765.1 Aurantimicrobium sp. | reverse complement strand
AGAGGTCGAGTAATTGTCCCGGAAGGTTCCTCGTGGTTCTGAACATTTTTCTTGTTGTTGTTTACTACGCTCTCGTCGTCTTTGTTATCTGTATGTGGATTCGTTTTCTCGTCGATCTTGGCAGGACCCTGCGGCGTGATTGGCGGCCGAGAGGGTTTCTTCTCGTCCTTCTCAGCATCGTCATTGGGATTACAGATCCGCCACTCAAACTCACGCGCCGGGTAATCAAGCCCGTTCGCCTGGGAGCTGTCGCCATCGATTTCGCGTGGACCGTTGTGTTGCTGGCTGCCGTTATTTTGATGTACATCGTGAGTTCAATTCGCGTCTAGGGCGCCAAACAGGCTTTTGCGGGCTTTCGCCCTCGCGGGTTTGGTAGCGTAGGAGTTGGTTTTGGGCGTCGCATCGTCGCCACACGAATATTGAGAAAGGCATGACATGGCTCTCACGCCAGAAGATGTCGTAAACAAGCGGTTTCAACCGACGAAGTTTCGCGAGGGCTACGACCAGGACGAGGTCGACGATTTTCTCGATGAAATCGTTGTTGAACTCCGCCGCCTCAACGTCGAGAACGATGACCTGAAGCACCAGTTGGCCGCTGCAGAGGCGCGTCTTGCTGGGGGAAAAGCTTCCACGGGTCCCGCACCCGACGTCCGCAACTTTCCGACCGCACAGGCGCCAGAACCCATGCAGCCGCTCGTTGTTCCCACCGGCCCCGAGGGGGGGTCATCAAACGACATGCTGCAGTTGGCGCGCCGCCTTCACGAAGAGCACGTGCGTGAGGGAATTGAGAAGCGCGACGCCCTGATTGCCGAGGGACACGCGGCAGCTGCGCGGATCTTGGCCGATGCGGAAGTCAGCGGAAAACAGCTAGCGGCAAACGCCGAGGTCGAGCGCGCATCGCTCGAGCAGCGCGTTGCCGGTCTGCGAGCCTTCGAAGCCGAATACCGTGCCCGTCTGCGCGCCTACATCGAAGGTCAGCTCAGCGACCTCACCACGACTGCTATTGAGCCGGCCTAGGTTGAGTGCGCAACAAGAAACCACGCGTTCCGCAAAGACGTCGCTGCGAGTAATCGGAATTTTGGTGGCCATCGCCGCTGGAGTTATTGCCATCGACCAGGTTTCGAAGTCCATCGTGGTAGCTGTCATGGTCGAGGGAGTGGCGGTTCCGATCTGGGGCAACGTGCTCATTTTTGAGTTTGTGCGTAATCCCGGTGCTGCGTTCTCGTTTGCTAGTGGGGCAACGTGGATCTTCTCGTTGCTTGCCGCAGGGGTGACCGTCGTCATTGTGTGGCTTGCGCGTCGACTGAAATCGGTCGGCTGGGCCGTTGCCTTCGGACTGTTACTCGGCGGTACGTTGGGCAACCTTTCAGACCGGCTGTTCCGTGAACCCGGATTCGGTATTGGCGAGGTTATCGATTTCATCAACCTCCCCTGGCTGATGCCGGCAATCTTTAATGTCGCCGACATTGGCATCACGTTCAGCGTCATCGTTCTGATCCTTCTGGTCCTCACTGGGCGAAATTTTGACGGCACTCGCGGTCCACGACAGAAGAAGAGTCCGCAGGCCACGCCATGAGCGAGGTTCGAAACTCGCATATTCCCGAGGGACTCGACGGCATGCGTCTCGACGCAGCCATGGCAAAGATGTTTGGATTCTCGCGCAATATGTCGGCCGACATTATTGAGGCCGGGGGAGTCAGCCTGGGAACGAGGCCGGCTACCAAGTCCGATCGCGTTCAGGCAGGCAAACCCATCCGCGTCGAGTGGAGCCCCAAAGAACCGGTGCGCGTGGTCGATACCCCCGTCGAGAACCTTGTCATCGTGTATGACGACGATGACATTGTCGTGATCGATAAACCCGCGGGCGTCGCTGCGCACCCCTCGGTGGGTTGGACCGGACCTACAGTGCTGGGAGCGTTGTCTGCAGCGGGCTACCAGTTGTCTGCGCTGGGAGCCGCCGAGAGAACGGGAATCGTGCACCGGCTTGATGCCGGCACTTCGGGACTCATGGTGGTTGCCAAGAGCGAGAATGCGTACACGTTCCTGAAGCGGGCCTTCCACGATCGAGAGGTGAGCAAGATCTACCACGCGGTGGTTCAGGGTCATCCCGATCCGTTGGCGGGAACTATTGATGCGCCCATCGGTCGTCACCCCAAGCATCAGTTCAAGTTCGCCATTACCAGCGACGGCAAGTCATCGGTGACACACTACGAGACCATCGAGGCTTTCCCGGCGGCGTCGTTGTTGGAGATTGTTCTCGAGACGGGTCGCACCCACCAGATTCGTGTGCACATGGCCGCGCAGCGTCATCCGTGTGTTGGTGATGGCATGTACGGTGCCGACCCCGTGCTGTCTGAGCGCTGCGGACTCACGCGTCAGTGGCTTCACGCGGTGCGCTTAGGCTTCGATCATCCGCAAACGGGGCAAGCCATGGAGTTTCAGAGCGAATATCCGGCGGATTTGTTGCACGCGCTGGATGTCCTCCGGGCCTAGGTGCCTTCCGCCTCGTAGGCTAGGAGAGCGGAGACATGTCTGTCCCCGTAAGGCCCCTGGGGAGTGTGTGACGTGAGCAGTGAACGCGATTCGTTCGTTCACCTGCACGTGCACACCGAGTATTCAATGCTCGACGGCGCCGCCCGCGTTACGCCACTGGTAACCGCTGCGGCCGACATGCAGATGCCAGCAATTGCCATTACCGATCACGGCAATACCTTTGGCGCCTACGATTTTTGGCAGGCGGCGACGTTGGCTGGAGTAAAGCCGATCATCGGCACCGAGGCCTACCTCACTCCGGGCACGCACCGCTCTGACAAGACTCGTGTGCAGTGGGGGAGCGGCGGCGAGGACGACGTTTCAGGTGGTGGCGCCTACACGCACATGACGCTCCTTTCGTCGTCAACCCAGGGCATGCACAACCTGTTCAAGCTGTCGTCGCTCTCGTCGCTGGAGGGTTTCTACTTCAAGCCACGCATGGATCGCGAGCTTCTCAGCCGATACGCCACTGGCCTCATCGCAACCACCGGATGTCCCGGCGGCGAAATCCAGACCCGACTTCGCCTCGGACAGTATGACGCCGCGCGCGACGCTGCCGCCGAGTTTCGGGACATCTTCGGTGCGGAGAACTTTTTTGTCGAGATCATGGATCACGGCCTCGATATCGAGCGTCGCGTGACGGCGGACTTGCTTCGATTGGCCGCTGATCTCAGCCTGCCTCTGGTTGCCACCAACGACCTGCACTACACGCACGCTCACGATGCCGATGCCCACGCTGCACTTCTGTGCGTTCAGTCAGCTTCAACGCTCGACGATCCCAAGCGCTTCAAGTTTGAATCAAATGAGTTCTACCTCAAGTCGCCGGCCGAGATGCGGCACGTCTTCAAGGATTTCCCGGAGGCGTGCGACAACACGCTACTCATCGCCGAGCGGTGTGAATCGGAGTTTGCGCACCGCGATCTGATGCCGCGTTTCCCCGTGCCCGAGGGCGAGACCGAGGCTTCCTGGTTCGCCAAGGAGGTCGAGGCCGGACTAGCGCGTCGGTTCCCCGACGGAATCAGCGAGCAACACCGCGCTCAAGCGGCCTACGAGGTTGACGTCATCACCAACATGGGTTTCCCCGGCTACTTCCTCGTTGTTTCCGACTTCATCGCGTGGGCCCGCAAGCAGGGCATCCGCGTCGGTCCGGGGCGCGGATCGGCCGCCGGCTCCCTCGCCTCTTACGCCATGGGAATTACCGAACTCGACCCGCTGCGCTACGGGCTGATCTTCGAGCGATTTTTGAACCCCGACCGGGTCTCGTTGCCGGATGTTGACGTTGACTTTGATGATCGCCGCCGTGGCGAGGTGATCCGCTACGTCTCCGATAAATATGGCGACGATCGCGTCGCCCAGATTGTTACCTTTGGCACTATCAAGGCCAAGCAGGCGCTCAAGGACTCGGCTCGCGTGCTCGGTATGCCCTACGCGGTGGGGGAGCGCCTCACCAAGGCGATGCCCCGTTCCATCATGGGCAAGGACATCACACTTTCTGAAATTGTTGATCCCGCTTCTGAGCGCTACAAAGAGGCGAACGATTTTCGCGCCCTCCTGGATACCGATCCGGAGGCGCGCACGGTGTTCGACACGGCAACCGGTCTCGAAAACCTCAAGCGTCAGTGGGGTGTTCACGCTGCGGGAGTCATTATGTCGGCCGAGCCACTCATCGACATTGTGCCCATCATGATGCGCGACGACGGCGCCATCATTACGCAGTTTGATCAGCCACCGTGCGAGGCACTCGGACTGCTCAAGATGGACTTCTTGGGGTTGCGCAACCTCACGGTGATTGAAGATGCCCTGGCGAACATCGTGAGCAACCGCGGCGAGACGGTAACACCCGAAACGCTTGATCTCGACGCCGATCAGAACACGTATGACCTGCTCGGGCGCGGAGATACTCTCGGCGTCTTTCAGCTCGACGGTGGCCCCATGCGCGCACTTCTGCGCCAACTAAAACCAACCAACTTTGAAGATATTTCGGCAGTTATCGCTCTGTATCGTCCGGGCCCCATGGCCATGAACTCGCACACGAACTACGCCCTGCGAAAGAACAAGCTTCAGGTGAGTGAGCCCATTCACCCCGAGCTTGAAGTTCCTCTTCAGGAAATTCTGGGCGGCACCTTCGGCCTGATCGTTTATCAGGAACAGGTGATGGCCGTCGCGCAGAAAGTGGCGGGCTTCACGCTGGGACAGGCCGACGTCTTGCGCCGGGCAATGGGTAAGAAGAAGAAATCTGAACTCGACAAACTTCAGGCGGAATTCGAAAGTGGCATGGCCGAACGTGGCTTTGGTCGGGCCGCCCAGAAAACGCTGTGGGACACGCTCCTTCCCTTTGCCGACTACGCCTTCAACAAGGCTCACTCCGCCGGTTACGGCGTGCTCAGCTATTGGACCGCCTATCTGAAAGCAAACTACGCCCCGGAGTACATGGCGGCGCTGCTGACGAGCGTGGGCGACGCCAAGGACAAGCTGGGGTCTTATCTCAGCGAGTGCCGCCGCATGGGTCTCAAGGTTTTGCCACCCGACGTGAACGCATCGGAGGGCATGTTTGCCGCTGTGGGAGACGATATTCGATTCGGTCTTGGCGCCATTCGCAACGTGGGAGCCAACGTCGTCGAGGCGATCAAGGAGACGCGGATCGAAAAGGGCGCGTTCACGTCGTTCCACGACTTCATTAAGAAAGTTCCCCTTCAGGTGGCGAACCGCAAAACCGTTGAATCTCTGATCAAAGCCGGCGCCTTCGACGGACTGGGACACACCCGACGAGGGCTCATGGAAATCCACGAATCCGCCATCGATGAAGCAGCGAGCCTCAAACGTAACGAGGCTCATGGCATGGTCGATCTTTTCGGCGACCTCTTCGATGACGAATCTAGTGAGCCTCGTGTGCCGGAGAGCCGCGAGTGGACCAAGCGAGACCTCTTGGCCTTCGAGAGAGAAATGCTCGGACTCTACGTGTCTGATCATCCGCTCGCCGGTCTCGAGATTGAACTTGCCAAACACGCCACCGTGACCATCGACGAACTAATCAGCAGTGAGTCGATTACCGATGGTGAAACGGTGACGATCGCCGGGCTCGTCACAGAGATTCAGCGCCGGGTGGCAAGGAATTCCGGCAAGCCTTACGCGATGGTCCAGATCGAAGACTTTACGGGAGAACAAACGGTGATGTTCCTCGGTAAGACCTATCTTGACTTTGGGAACGACCTCGCGACAGATGTTGTCGTTGCCATTCGTGGGCGCGTGAGTGCCCGCGACGATGGGAAAGCCATCACTGTGCAAGAAATGACAATCCCGGACATCTCGCGAGCGACGGCGGCCAGCCCGCTCGGAATTCGCGTGGAGGAGCGTCGAGCTACCACCGGGGTTATCGAGAAACTTCAGGACATCTTGACGCGTCATCCGGGCAACATCGACGTTCGACTCACTCTCGTGCGACCCGACACGACCCGTCTGTTTGAACTTCAGCAACGTGTGCTCGTGAGCTCGGATCTCTTCGGAGAACTCAAGTCCCTTCTGGGGCCGGGTTGTCTCGAATAGCCACCGTAGACTGGAAACACCATGATGCGAACGCTTGATTTACGCGGCCGTGACCGTTCTGCGGTGAGTCTTCTGGCGAGCGTTCCCCGAGCGACTCATGACCTGTCTTCAGCCCTCGACGTAGCCCAAGAGTTGATCGCCGACGTGGTAGCACGTGGCGAGTTGGCACTGCGAGATCAGGCCCAAAAATTTGATGGCGGTGTTCCCGCGTCAACGCGGGTTGACGGCGCCCAGATGCGAACCGCGCTCTCCCAGTTGGATCCGGCGGTACGCGAAGCACTTGAACTCGCGATTGATCGGGTGAGGCGGGTTTCCGTCAGCCAAGTGCCACCGGCGACGGTAACCACCCTCGGTCCCGGCGCTGCGGTCGAACAGCGGTGGGTGCCGGTCTCGCGCGTGGGGCTTTACGTGCCGGGCGGAAAGGCCGTCTACCCGTCAAGCGTGGTCATGAACGTGATTCCCGCGCAGGTCGCCGGTGTTGCCTCGATTGCGCTCGTCTCTCCTCCGCAGCGTGATTTTGAGTTTGGGGTGCACCCTACGGTGTTAGCGGCAGCCCAGTTGCTCGGCATAGAAGAGGTGTACGCCATGGGGGGCGCGGGAGCTGTTGCTGCACTCGCTTACGGTGTGCCGTCGCTCGGGTTGGCTCCTGTTGACGTGATTACAGGCCCGGGAAACATCTTTGTGGCGGCAGCCAAAAGGCTGGTTCGCGGCCTGGTGGGCATCGACTCAGAAGCGGGACCCACCGAGATTTTAATCATTGCCGATGCCTCCGCAGATTCCGATGTGGTGGCCGCTGATCTCGTTTCTCAGGCCGAACACGACCCCATGTCTGCCGCCGTTCTCGTCACGGATTCCGCCGAGCTATTGGACGCCGTGAGGGTTCGGGTTACCGAGCGCGCCGCCGAAACCACTCACTCTGCCCGCGTGGTCGAAGCCTTGTCCGGTCCCCAGTCGGCACTCATTCTGGTCGACGACATGTCACACGCCGTGGCCCTCAGCAACGCGTATGCGCCTGAACACCTCGAGGTGCATGTGGCTGATGCCGAAGCACTCGTCCCTCTCCTGATCAACGCGGGGGCCATATTTGTGGGCAGTGACGCGCCCGTGAGCTTGGGGGATTACGTCGCGGGTTCAAACCACGTACTTCCCACGCTCGGACAGGCTCGCTTTTCATCGGCGTTGGGCGCCTATACGTTCCTTCGCGCGCAGCAGGTTATTCGATACGACGCCGTTGGGCTCTCCGACGTCGCCCATCACGTACGCGCGCTCTCTGACGCTGAGAACTTGCCGGCTCACGGCGACGCCGTCGACGCTCGCACCGACGGGGGAAACTGACGTGTTTTGTCCTTTCTGTCGCCATTCTGATTCCCGAGTGATCGATTCGCGAACATCCGATGACGGACTGTCAATCCGAAGGCGTCGCCAGTGCCCGGAGTGTTCGGGCCGGTTCAGCACCCTTGAGACCGCCAGCCTTTCCGTCATCAAACGTTCAGGCGTTGTGGAGGCATTCAGTCGCGAGAAGGTTGTCGCCGGTGTTCGCAAGGCGTGTCAGGGTCGCCCCGTGAGTGATGCCGATCTGGCCACACTGGCGCAGAGGGTTGAAGAGGCAATCCGGGCTACGGGTGCTTCGCAAATCGAGGCAAACGAGATTGGTTTGTCGGTGCTGCCTCCGCTCAAGGACCTCGACGAGGTGGCTTACCTAAGGTTCGCGAGCGTGTATCAGGCGTTCGATTCCCTGAGTGATTTTGAGGCCGCGGTGAGCGTGCTCCGCGCCGACCGTGAGCGCGCCGAAGAGTCCGAGACCGAAAAGCCGAAATCGGAAGCGTGATGACGCAAGACGCGCCGGCAAAGATTCCGGGGTTTTACGGATTTCTTTTCCGATCCTTGTTCTCCCGCATCGATCCGGAGCGCGCCCACCACCTGGCCATGCCGGTCATCCGGCTCGCTGGCTGGCCCCTCGTGGGACTCATTCTGGCGCGAACGGTTCGCCCGCACACAGACCTCGCCGCCCGCGTTCTCGACATTTCGTTCCCCACACCCTTCGGTCTTGCTGCGGGCTTCGACAAGAACGCGACGATGACGCGCGGACTGGCAAACCTCGGATTTGGTCATGTGGAGGTGGGAACGGTCACCGCCCTCCCTCAGGCCGGTAACCCTCGTCCCCGACTCTTTCGACTCATCTCCGATCGCAGTCTGATCAACCGCATGGGATTCAATAACGATGGCGCTGCCACAGTTGCCAAGAGGCTGCGTCGCGTCCGCCGCGGCCCGAACGTGCCCGTCATCGGTGTCAATATCGGCAAGAGTCGCGTGGTCGACGTTGCTGACGCCGTGGGCGATTATGTGGCGTCGACTAAAATCTTGGCGCCCCTTGCTGACTATCTGGTCGTCAACGTGTCGTCGCCCAACACCCCGGGGCTGAGAGGCCTACAAGAAATCGACCTGCTTGAGCCCCTCGTGCGCGCCGTATTTGACGAGTGCCGCTCGGTTCCTCTCTTTGTGAAGATTGCGCCGGACGTTACTAACGATCAGGCACTCCGTATCGCGGATATGTGTGAGCGCATTGGAGTAGCAGGAATTGTGGCGACGAATACCACGGTGTCGCGCGCGGGGCTGAGTCCGAACACCGCGCGCGTGGAAGCCATGGGCGATGGAGGCGTTTCAGGTCCGCCCGTTGCCAGGCGGTCGATCGAAGTTTTGCGTCTCCTGCGCGCCCGTTTGCCGAAGCCCTTTGCCCTCATCTCGGTGGGGGGTGTCGAGACGGCGACTCACGTTCGCGAACGTCTCGACGCCGGCGCCGACCTCGTGCAGGGCTACACCGGTTTCGTCTACGCGGGCCCGGGGTGGGCGCGTCGCATCACGCGCGGACTAAACGACGCGGTTTAGCTGGGGTATTGTCTGCGCCGCACCGCGGGCTTTGGCATGCGCATGGTGCGAAACTGAATGGAGCGCATCGAGGCATACCACGATACGCCGCGCTCGGAGGAGCCAAACTTTGTTTTGAGGCGTTGACGCAAACGGTAAGTCATGACGTAGCAGTCGACAATCACGATGATGAGGTAGCTCCACATCACGATGACACCAATTTCCATCAGGGGCTGATAGAAAGACGTCAGAATAACCAAAACCATGAAGGGGATTGTCAGTTCGCCAACGCTGTAGCGGGCATCGACGTAGTCGCGGACGTAACGCTTCTGAGGGCCGCGATCACGGGCGGGAAGGTAACGCTCATCACCGGCGGCCATCCCGATTCGGGCGCGCTCACGTTGTTCGACGACGCTTGCACGGTTCTGGCGACGAGCTTCGGCACGGTCTTCGGGAACGAGGGGGCGCTTGTTGGCGGCTTCGCGCTCCTTGCGCGTAGGTGTGGCGTGACCCTTACCGGCAACGGGAGTCTCCGGCGTTGCTTCGGAGCGGGATTCGACGTTATTTTTCGACACAGGCTTCCTCACGTGTTTTTGCTATGACCAAACCTAAGATTAGCGGCATGACCCTAGGAACCGCCCACAGAGAAGAACATAATCCTGATGCCGTCGTAGCTGCGCTGGAAGATGAGTTGTTGGGCCTTCTCGCCCAATTCGTGGCGATTCCGTCGGTTTCGTGGCCGTCGCACGATGCATCTCACGTTCAGGCCAGCGCGAGGTTTACTGCGGGACTTCTTGAGGAAACGGGCTTGTTCGATACCGTTCAGATTGTCTCTGCCCCCGTGGGAGAAACGAGCGCGCAGGGGCAGCCCGCTGTCATTGCACGTCGGGAACCTCGTGGAGGTGGCCCCACCGTAATGCTTTACGCGCACCATGACGTGCAGCCAGCAGGAGACTACGAGGCGTGGGAGACAGAACCCTTTGTCGTGACCCGGGTGGGGGAGCGTGTCTATGGTCGGGGGGTTGCCGATGATAAGGCCGGGGTGATGTCTCACGTTGGCGCCCTGCGGGCTCTCACCAGTTTGCGGCCAGATCCCGATTTGGGAATCGTGGTGTTTATCGAGGGCGAAGAGGAATACGGATCCCCATCGTTCACTAATCTGCTTGAGGAGCATCGCTCCACACTGGCGAGTGACGTGATCATCGTTGCCGATTCCATGAATTGGAGTACAGAGATACCCGCCCTCACCACGAGTCTTCGGGGCACGGCCACGCTTGCCGTTACGGTATCAACGCTCGACCACCCCCTTCACTCAGGCATGTTCGGTGGCGCGGTTCCCGACGCAATGTTGGCGATGACCCGCCTTTTGGCATCACTCCACGACGATGACGGAGGCGTAGCCGTCCGGGGACTCATCGAATCTCACCGCCGCAACAGTCCCGACTACGACGAACCGCGGCTGCGCGACGAGTCTGGAATTTTGGCCGGAGTCCAGCCGATTGGTCACGGCGACATCCTGGAGCGCATGTGGACCCGTCCAGCAATTACGGTGACGGGAATCGACATGCCCTCGGTTGACGAAGCCAGCAACACCCTGTCGGCTTCTGTTCGAGCCTGCGTCAGTATTCGTGTGTCGCCTGGTCAATCGGCCGCCCAGGCTGCCGAGGTTGTTACATCACATCTTCTGACGCATGCGCCGTGGGGTGCCCGAGTGACCGTAGACCTCATCGCCACGGGGGAGGGGTATTCGGCGTCCACCGATTCGACCGCGGCGCTTCTCATGACACAGGCAATGCGCGAGTCGTGGGAGACGGAGCCTGTCGAAATGGGCATCGGCGGTTCCATCCCCTTCATTGCGGAGTTCCTCAATGTGTTTCCCGACGCTGAGATTCTCATCACGGGCATTGAAGACCCAGACACGCGCGCCCATAGCCCCAATGAGTCGCTTCATCTGCCGGGGTTCCTTCGCGCGACGGGATCCGAGACAAGATTTCTTGTGGCACTCAACGACGGCTTGGGCTGGTAAAATCATCACCATGACCGAAACCAACACTCCCGCACACGGCGTTATCGTTACCGAAGCTGCTGCCGACAAGCTGCGCCGCATTCTCGAGTCGGATTTTGCCGACGAGGAGATTCGTTTTCGCCTCGCCGTCGAGTCTGGCGGATGTTCAGGACTTCGTTATCGCGACCTCATGCCCGACGAAAACCTCAACGACAACGATCTCGTTGTCGACTACGGTGGCGTTGAAGTGGTCATCGATAAGAAGAGTGCCCCCTATCTTGACGGCGCCATTATTGATTTCGAAGACTCCATGATGAACCAGCGCTTTGTGATCGAGAACCCCAACGCCGGCGGTACCTGCGCCTGTGGCGACTCGTTTCACTAGTCCTTCCGCTTAGCGGGCGCTGAGCGAAAAAACTGCGGGATTCGTGGGTCCACACCTCATCCGAGAGCATCATTGCGGGTAGGCTAAAAACACATGAGAGAGCCACGCCGTGGTTTTCTTCTCACGGGTCGAAAGGTCAATGGTGCGTCTCAATCGTCGCCTCCGCTGGGCCGCAATTCCGATTGCTGTCTTTACCGCGATAGTTCTCGCTGGGTGTACCACTCAAGAACTTAATGGCTATCTTCCTGGCTTCATTGCGGGTGAACCGCCGGCAACAAACAACACGGAACGCATCTCTGCGCTGTGGGTGACCAGCTGGGTCGTTCTCTTTGGTGTGGGTATCATCGCGTGGGGTCTGTTGATGTGGTCGGTCGCTGTTTACCGTCGTCGTCGCGGGCAGACGGGCATGCCCGTGCAGCTGCGTTACAACATGCCGATTGAGGTTTTCTTCACGGTCGTTCCGCTCGTCCTCATCCTCGGTTTCTTCTTCTTTACCGCTCGCGACGAAGCGATTATTGAGGCGCGCTTCGACGAGCCAGACCAAGTCATCGAGGTTTACGGCAAACAGTGGGCCTGGGACTTCAACTACGTCAACGAAAACGTTTACACGGCCGGGATCCAGGTACAGCCAGACAACTCCCCGGGTGCCGAACAGGGTGCGGTAGATCAGGCATCAATTCCCACGCTCTACTTGCCCGTGGGCAAGAAGATAGAAATTCAGCTCAACGCCCGCGACGTCATCCACTCGTTCTGGGTCATTGACTTCCTGTATAAGAAAGACGTCATCCCGGGACGCACGAACTTCATGTCTGTCATTCCTGAACGCGAAGGAACGTACATGGGCAAGTGCGCAGAGCTGTGTGGTGAGTTTCACTCAATGATGCTCTTCAAAGTAAAGGTTGTCTCTCAGGCTGAGTACGACGCCTACACGCAGAGCCTCGCTGACGCGGGATTTGTTGGCCAGCTTGATTCCACTTTCGACCGTAACCAGAACCTGCCGGGCGTCGCCGCGCCCGAAGCGGAAAAAGAATAAGGGAACGAGACTATGAGCACAACGCTTTCTCCCACCCCGGTGGTCAGCAACGCTGACAAGCCAGCAACAGTCGGAGTTACCCGGCCTGTGCAGCGTGGAAACATCGTCGTCCGCTGGATGACGTCGACGGACCACAAAATCGTTGGTCACCTCTACATCATCACGTCAATCGTGTATTTCCTTATCGGTGGTGTGATGGCGCTACTCATTCGTGCTCAGCTGTGGGCGCCGGGAATGCAGGTACTGCAGACCAAAGAGCAGTACAACCAGATGTTCACCATGCACGGAACCATCATGCTTCTTCTGGTGGCCACGCCACTGTTTGCTGGTCTCGCGAACGAGTTGATCCCTCTACAGATAGGTTCGCCGGACGTCGCCTTCCCGCGGCTGAACATGCTCTCTTATTGGATGTACTTTTTCGGCAGCATCATCACGGTTGGTGGTTTCCTGACGCCTCAGGGATCTGCCAGTTTTGGCTGGTTTGCCTATACGCCCCTATCCACGCAAACGTTCTCACCGGGGTTGGGCAGCAATATGTGGGTCTTCGGACTCGCTCTCGGTGGATTCGCCACAATTCTCGGTGCCGTGAACTTCATCACGACAATCATCACCATGCGTGCTCCGGGAATGACGATGTTCCGGATGTCCATCTTTACGTGGAACATCATGATTACGTCAATTCTGGTCATCCTGGTGTTCCCCATCCTCGCCGCAGCCCTCTTTGCTCTTGGCTCAGACCGCGTCTTCGGTTCTCACGTCTTTGACGCCGCTACCGGGGGAGCGATCCTGTGGCAGCATCTCTTCTGGTTCTTTGGCCACCCCGAGGTGTACATCCTTGTGCTGCCGTTCTTTGGCGTGATCTCAGAGATCATTCCTGTCTTTAGTCGCAAACCAATCTTTGGCTATAAGACTCTTGTTTATGCCACCATTGCGATCGGCGCACTGTCAATGACCGTATGGGCGCACCATATGTACGTGACGGGTGCCGTTCTCCTTCCGTTCTTCGCCCTCCTCACGATGCTCATCGCGGTGCCTACGGGTGTGAAGATCTTCAACTGGATCGGAACCATGTTCCGCGGCTCGGTGACCTTCGAGACCCCCATGCTGTTCGCGCTCGGCTTTGTGTTCAACTTCATCTTTGGTGGTCTCACCGGCGTCATCATGGCCTCGCCTCCGCTGGACTTCCACCTTTCGGATACCTACTTCATCGTGGCGCACTTCCACTACGTCGTTGTGGGCGGTATCGTCTTTGGACTCTTTGGAGCTCTGTACTTCTGGTGGCCCAAGTGGACCGGAAAGATGATGAATGAACGCCTCGGCCAAATCCATTTTTGGTTGTTCTTCATTGGGTTCCATGCCGCCTTCCTCATCCAGCACTGGTTGGGAGTCATCGGCATGCCGCGACGCTACGCCACGTACCTGCCAGAGGATGGGTTCACCTGGATGAACCAGCTCTCCACGGTCGGCTCGTTTGTCATGGCAGTGTCGCTCGTTCCGTGGATCATCAACGTGTACATCACGTGGCGTTACGCTCCCAAAGTCACGGTCAATGACCCGTGGGGAAGTGGGCGGTCGCTCGAGTGGGCTACGGCCTGTCCCGCGCCGCGCCACAACTTCACCTCGATTCCGCGTATTCGTAGCGAGTCACCCGCTTTCGACCTCAACCACCCCGAGCTCGCACCGGCAAGTATCGGTGGCCCGCGTCCGACCAAAGAGATTGCCGCAAGGGGAGCCTAAGCATGAGAGCGAACATTGGTCTCTTTTGGCTTCTCTCTGGCTTTTTCTTGCTCGCCGCCGCTGTCTACTCTGTCTGGAACTACCTGGTTTACGGGCAGCTTGAGATTGTCGGAAGCATGGGGATCCTACTGTCGGCTGTTCTGGCCGGGTTCATTGCATTCTTTCTCAACATGGTCAAACGGTCTCAGGCTGGTCACGTGTTCCCCGAAGACGCCGACACCGACATCGATGATGCTGACCCCGAGATGGGACACTTCAGCCCGTGGAGCTGGTGGCCCTTCATCATTGGCTTGGCGTTGTTCTTTGTTTTCCTCGGTCTCGCCGTAGGCATCTGGGTCACGATCATTGGCGTGCCTTTGGCTCTCGTCGCAATCGTGGGTTGGACGTACGAGTACTACCGCGGCAACTTCGGCCACTAGCCACTAGCCACTAACCCGTCGTAATCCTACGCTCGCGAACACGGGGTCCTCATGCTTCTCGGTCAATGTTCTGTTTTCACTGGGGGTGGTTACAGATAGCTTCCTAGTAATCGAAAGAGGGAAGTTATGTTGAAGGTTTCTGTTGTAAAAAAGTTTGTGTTACAGGCTCGAGCCTGGCTAGGCAAGCGTGGCGCTGTCGTCAGCATGGCGGCCGGTGGAGTCGTGATTCTCATTGCGGGTGCGGGTGCGTCCCTTGCCGCAACGGGTGTTTTTGCTGCCCCCAAAATCTCGACAGCCCCCACCGCCACGGCTACCGTCACCCCATCTCCCACACCCGCGACGACTGATGGCGCGGGAGCACCACCACCCCGCACTCGTCTCGACGCCTTAGGTGTCGGAGCGTGGACAGCGCTGGCATCACCAGGCGGAATTGTTTACCGCTGGGTAGGGAACTCAATCGAAGTATCGTGGGCAAGCGAATGCGATCGCGGTCTGATCTACGTGAAACTTGGTCCTCCACATTGGGGCGGTCTTTCCCACAGCATTAGTGGCTACGTGCAGGGCGGCGTTTGGACATCCGGAACGCTGTGTGATCAACCGAATCCAACATCGATGGGCACGGGTGACGTGTGGATCGGATCACCCGCATATTGGAAGTGTTTCAATTTCACTCACGTCTGGATTGAGGTTGGGGGAAGTTCCCCGGAACCGGGTCTATACACAGTCGACATTCCTGCTTCTGTCGTGGCCCGAGAATGTCCTCCGGAAGCATCCACTAACGACCCGACACGGGGATGGAACATGGAAGACGGATTCCCGGCACCGGCGCCTGATCCCTCACCGACCAGTAGCGACCCGGCGGCACCCGTGGTCACACCTACGACCCCGCCGATACCTGACCCCTCTCCGTCCGCGAGCCCAACGAGCGGTTGATGGTGGAGAAGTGCCACTGATTGGCGGGCGACGGAAAGAAAGAAACTGGGGCCCGACCGTTCGGCCGAGCCCCAGAGTGGGGGAGGAGTGTGACGCGCCCCTAGTGGTTCGCGTGCTCCAGTGCTTCTTTGTGCTCCGTCCTGGTGACCGGGGCAATGCGATCCTCGAAAAAGAATCGTGACCAGGCGGCACGGCGACGCATGCTGCCCGTGATTTTTCCGCGCTCGTTGGGGCGAACCATGATTGGCGCATTGTCATTGAACGAGACCAACTGCCAGCGGTCGTAGTCGTTGAGCTGCTGGTGCACTTCGGTGAACTCTCCACCAGGAAGTCTCACGATTCGGCCCGTCTCGAAGCCGTGCAGAGCGATCTCCCGGTCTTTCTTCTGGAGGCCGAGACACACGCGCTTGGTAATCATGAAGGCAAAGATGGGTCCCAGAATCAAGAGGATCTGCAACGTGTTGATAACACCCTCCATGGTCACCCTGAAGTGTGTCGCTATGATGTCGGATGCGGCTCCCGCCCAGAGAACAGCGTAAAACATAACACCGGCGGCACCGATAGCCGTTCGAACGGGTGCATTGCGCGGTCGATCGAGAAGGTGGTGTTCGCGCTTATCTCCGGTCACCCACGCCTCGATGAACGGGTATGCAAAGACCAGGGCCAAGAAAACCAGCAAGACGAGAACGGGAATAATGATGTTCCACGACCAGGTGTAGCCAAACCAATAGGTCTCCAAGCCCGGTGGCATCAAACGCAGTGCACCGTCGGCAAAGCCGATGTACCAGTCCGGTTGAGTACCGGCGGACACGGGAGAGGGGTCATAGGGTCCGTAGGACCAAATGGGGTTGATCGTGACCGTCGCGGCGATGAGTACCACCACACCAAACACGAGGAAGAAGAAACCACCAGCCTTGGCTGCGTATACGGGCAGAACGGGATAACCGACAACGTTGTTTTCCGTGCGTCCCGGACCGGGGTACTGAGTGTGCTTGTGAATGATAACGAACATCAGGTGCAGCACAATCAATGCAAGCAAGATGAGGGGAAGCAAGAGGATGTGTAGCGTGTACAACCGCCCCACGATGTCGCTTCCGGGGAACTCGCCACCAAAAAGCAGGAAGGATATCCACGTTCCCACAACGGGGAGACCCAAGATCATGCCATCGATAATGCGCAGGCCATTGCCCGAAAGCAGGTCATCTGGCAAAGAGTAACCAGTGAATCCCTCGGCCATGGCCAAGAGGAAGAGAACAAAACCAATCGACCAGTTGAGCTCGCGGGGTTTGCGGAACGCTCCCGTAAAAAAGATTCGAAGCATGTGGAGGCCGATCGCGGCAATGAACAGCAGGGCTGCCCAGTGGTGAATCTGACGCAGCAAAAGTCCGCCGCGAAGGTCAAACGATATGTCAAGGGTTGATGCCATTGCGACCGACATCTCAACACCCTTGAGTGGAATGTAGGAACCCTCGTACTCCACAGTTGCCATGGAGGCCTGGTAGAAAAACGTGAGAAAACTGCCCGACAGCAGAATGATGACGAAGCTGTAAAGGGCAACCTCGCCGAGCAAGAACGACCAGTGGTCAGGGAATATCTTGCGGCCGAACTCCTTGACGGCACCCGAGATGCTCGTGCGTTCGTCAAGGTAGTTTGATACCTTGCCCGTTACTCCGCCCGATGGCGGTGTGGCTGTGACAGTCATTACTTCTCACGCTCCCAGAAACTCGGTCCGACAGGTTCTTCAAAATCGCTTAGCGCAACGAGGTAACCCTCAGCGTCGACCGTGATGGGTAGCTGAGGAAGAGGGCGAGCCGCCGGGCCAAAAATGACGGCGCACTCATTAGAAATGTCGAACTGCGACTGGTGGCAGGGACACAGCAGGTGGTGAGTTTGTTGCTCGTAGAGTGCGACCGGACACCCCACATGAGTGCAAATCTTTGAATAGGCAACGATTCCGTCGTACGACCAGCTCTTGCGCTTGTCACTCGTCCAGTTCAGGTCTTCGGGCTTCAGGCGCACGAGGAGCACAGCGGCTTTAGCCTTTGCGTCGAGTTTCTCGTGCTCCGGAAGTTCAGCGAGTCCCTCAGGAATGACGTGCACGCTCGAACCGATGGTCAGGTCGGACGCTTTGATGGCCACGCCGGTGGGGTCGCGCGTCAGGCGCAGGCCCTCTTTCCAGAAGGTGTGCTTAAGTTCGTTGTTGGGGTCTACCTCCATGGGGGCAAGACCTCTAAACAACGCGATTGCTGGCAGCGGGAAGGCGATAAAGGCGCCAATCATCCCATTGCGGATCACTGTTCGGCGGCTAAATCCCGACTCCTCGTCGGCTTCCTTGAAAATCTCAATCGCGCGTTCTCGCGTGGCGGGGGTACCACGAACCGGGTGACGTTCGTCCACACCCTCCTTGTCGGCCATGACGGCTTTACCCCAGTGCACAGCGGCAATACCGATGGCCAAGAGAGCAAAGGCGCTACCGAGACCAATGTAGAGCGTGCTGAGGCGAAGTGACGTGGTATCGCCGTCTTCGATGGGGAAGAACATATAAGCAAAAATGGTGAAAAGACTGCCCGCAATAGAGAGATAGAACAACCACGCGACAATGCGAGCCGCGCGAGCGAGGCGGCGAGGATCGGTGTCTGTCACCCGCTGTCGGTGGGGCGGCAAGCCCGGATTCTCAAATGAGTCCGTCGTGACAACGGCGGTGCCCAGCTCTTTGCCACTGAGACGCTTGTCAGAGGTTGCTACAAGTTCGGAACCATCCGATCCCTTGGCGATGTTGGCCATTGTTCTCCCAATAAATGCGCGTTGCGCTTAGTTTGACTTCGCCGTGATCCAGATGGTCAGGCCGATAATCGCACCGACACCAAAGATCCACAGAAACAGGCCTTCAGAAACCGGACCTAGGGATCCGAGTTCGAGCCCACCGGGGGAAGGGTTGGCCTTCTGGTACTCGAGGTACGCAATAATGTCCTTTTTCTCGGTGGGTGTGAGATTGAGGTCATTGAATACAGGCATGTTCTGTGGTCCGGAAAGCATTGCCTCATAAACGTGAACGGCCGCAGAGTTGTCGAGCGTCGGGGCGTACTTGCCCTCAGTGAGGGCACCACCCGCGCCGGCAACGTTGTGGCACATTGCGCAGTTAATGCGGAAGAGTTCGCCACCGTGAGCAACATCGCCGCCCGTGAGCATTGAGGCGCTAGGAATTGACGGTCCGGGGCCGAGTGAGGCAACGTAAGCAGCGAGTGCTTGTACCTGTGCGTCCGTGAACTGAACGGGCTTAACCGGCGCCTGTGGACTGTTTGCCTGCATGGGCATGCGGCCGGTTCCCACCTGGAAATCAACCGAAGCGGCTCCTACTCCAATGAGGCTCGGGCCGTTTTCGGTGCCCTGGGCCTGCAAGCCGTGACACGTGGCGCAGTTGGCCGCAAAGAGCTTCGCACCTTCGTCGATTACTTCGGGGCTAGAAAGATCAACTTCCGCACTTGCCGTTGCGCTCGACGCCATAGCGTAGGCGGCACCTGTGGTGATGAGCCCAATGGCCACAAGAAGAATGATGGCGAGAGGGGAACGGCGTCCGCTTTTGCGGTTCGAATCGGGTTTCTGTGACATCTAATCTCTACCGCTCTACTTGAGGACGTAAATGATCATGAACAGAGCAATCCAGACCACGTCAACGAAATGCCAGTAGTACGACACCGCGATGGCGCTGGTGGCTTCCTTGTGACCAAACCGCTTGACGGAGTACGCGCGACCAATGATGAGCAGGAAGGCAATCAGTCCACCGGTAACGTGCAAGCCGTGGAAGCCGGTGGTGAGGTAGAAGGCCGCGCCGTAGGCGTTTGAATCCAACCTAACGCCTTCAGAAACGAGCATGGCGTATTCGTAAACCTGACCGGCTACGAAGATGGCCCCCATGGCGTAGGTAATGAAAAACCACTCCACCATTCCCCACTGGGTGGGCTTCCAGCCAGTCGCCCGCGGCTGAAGACGTTCGGCGGCAAAGACACCAAACTGCGCCGTGAACGACGAGGCGACAAGAATGAGCGTATTGGTGAGCGAGAAAGGAACGTTGAGTAAGCCTGACTCGGCTGCCCACTGCTCCGGCGCGGCCGAACGCAATGTGAAGTAGATCGCAAACAGCCCAGCGAAAAACATGACCTCACTGCCCAGCCAGACAATTGTTCCCACAGCAACGGGGCTCGGCCGATTGATGACGGGGGCGCCTGAGCGCGGGGAAACAGTGGCTGTACTCACCTCTCCATTATGGCGGATTGCGTGTGCGTTTATGACGGATAACACGTGCAAACACGGTCTCCGGCGGGGTGATTTCGGGCGATTTCCGCCATGTGGCAACTAATCTTGAAGACATGTCGAACCAACACACGTGGCCGCTCACCATCACGAGTCTGTTGGAACGCGCGGACCTCAGTGTGAGTCACGCGACATGGGCAATGAATGCCATTGTTTCCGGCGATGTTACAGATGCCCAGCTCGCGGGATTCCTGGTGGCACTGAGAGCCAAGGGCGAAACGGTCGACGAGGTCGTTGGTTTTCGCGACGCTGTCTTGAACAACGCTCTTTCGTTGCCGGTGTCACCACGCTCGCTCGACATCGTCGGAACAGGGGGCGACAACCACAAGACGGTCAACGTTTCGAGCATGGCTGCCATTGTCTGCGCGGGGGCCGGCATCCCTATTGTCAAGCACGGTAATCGTGCCGCATCTAGCGCTTCGGGATCGTCTGATGTGCTCGCCGAGTTGGGGGTCGACCTCTCGTTGTCCCCGCAAGATCTTGTCGAGGTTTTTTCTGAGGTGGGAATTGTTTTCGCCTTCGCAGCAGCCTTCCACCCGGGGTTTCGGCACGCTGCCAAAGCCCGCACAGAGCTCGGAATTCCGACCATCTTTAACATTTTGGGCCCGCTGTGCAACCCGGCCCGACCCGAGGCAAACGCCGTGGGTGTGGCAAACATTGAGCGTGTGCCCCTCATCGTCGGTGTGCTTCAGAGCCGCGATGCCTCCTCCCTGGTTTTTCGTGGCGACGAGGGGCTGGACGAACTGAGCACCGTGGGCCACTCGCGCATGTGGGAGATAAATCGGGGGCGCGTGGTGGAACACGACATCGATCCGCGAGAGTTAGGCATAGCACCCGCAACCCTCGACGACATTAGGGGAGGGAGTCCGATCGAAAATGCGACCATCGCTCGTGACACGCTCGCCGGAAAGACGGGCGCCGTTCGCGACATCGTTCTTCTCAACGCCGCTGCGGGCATCGTTGCCTTTGATCTCATCGACCACCCAAACTCCGCAGACACCCACATTGCCGAGCGCCTCACGCTGGGAATGGCGCGTGCCGCCGAGGCAATCGACTCGGGCGCTGCGGCGGACAAGCTTGCGGCGTGGGCGAAGGCCACCCAGAGCCGTTCTCGCGCAGATCAATAACCGGTTACGCCCTCTTAACTTGCGCAGCAAAAATGCTCGATGGCAAAGCCCGAGTTGTTTGTGCGCGGGTCATTAGTGCGCGGGTGCTTAGTGCGCGGGGGAGTCGTCGTCTATCCAGTCGAGGCTCTTCGACACGGCCTTGCGCCACACGCGCATCTGTCGTTCGCGTTCCGCTTCTGACATCGCCGGTAACCAACGGGCGTCTTCGGTCCAGAGGGTGCGAAGTTCGTCAAGGTTTTTCCAAAAACCAACGGCTAACCCTGCCGCAAAGGCCGCTCCCAGTGCCGTCGTTTCGCTCACTGACGGTCGAATGACCGGGATTCCGAGAACATCTGCCTGAAACTGCATGAGGAACGCGTTTCTCACCATCCCGCCGTCAACTCGAAGATCGGGGATGGTTATGCCTGTATCGGCTGACATCGCGTCGACAACGTCCCGCGTTTGAAGGGCGGTGGATTCGAGGGCGGCCCGGGCCAGGTGAGCCCGATTGACGAAGCGCGTCAGGCCAACAATCACACCACGCGCGTCGGTTCGCCAATACGGTGCGAAGAGACCACTGAAAGCCGGAACGATAACCGCGCCACCTGAGTCCTCCACGCTCGTGGCCAGGGCTTCAATCTCGCCGGCGTCGCTAATCACACCGAGGTTGTCGCGCAGCCACTGAACGAGAGAGCCAGCAACGGCGATGGAACCTTCGAGCGCGTAGTGCGCCGGCTCCGCCCCGAGCTTGTAGGCGACCGTCGTGATCAGTCCAGATTGTGAGTGCACGATGTCGGTGCCGGTGTTCATGATCAAGAAGCATCCGGTACCGTAAGTGCTCTTGGTCTCGCCCGAGTCAAATGCTGCCTGTCCGAACGTGGCAGCCTGCTGGTCTCCGAGAATCCCCGCAACCGGAACGCCTCGGAGGGGGCCAACCGCGGTGCCGTAAATCTCTGAGGACGAGCGAATCTGCGGCAATACGGCCCCCGGAACGCGAAAAACGTCGAGG
>JAIOXH010000011.1 GCA_021741765.1 Aurantimicrobium sp. | reverse complement strand
CTCCAACGCGCTCACTGTCGTGAGCATATTCATCATCTACTTCGTGATTTGCGTGGGACTCGGACTCGGTTTTGGTTCGGTCACAACATTGGCACTCACCCACGTGCGCAAGAACTCGGGCACGGCACTCGGGCTCATGGGTCTGTTGCAGTTCATCATCGGCGCCATCACCTCAGTTTTTGTGGGCACCATCAATCCCAGCCCAGCCCTGTCGATGCTGATGATCGGAGGCACTGCGGTGGCCATCGCGGTCATCGCCGCTCTCGGCGGGCGCCTCGCACTGCGGCGCGACCCTGACACCGCCGCCGCGCACTAACCGCGAACAGCGACGTTGCGGAATCAGTTCCCGTTGTTCGTAGTCGCCGATGTGGTTGACATCGGTGTGGGAGTAGGTGCTGGACGAACCCAGAGTGCCGTGTACTTTTCCTGGGCATCGACCCCGCCCGTGTACTTCCCGGTTTCGGGCATGTTGTGATCTGCATCAATGACCTGCATGGCGTCACCAATGACGACGGTGGGTGCTCCCGCGTAAACCCGAACGATGGCATCTACGGCGCCCCAGCCCATCCAGTCGAAGGCTTGGCCGACAGTAGCGGTGAGGCCAGCCCGGCCAGATCGGATGAGGTCGAGCGCTGTGGCCGTGCCGCCGTAGCCAACGACGACTAGCTTGGCGGTTTTGGCGTCTCGAGCGATCGCAGCGGCGAGTCCGCCCGTGGTGAGCCACTCGTCGGCAGGAACAATGATGGCGTTTGCGCCGGACGACTTAGCGGCCTCAACAACCTTCGTGGTGAACGTCTTGTCTGCGACCTCCCCTGCGGTGAGTTCAAGGGTCTGGGCTACTTTGCCAGCGCCGAGCTTTGTGAGCTTGGCAGCAAAACTATTGGCAATTTTTGTCGTCGTGGGGTCTCCGGCAACCGTCAGCACCAACGCGTTAACCTCACCACCAATTTTTCCGAAGGCGTAGTCGGCCTGAAGTTCGCCCACGAGTGTCTGGCGCATTCCCACCGCGTTGTCGGGGGTCCACCGGGTGACGGCGGCGAGACGTTGGGGTGTGCAATCGTCGTCGCCGCCGAGGGCGGTGACGGGGATACCCGAGAGGGCCACCTCGTCGAAGGGAACCTCGAGCCCCTTGCAGTTTGCATCGATCATCACAATGACCGTGGCGGCTAGGGCTACGGCCGCGCGAATCGCCTGACCAGTACCAGCCGGATCGCCACCGTCGAAGACCATGGGCCACCAGCCCGCAAGAACCACAGCATCGCTAACGGCCTGTGCCGAAGCGGCACACGACGGAATGGCCAGCGAGCACGAGATGATGGCCACGTTCTGAACGTCTTCGGTAAAGTCCACCGAAGCAAGCGAACTATCGGCACGAACCCCGGCATAGGCCGCATCGAGCGCCTTTTGAGCACCACCCTCCGAGGGATCCGCGCTCGACTCCGCCGCACCACCGAACGAACAGCCGACAAGAACGAGCGCAGAAACGGTCAGTGTCGCGGCCAGCGCGATGAGGCGAAAGTCCTTCGACATGAGCCCAACTCTACCCATGGCGTTAGCGCTGACCTGAGCGCGCAGTGTGAGTGCGCAGTGTGAGTGCGCTATGCCCGGTCGGTCACGAAACCCGCGTCTCCGAACTCCACAACCTCGGAGGCATCGCGCAATAGTTTGACGAGCCACTGAATTGCCGGGTCACCGTTCTTGGAGGGATGCCAGTGGGCCGCCTCCACAAGGATGGCCCTGGGGGGCTCGGTTCCAGTCACCACGAGACCCAGCGTCTCGGCAGACTGGGTGGCCAGACGCTCGGGCACGAAGCCCACGAACGGGGTGCCGCTCACGGTGTGCGGCACGGGCAGGAACCCCTGCACCGACATCGCAATGCGCGGCGTGATGCCGGCCGACGACAGCATGTCGTCGACGTGCGTCTGAACGGCGCTGCCAAAGAACGAGCGAACATGCTGCATTTCTTGCAGGTCGGTGATGGTGAGTTTGCCACCCAGCAGTCTCTCGTTGCTGCGATCAACGATGCACACGAAGCGATCGCTAAAGAGCGACTGACGTTTACCCGGAACACCGCGGCCGGTGCCAGCAATGATTACATCGCGGCGCAGGAGGTCGCTGGGCGACACGTTGGCATCAGCGGGCAAAGCGTCACACTCGATGTTGATCTGGGGAGCAACGTCTTCGAGGATGCGCAGCAGCGGACCGGTGAGTTGGCTGAGCAAATAGTCGGATGCCGAAATGAGAAACGTGCGCGTGCTCGTGGCCGCATCAAAGGTGGGCGAGAGATCGTAAACCCGAGAGATTTCTCCCATGGCCTCTGCGACCACAGGCACGAGTTCTTGCGCCTTGGGAGTAAGTTCGAATCCGCGTCCGGCTCTGACGAGCAGTGGATCATCAAACTGTTGACGCAGGCGCGCCAACGCACCACTCACCGAGGGCTGCGTCATGCCCACGAGTTCACCCGCTCGGGTCAGATTCTTCTCGGTAAGGATGGCGTCGAGAACAACAATGAGGTTGATGTCAACCTTGCGCAGATCAGTCATCGGCTCTCCCTGCCCCTCACCCTGTCAAAGTATTGCAGTTGGCTATGCGGGTATCGAGTATGCGAATGAACAGACCAAACCGGTGCGTGTGAGAATAAAGGTCACCAGAGGTCGAACGATTCACGGGAGTAGGAGCCATGCACAAGCTGCACACGTCGGCCACCGACCTCGTGGCCGAACTCATTTTTGACGGTGCCACGGTTGCCGTGGGCGGTTTCGGGCTGAGCGGTAATCCCACCGACCTCATTCATGCGCTGCGCGACTCGGGCGCGAAAGAGCTCACGATCGTGTCGAACAACATGGGCGTTGACGGCAAAGGGCTGGGACTGCTGATCGAAAACAAACAGGTGGCCAGAGTGATTTCGTCATATGTGGGAGAGAACAAGCTGTTCGCCGAGCAGTTCTTGAGTGGCGTGCTCGAGGTGGAGTTTGCCCCGCAGGGAACGCTGGCCGAGCGCATGCGCGCCGGAGGTGCAGGCATCGCCGGGTTCTTCACCAAGACCGGCGTGGGGACGCCGGTTGCCGAGGGTAAGCAAATTCAGGTCTTCGATGGCGAGGAGTTCGTGCTCGAGCGTGGCATCGTTGCCGACCTGTCGCTCGTCAAAGCTCACCGCGGTGACGCCGAGGGCAACCTCGTCTACCGTCACACCGCACGCAACTTCAATCCGCTCGTGGCCACCTGCGGGCGCGTGACCATCGCCGAGGTCGAAGTCTACGAGGGCGAGTCCTACATCGATCCCAACATCGTGGTCACTCCGGGAATCTTTGTGCAGCACGTGGTGCTCGCCACACCGCGCATCAAAGACATCGAACAACGCACGGTTCGACAGCGCACGATTGCCCCGAGTACCGAGAGCGGGGCCTAGTTCATGGCATGGACACGCGAAGACATGGCCACCCTGGCGGGGCGCGACCTTAAAGACGGCCAGTACGTGAACCTAGGTATCGGAATCCCCACCCTGGTGGCCAACCACCTGCCCGAGGGCGTTCGGGTGACCCTGCAGAGCGAGAACGGCCTACTCGGCATGGGGCCCTTCCCTTTCGAAGGCGAAGAAGACGCCGACCTCATCAACGCGGGTAAGCAGACCGTGACCGTCATGCCCGGGTCGAGCTTTTTCGACTCGGCAACGTCGTTTGCCATGATCCGCGGCGGTCACGTGCAAACGGCCATCCTCGGCGCCCTTCAGGTCTCCGGTCACGGCGACCTCGCCAACTGGCAGATTCCCGGCAAACTCGTCAAAGGCATGGGCGGAGCCATGGATCTCGTAGCCGGCACCCCGCACGTCATCGTGCTCACCGAACACGTGTCCAAAGACGGCTCGCCCAAGATTGTGACCCACTGCGACCTGCCGCTGACGGGTCAGCGCTGCGTGGACAAGATCATCACCGACCT
This sequence comes from Aurantimicrobium sp., assembly GCA_021741765.1. GTDB lineage: Bacteria > Actinomycetota > Actinomycetes > Actinomycetales > Microbacteriaceae > UBA963. Next base: position 18,115 of record JAIOXH010000011.1, on the reverse strand, counting down.
GGCCGTTTTTGATGTCACGGAAGACGGACTCGTCCTGCGCGCCTACTGCAGCGACACGACCGTCGATGATCTGCGAGCCATCACCGGAGCCGCTTTCACGGTCGAACTCGATTCGGAATTCGTCGGCCCGTAGCCAGCCCACACGCCATTTCTGCAAACTGAGACTTTGCGCATTCCACGTCGCGAGGGCCACACGGTCGCTAGGCTGGACGACGACTTAAGTATCTAAGGCGTCTGGTATCGGCCAACGCCGCCTATTGACTGTGAAGGAATCTCCCATGAACCGCTCATCTTCCCTGGGTCTCGTTGCCCGAGCATCGATTGCCGGACTGACGCTTGTTGCGGTGGTGGGAGCACTCACGGGTTGCGTCCCGTCAACGTCGTCGGCCGACCGTGAGGCATATGTTTCGCCCCTGCCGCGCGTGTGCTACACGAACATTGACACGGAACGCATGTGGGTTGAGTGGATGTTCAATGGCTTGGACTACTTCCCGAAACTGCATCTCCTCGAACCCGATCAGACGTGGTGCGACGACTTTGACTATCCCCCCAACACGGGCATTGTTTTGGCGTCTCTTCGCTTCGGTCAAAATGAGCATGCTTTCGGCCTGAGCCTGACCACCACGAACAAGGTTGTGGCGGCCAACCTCACAAATACGGGTGTGCGTGAAGACGAGCCCGGAGCAAGAATCATCCTGCCCATCACGACCTCACTCACCACCACTAAATTTGGCGGTCACAGTTTCGGCACCCTGCTCAAGCAATCGCCCGGCGGTCGGCCCCTGGTAAAGATACTGATGGACACCGAATAGCCGCACGGTGGGAGAATTGGGGCATGATTGCAATCATTGCTTCCCGACCCGGTGGGCCTGATGTCCTTGAAGTTCGCGACATCGACATCCCGGCACCCGGACCAAACCAGGTTGTCATCCGCGTCGCTGCCGCTGGACTAAACCGTGCCGATATTCGCCAACGCGAGGGCGGACACCCACCCGCCCCAGGTGTGACCGAAACTCTGGGGCTCGAGGTCTCGGGTGAGATTGTCTCCGTTGGCGAGAACGTTGCTTCGTGGAAGATCGGAGACAGTGTCTGTGCTCTATTGGGCGGCGGCGGCTATGCGGAGTACGCCCTTGCCGAAGACACACATGTTCTACCCATCCCCCGGGGAATGAGCGTTATTGACGCCGGAGGAATTGTTGAAGTAGCTGCGACAGTGTGGTCCAACGTTTTCCGAGGAACGTTGCCACCCGCCGGTTCGTGGATTCTGTTTCACGGAGGAACAAGCGGCATCGGCTCCTTCGGAACGCAACTTGCTGTGGCACTCGGTTTCAAGGTTGTGACGACCTGTGGCTCGCACGAAAAAGTCACGGCAAGTCTGGGCCTCGGGGCAACACTTTCGATTGACTACACCACAGAAGACTTTGCGCACGAGCTAACGACTCAGGGCATTGTTGCTTCCCGGGTGCTGGACCACATTGGTGGCCCATACATTGCACAGGACATCTCAGTACTTGCCCATGACGGTCAGATTGCGAGCATCGGCAACATGAGTGGTGAAGACGCGGTCATTGACCCGGCTGCGCTCATGCGTGTGCGCGGGTCACTGTCGGCAGCAAGCCTCCGCGCACGATCACGCGAAGACAAGGCCGAAATCCTGAGCGACCTGCTGAGGACTGTTTGGCCCCTTTTTGAGAGCGGCGACATCTCGCCGGTAACGTACAAAACCTTTGGGCTCCGGGATGCCCGTGACGCGCACCTGTTGATGGAGAGCTCAGCGCACATCGGCAAAATCCTGCTTCTGCCTTAAATCGCCCGTGGCCTTGCGCGTGTTGGTCAACTCGACGCGTGAACAGCTCTCGCCGTGAAACGACCGACCTGCCTGTACACAGGTTAGTGATCGAAGGTTCCTAGACCTCACCCTGGCGGTGCACCGACTGCATGCGCGTGTAGGCGGCCACGCCCTCGGGGCCGTACTCAATGCCAATGCCGGAGTCTTTCCAACCGCCAAAGGGCGCGGCCAGGTTTGAGCCGAAGAAGTTGATGCCCATGCTGCCCGTCTCCACGCGCGAGGCCACCTCGGCGCCGTGGTCGGGGTCAGCGGTGAAGATGGTGCCGCCCAGACCGTAGGGCGAATCGTTGGCGATGCTGACCGCGTCGTCTTCGTTCTCGTAGGGAATCACCACGAGCACCGGGCCGAAGATTTCTTCCTGAGCCACGCGCATCTTGTTGTTCACGCCGGCAAACACGGTGGGCTTGGCAAAGTAGCCGCGGTCGAGACCGTCGGGGCGGCCAGAACCGCCGGTGGCCACCTTGGCGCCCTCATCCTGACCGATCTGGATGTAATCGGTGACGGTCTTGAACTGCTTGGCCGAGGCCGAGGGGCCGTAGACGGTTTTCTCGTCGAACGGGTCGCCCTGCGGTGTGGCGGCCACCGTGCTCGCCACCATCTCCACAATCTCGCCGTAGCGCGAGCGCGGCGCCAAGATGCGCGTGGAGTTGTAGCAGGTTTGCCCGGTGTTGCGCAGGCAGGTGCGGTTGATCATGGGGCCCACTGCCGAGAGATCGGCGTCTTCGAGGATGATGCTGGCCGACTTGCCACCCAGTTCGAGGGTGACCGGGCGCAGCAGCCGACCGCACTGCTCGGCGAGGATGCGCCCCACCTCGGTGGAGCCGGTGAAGGCCACCTTGGAGATGAGCGGGTGCTCAACCAGGCTGCCCACCTCGTGGCGTGTGCACGTGACGAGGTTGATCACGCCGTCGGGAATGCCGGCGGCCTGAGCGGCCTCCATGAGCACACGAAGGTCGAGCGGCGTCTCCGACGCGGGCTTGATCACTACCGTGCACCCGGCGATGAGCGCAGGCGCAAGCTTGATCATGACGAGGGCTACGGGATAGTTCCACGGCGCGATGAGCGCGCACACACCCCGAGGGTGGCGGCGCACCTCGGTGTAGTGACCGGCGCGGTCGGGGTAGGGGCGCTTGTCGACCAGCTCCACGTAGTCGGCCAGCGAGGCGTAGTAGCGCAGCAGACCGGCACCGTGACCGGCCGCCTGGCGGGTCTCGAAAACGGGCGAACCGTTCTCGCTTGTGATGATGTTCGACAGCTTTTCGCTGCGCGCCTCAAACTCGTCGGCCAACTTGCGCATGTACTCGGCGCGGGCGTTGGCGCCGATGTCGCGCCACCCCTTACCGTGAAAGGCGCGGTGCGCGCTCTGCACGGCCTTGTCGATGTCGTTGGCGTCGGCCGCGGGCACGCGCGCCCAGACCTCTTCGGTGGCGGGATCGGTGACGTCAATGAACGTGCCCGAACCCGACTTAACCCAGTCGCCACCGATAAAGAGGTCGTCGGTGTACATCTCAAGCGTGGTCATGTCGACTTCTTTCTAAAGAATGTCGAGGCGCAGAATGCGCATCGATGCGTTGAGTTCGGCCTCGGCCATGGCCGTGCCCGTGGGGGTGATCATCTCGCCCATCACGCGGTTCGCGAGGTCGCCCAGCACCCACTGGGGTGACTTGGCAAACCACTCGGCCGAGAAGCCGAGCCCGGTGGGGTGAAAGCGCCACAGGCGATCGGAGTCGCGCATGATCGCGTCTTCGAGGCTGTGGTGCTCCTTGCGAGTGTCGTGGCCATCGATAATGTCGGTGATGCGCGTGATGAACGCGTCGTCGTATCCACAACCGGGAAGAATCTCGCGCGCGATGTCACAGCCAAACTTCTCGTGCTGAACGCGAATGTCGCTGGTCAAGAAGTTGTCACTGCGAAAGCCCTCGGTGAGGATCTTGTCGCCGTCCACACGAGACCAGCCCACGTCGTGAAGAAGGGCGGCCACGCGCGTCACCTCTTCGTCGGCGTCGGGCTCGTTGTCGAGGATGAACTCGGCGTACATCACCGTCATGGGCAGGTGCACGTCGTTCATGCGCGTGCGCATAAACGGCTCGGCTGCCTTCCACACGTGATCGAGGTTCGTGTAAGTGCCGGTGGGCAGTGCACCGCCGCCGAGCGTGGGCGTATCGGCGAACGTGTGTGCGTAAACGGGGAGCGTCATGAGTCGACCACCAGTGTCTTGAGGGGAGTCTCCAGATTGTGTGCGAGTTCGGCAGGAATCGTCGACCCGGAGCCCAGCGCCTTGCGCACGGCCATATAGTCGCTCACGGCATTCACCGAATCGATGGCAATCAACCGGCCGTCGCGGTAATACAGCACCGAGAACGATTCGTCATCGGGAGTGCCGCGCACCACCGTCTGGTCGTAGCCGGTCGACAGGCCCCCAATCTGCAGTTTGAGGTCGGCCTGATCGGACCAGAACCACGGAACGGCTCGGTAGGGCTCGCGCACGCCGGCCAGAGTTTTGGCTGCCGTCTTAGCTTGGTCCACGGCGTTCTGCACCGACTCCAGACGCACCTGAGCGTCGCCGCCGAGGGGGTGCGGCAACAGAACGGCGTCGCCGGCGGCAATCACGCGCGGGTCGCTCGTCTCGGCAAACTCGTTCACCACGATGGCGCCGTTCACGGTCTCCAAGCCCAACTGCTCGGCCAGTTCGCCGCGAGCAATCACGCCGATGCCCACCATCACGATGTCGGCGGGCACAACCTCTCCGCCATCGAGCTCTACGCCCGTAACTTTCGTGCCGTCGCCCACGATGCGCGAAATCTTGGCGCTCAGGCGAACGCTCGTGCCGCGGCGCTCGTGCGCCGCCCGATAGAACTCGCTCGTCTCCGGGCTAACCGCGCGGGCGATCAGCCGGTCGGCCGCCTCGAGCACGGTAACCTGCTTGCCGTCCATGCGGGCGCCCGCGGCCACTTCAAGACCGATGAACCCGCCGCCGATCACCACAACGCTCGCAGCCGCATCCCAGCGGTTCTTGAGCTCAACGGCGTCGGCAATGCCGCGCAGGTAGAGCACGCCGTCCAGGTCGGCACCCTCTATGGGCAGTCGGCGCGGGGTAGATCCCGTAGCCAGAGCGAGCTTGTCGAAGTGAATCTCGCGGCCCGTGTCGGTGACGGCCAGTCCGCGCTCACCGGATAGGTCAATCGAGACCACCTTCTCGTCCGGTACCATAACGATCTTGTTGTCCACGTAAAACGAGGGGGCGCGCAGCTCGAGCGTTTCGATGTCGGCACTGCCGTGCAGGAATGCCTTGGAGAGCGGCGGCCGCTGGTAGGGCCCGTGCGGCTCTTCGCCCACGAGTTCGATGCGTCCCTCAAAGCCGTTGTCGCGCAGCGACACAGCAATCTGCATGCCGGCCTGACCGGCCCCCACGATCAGGACGTCAGACACGACTAAACCTGTTCGGGTGCGATGCGAACGACCAGGCCGTCGAGGTCTGCGCTCATCTTGATCTGGCACGAGAGGCGACTGGTTGGCTGGCGGTCCGACGCGGCGCCATCGAGCATGTCGTCTTCAAGGTCTCCGGGCTCGCCCACCGTGGCGGCGAAAGCCTCGTCCACGAACACGTGACACGTGGCACACGCACACGCGCCGCCACACTCGGCAACGATGCCGCGCACGCCGTTCTTCACGGCCGTCTCCATAACGGAATCGCCATCGCGGGCATCGAGAGTGATCTCGGCTCCATCGGGCTGAATGTAGGTCACTTTGGGCATGGCTGCTCTTTTCTTTCGTGTTGAGGCTGTGGGATGTCAGAAGTCGTGAACTGTGAGCCGGTGGACTAGATAAATTCCTTGCCGCCGTCGACGATGATGGTCTGCCCCGTGATGTAACTGGCGTCTTCCGAGGCTAAGAATAATGCCGTGCCCACCATGTCGCCCGGCTGGCTCGCCCGGGGAATAGCGCGGCTCGAAACGCCGTATGTTTCGGCGTCGTCCATAACGCTGAGGCTCGCTTCGGTGAGCGTGAATCCGGGGGCAATAGCGTTCACCGTCACACCCGTCTTTCCCACCTCGCGTGCCATCACGCGGGTCATGCCGATCATGGCGCCCTTCGATGCCACGTAGTGCATCCACAGGGGCGATCCGCTAAACACGGTGGCCGAGGCGATGTTAATGATGCGGCCGGTGGCCTGCGTCATCTTGGGGAAAGCCGAGGCCGATACCAACCACGCGCCCTTAACGTTCACGGCCATGACGCGATCCCACTCGTCGGGGTCAAGTTCGTAGAACGGGGCACGATTGATGGTGGCGTACAGCGCAGCGTTGTTGATGATCACATCGATCGAGCCAAATGCCGCCAGGGCGGCATCCATGAGGGCGTCGGTGGATGCCTTCTCGGTCACGTTCGTGGTGACGGCAATTGCTTTCGCACCTATCTTCTCCACGAGAGCGACGGTCTCGGCTGAGCCGGCGTCGTTCATGTCAGCCACCACGATATTGGCCCCGCGGGCCGCGAAGCCCTCAGCAAAGGCGCGACCCAGACCGCCGGCAGCGCCAGTTACGATCACGGTCTTGCCAGCAAATTGAGTGGTGTCAGTCATTGAGGCGTCCGTTCGTGCGAAGTTGCATCATCTGGGGGCTGAGGTCCATGCACTCAACAGACATGAGGGCGAGCGACATGCTTTTGGCCTCGTCGGTGAACAGGTCGTCGTAGGCACGGAAGCTGTTGATGCGCAGCGACTCCTCGCGGTTGAGGCCGAAACGAGGCATGGCCACGTCCGTGCCGTGCGGTGAAACGCGCCACACCTTGTCGGAGTCTTTGACGAGCTTGTCGTTGAGGCTCAACGCGGTGAGTCGCGTGTCGTGGCCGTCGATGATCTCGCAGATTTGATCGATGTCGCCTGCCGGTATCGCAAGTTCGGTCAGGATCTCGCGGGCAATGCGCGCGCCCTCTTTTTCGTGCTGAAACACGGCCCACGTGTACGAGCCGTCGCGGTCGGGGGCGATTGCCTGGATGGCGTCAAACTCGTCGACGGTCGACCAACCGGTGTCGTGCAAAATGATGGCCGGCAGAACGATGTGTTCATCGGCCTCGGGAAGGCGGCGCAGTAACTGGCGCGCGATCCCATAGGAGTAGAGCGTGTGCGCGTCGTTGTCGCGCGTTTGCAAATACGGGGTGGCTAGCTGCCAAATGAGCGTATCCCGCTCCCCCATCGAGATCATGCCGGGAACTGCGTCGTAAGCCGGAATCAGGTGGCTTACTTCACGTCCGAGCACATTGATCGGGGAGCGGGATACGTTCTTCATTTTTGTGGTGAGGTCCTACTTGAGGATCTCGACCGTGCCCTGGTTGCCGTCAACACGGAGCTTCATGCCCGTCTTGATGGTGGTCGAGGCCTTACCGGTTCCGGTCACAGCGGGCAGACCGTACTCACGGCACACGATGGCCGCGTGGCTCATCATGCCGCCGATGTCGGTAACGGTTGCGCTGATCTTGCCGAACACGGGACCCCAGCTCGGGTTGGTAACCGGAGCAACGAGAATCTCGCCCTGCTTCAGTTCGCCCAGCTGGTCGGGGCTCGTGATGACGCGGGCAATACCCTCGACAACACCGCCCGATGCGGCCATACCCTTGAGTCCGCCCTTGCCCGAATCGTCGGCGCCCAGCCACTGCTGAACCTGCTCGGTGGTGATTCCCCAGAGCATGACGGTGAAGGGCTCGTTGATCTCTGCCGGCGGCTCGTTGAACGCGGGCGCGGGGCGCTGCGTCTCAAGTGCGGCAATGATCTTGGTGCGGCGCGCGATCTCCTGGGGCCAGTACGAGGGGCCGATTGCCGGCGTGCCGACAGCCCATCCGTTGGCGTAGTCGAACAGAACGGGGCGAACCTCGTCGCGCGACAGGTAGAGGATGTCTGTGGCGTTGCCCCAGAATCCCTCGTCTGCCAGCAACTGACCGAGCTGACGAACCTTGCGCCAGAAGACGCCCATGGTCCAGTGCTCGATGTAGAAGTTGTGGTCTTCAACGTAGGGGTAGACCGCGCGTGCGAGGCCCAACTTGCCGTTGAAGGTTTCCTTGGCTTCTCCCTCGAGTGCGTCGGCGTACTCGCTCACGATGCGGTCGCGCTCCACGAGGAGCTCGTCCTTCGGACGGTGCAGACGCTCGCCCTTGGCGGCACGGGCAACGTAGTCAACCGTGTAGCCCATGGGCAGGTCGAGGTTGTCGCACCAGTACTCGTCGGTTCCGTAGAAACCGTTGCCCGAGGTGTAGTTGAACCACGGGTCCTGTGCAGCCTCCCAGGCCTTGATCCACTCGGCGCCCTTGGAGTCAGCCTTGAGTGCGTCGAGGATCTGTGCGGCGCTCTTGCCCGCAACGAAGTGAGCGGTGAGGTCGAGCTTCACAGCCTTCTCCGCGAGACCCTTGAGCTCGTCGTCGGGGCGGAACAGAACCGAGTCCACACCCATAACCATCTTGGCGATGGCGAGGTCGGGGATACCGGGGAACGCTTCCTTGCAGAAACCAAAGAAGTCGAGGTAAGCCACGTAACCCAGGTTGAGGAACTCGAAGTGACGCTCCCAGTTCTTGTAGGCGAGGCTGATCAGACGGTCGTAGTCGTCAAAGAGCTGAACCGAGGGGTCCTGTCCCTTGCCGCCCTTGACGTCTTCGAGGGAAACCATTTCAGGAAGCTTCTCGAAGTTGATGGCGTCGATCTCTGCGATGTTCTTGAGAACGTCCTTCTTCCAGTTCTCGAGCAGCTCTGCCCAGTTCTGGAAGTAGTGTCCGGCACGCTCCATGAAGTGAGGAACGCGATCGCCAATGAGCTCCGGTGCCACAGCCACGGGGCTGAAGTAGTTGTATCCGAGGTGGATACGGAAGTCGATGCCGTTGGCGGGGGGAATGATGTAGTGGCGCGTATTGTAAGCACCGAGGCAACGGCTGGCGTACTCAACGCCGATCACCTCGAAGGGCTTGAACACGTTGGGCCAGTGCTGGCTGTCACAGAACCAGAACTTCTGTTCTTCCTGCTTGCGCAGGTTTTCCTGAAAAATCAGGTTGTAGGGGTAGAGCCCCTGCCATCCCTCGGCACCTTTGGGGGTCTTGGTGTCGTAAGGAGACGGGAAGCTCTTTGCGGCGCGTGGCGACATTGCTCGGCCTTTCTCTTCTTCTCGATTAGATGAATGGTGGGTATTGCGATGGGTTGGTGCGATGGGTTGGTGCGATGGGTTGGTGCGGTGTTACTTGTCTTTGCTCAGGTTCATCGAACCGAGCATCGACTTGGTTATGGCTTCAATGCCAGAACCGGGTGAGGACACTTTGACCTCAGCCTTCTTCTGCGACCACACCGTTTCGGGGCGGCTTTGCAGAAGAAGAACATTGCTGCCATCGGGCAGATCAGCGTCGATGGCCCACTCGACGTCTTGCACTGTGCCGTAGTGCTTCTCGGCGGCCTTGGCCAGTTTGGCCACGGCAATAACTTGGTCTTCGCTCATGCTCGGTGAGTTGCGGCGCTCGGCGTCAACCTCGCGGCGCACGATTCCGCCGCGACCGGTGGGAACCAGCTCTTCGTGCTTGTCGCTGATGATGCGATTGACCACAACGAGCATGACCTTGTCGACCACAAAGTTGTCGGGGGTCACTTCGCCCGAGACAACCATTTCGCCCAGACCCCACGACGAGTCGATCACAATCTTGGTGCGGTCACCGTTGGCGGGGTCGATGGTCATGGCCACGCCCGAGGCGTGCGAGTTGACCATCTTCTGAATGGCCACCGAGATCGAGAGTCCTTCACTCGGGATCTTGTTGGCCTCGCGGTAGCTGATGGCGCGCGCCGTGTAGAGGCTGGCCCAGCACTCGCGAATCTTCTCCATTACGTTGTGCTCGCCCTCGATCCAGAGGTACGTGTCTTGCTGGCCGGCGAACGAGGCGTCGGGCAGGTCTTCGGCGGTCGCACTCGAGCGAACGGCCACGGCAACTTCGCCGCCACAGAGCTTCATGAGTTCGCGATACGCGGTAACGACCTCATCGCGCACGGCATCGGGAACCTCCTGCGTGAGGATGAGCTCGCGAATCAACGTTGCCTGACGATCGATCTCATCCGGGCTGTCGTAGTTCAGGCCCTTGAGGTGCCCGGCAATCTGATCGTGCAGAGTGGTCTGATTCATCACCGCGTCGAACGCATCGGTGGTCACCGCGAATCCGGGAGGAACGGGCATGCCCGCGCTCGTCATGATGACCAGCGATGTGCACTTGCCGCCCAGGCGATCGTGCTCGGGCTTTTCGGTGCTATTGAACGGGAAGGTGTAAAGCGACATTGCTTTCCTTTGCACTGAGGGGTGGGGAAGGGAAGGTGACCAGTGGTTACCAGGTCACGGGTACGGCAAGGGGAACGCGGAACGACAGGTTGTCGCCAAACTCGATGTCCTGACCGTTGGTGATGTGCAAACCGGGCAACTTCTTGGTGAGCTGTTCGAGCGCAACGCGCGTCTGCAGCTTTCCCAGCAGGTTGCCGATGCAGTAGTGGATACCGAAGCCGAACGACAGGTGGTTGCGAGCATTCTCGCGCTCGATGTCGAACTTGTCCGGGTCGGCAAACTGGCTGCCGTCGCGATTGGCGGCGCCCATCACGAGAAGCAGCTTTGATCCCTGGGGGATATTTACTCCACCCACGACACCGTCTTTCTCAGCCGTGCGACGCCACGCCACAATGCTGCCTGCGGTGCGCAGCACCTCTTCGACGGCGCCGGGAATCTTTGCCGGGTCTGCCGAGATCTGCTCCCACGCTTCGCGATGAATGAGCAGCTGACGCACGGCGTTGGAGATGAGCGTGGTCGTTGTCTCGTGGCCCGCGAAGAGCAGGCTGTAGAGGAAGGATGCGATCTCGTGATCCGAGATTTCTTCACCAGCGGCCTGCAAGTTGACGAGGTCGGTCACTAGGTTGTCGCCGGGCGTCACCTTGGCATCGGCCACCAGCTTCTGGCAGAAGTTCCAGTACGCCACCATGTTGCGCGCGTGCGGAACCTGCTCGTCGTCGGTGAGGTCGCCCCACGTGAGCGCCGCGCGCGAGGTAGCCCAGTCCTTCACGAGGTCGGTCATCTCGTTGGGAACACCGATCAGCGTGAAGATGGTGATTGTGGGCAGGTCGTACGCAAGGTCGGTGAGAATGTTTCCCGAGTTGGTGCCCTTGGCAACCATGGCGTCAATCAGCGCATCGGCGTTCTCGCGAATGTAGGGCTCGAGCACCTTGTAGCGGCGCGGCGTGAAAGCCTTCGTTGCTACGGCGCGAATGCGTGTGTGGTCCGGTGGGATGCGGGCCGACAGGCCGGAGTAGGTGGTGAACTCGCCGTCGGCCAACACCTTCTTGGCGGCCTCGCCCAGGGGGCGGATGGGCGACTGCGCGTCTTTCGACGAGAAGCCCTCCCAGTCGTCGAAAACACCCTTGACGTCGTCATAGCGCGTCACGACATACATGCCGATGCGGTCATCCCACATCACTGGGGCGTCTTCACGAAGTGCTGCGTACGACGGAAAAGGATTGTTGAGCTTGAACGGCTCGAACCCGTGATAGTCCTTGCTAAAGGGCATTGCCTCTGTAGCCGTAGGTGCCATTATCGGTTCCTCCTTGAACGCGGATTACTTTATCTTGCTCCCGGAAACCTTCCCGCGCGACAAAATGTTCTCACTGAGTGAGAACGGCTTTCGGAGAATTTTGGGGCGCTACTCGCCCATAGTGAGAGGGCGGCCAGCCATGGCAAACTCAATGCGCTCCACCGTGCCGCGTAACTGCGGCATGAAACGCTGCACCTCGCGGTACCGGTGCGCCTCGAAGACAAGTCCGAGAGCAGATACCGTTTGTCCGTTGAAGACAACGGGCAAGGAGACCGAAAGTGCGTTCATGCGCATCTGCTCAATCGTCACCGAATAGCCGTCGCGACGAACATCCGCGATGAGCTGGGTGAGCATGCGCGGATCAGTCACTGTCTTGGGCGTGGGGGCCTCGAGCTCCCGCTGCAAATAGGCATCGACGAACCAGTCGGGCTGAGCCGCGAGCAGAACGCGCCCCACCGCCGTAGCGTGCAGGGGCAGGCGACCACCGATGCGCGAGACCTGGGGCATTTTGCGCGAGCTGTAGATCTTGTCGACGTACAGACTCTGGGTTCCCTCACGAATGGCCAGGTGCACGTTCTCGTGCGTGAGGTCAAAGAGATCCTGCAAAAACGGATGCGCGCGGTCGCGAAGACGTCGACCGGCTAATTGGCCGAGTTCCCAGATGCGAAAGCCCACCTGGTACTTGCCGTCGGAACCCTTGCGCAGCCCGCCCCACTGTTCGAGTTCGTGAACCATGCGGTACGTGGTTGACAACGGCAATTGAGCGCGGGCCGCAATGCGCGCCACGGTGAGCGAACCGCTCGAGCCCTCGAAAGCACCCAGCACAGAGAGGGCGCGCGACGTGACGCTGGCTCCGCGAATCTGCTCGGGCTCTGCCATGGTCACCTCCGTTGGTGTGACGTGCGTTTGCGTCTCGTTCTAGATTACTTGGCGGATCGCTTACGAGGCATGCGCTGGCAGATCGGGCAGAAGTGTGAGCCCCGATTCATGAAAGATTCGCGTCGCAGGGTGCCACCGCAGCGCGCGCAGGCCTCCCCCTGTCGACCGTAGGCATTCAGGCTGTGTTCGAAGTAGCCGGCTTGGCCGTTTACGTTTACGTACTGAGCGTCGAAGCTCGTGCCACCCTCGGCTAGGGCCTGCGCCAAAACCTCGCGCACGTGGCCGAGGAGTTCGCGCGCCTTGGCTGCGGTGAGCGCATCGGTTGGTCGGTCGTAGTGCAGACGCGCACGCCACAGGGATTCGTCGGCGTAGATGTTGCCAATGCCCGAAATCAGGCCCTGGTCGAGCAGGGCGCGTTTGATTCCCGTGCGCCGCTTGCGCAGCGCCGCAACGAAAGCGTCGTCGTCAAACACGGCCTCGAGCGGGTCGGCCGCGATGTGCGCGGCCTGTGCGGGCACGAGTCCGCCGATACCGTCAACGAGGTGGTCGACCGCCATGGAACCAAAGATGCGCTGATCCACAAATCGCACGTCCACGGCACGGCCATCGGACATCTCGGTGACCAGGCGCACGCGCAGGTGCTTGTCGTCAGGCGCCTGCGGTTCGCGCAGCAGCACCTGACCGCTCATGCCGAGGTGAACCACGAGCGCATCGCCCGAGCCAACTGGTAAAGACGAGCCACCGTTACCGGTCTGCCCCAGCGGCATCCACAGAAACTTGCCGCGGCGCTTGATCTCGAGCACGGTGGCGCCCTCGAGCAGTCCCACGAAATCGCCCCGTCGAGCGTCGTGGCGCTTGAGCGAACGCGTATCGAGAACCTGCACGCTGCGAAAAATCGACCCGGTCACGGCAGGGGCCAGCCCAGCGCGCACCACTTCGACCTCAGGAAGCTCGGGCACGATGCGTTAGGCCGTGAGCTGCTCGTACGCGTGGTGGGCAGCCGCAATCTCGGCGTGCTTCTTACTTGTTCCCGTGCCTGTGCCGGAGACATCGCCCACCGACACCGTGGCCACGAAGACGCGCGCGTGATCGGGCCCGGAGAAATCAACCGAGTAGTGCGGAGCGGGGAGCCCCTGAGCAGCCGCCACTTCCTGCAAGCTCGTCTTGGGGTCGATGTGCGATCCGAACGTGTCTTCATCGTTCATCAGCGGTTCAACAAGGCGTTCGACCAAATCGGTCGCAACCGCTTGACCCGCCGACAAGAAGGTGGCTCCGATGAGGGCCTCCATGGTGTCGGCCAGAATCGAATCCTTATCGGATCCGCCGGTCTGCTGCTCGCCCTTGCCCAGCAGAATGCTCGGGCCGAGGTTGATGCTCCGTGCGATGCGCGCCAGAGCCTGGGTCGACACCAGGGCTGCGCGACGCTTAGCGAGCTCGCCCTCGGGCAGTTGCGGAAACGTTGTGTAGAGCAGAACAGTCACGGCCTGGCCGAGCACGGAATCGCCCAAAAATTCCAGGCGTTCGTTATGCGGCGTCCCGCCGTTCTCGTAAGCATACGAACGATGAGTGAGCGCTAGTTGACACAGCCCCGCATCGATATCAACACCGAGCAGTTCTTCTACCCCCGAACGCACGGTCACGAATGGTGAGACATCGTGGTGAGACGTCGTGGTTAGACGTCGGCTACCTTGCGGCCCTTGTACTCCATGAAGAGGGGGGTGCCGGCGGAGTCTTCAACGATCTTGGCGCGGTGAGGGAGGCTGTAGACAACCTTGCCGTTCTCGATGGTCTTGACCAGAGCGGTGTTCTCGGCCTTCCACTGCGAGCGACGTGAGTGCGTGTTCGAGCGAGACTTTTTCCGCTTGGGAACAGCCATGATCTACCTCTTGCCTTAGTTGAACGTGATGTAAGAAAAAATGCGACTCGCTATGAGTCTTGTTCGGAAGCCAGCTTGTGGAGCGCAGCCCATCGCGGGTCAATTGACTCGCCCGGCGACTGTGCCTGCCCTTCGCTGCGACGCTCACCCGTCTCGGGATCGAGACCAGCGCACTCCGGCCGACAAACCGGCTGGAACGGCAGTGCAAGCACTACCGCGTCTCTCACCATCGGTTCCAGATCAACATGGTCGTCTGTCACGCAATAGTCAAAGGCTTCGTCTAGAGAATACGCGAAAAGCTCCTGAATATCGACTTGGACGTCTTCGGTGAGGGGCTCGAGGCATCGGCCACACTCACCCGACGCCTCGGTAGTCACGTCGACAGTGGCCAAAATGCCCTCGTGCACCGATTCAAGACGCACGTCGAGGTGCAACCGGGCACCCTTCTGCACGGCCACCAAGCCTTCGCCCATCTGCTCGGGCATGGCGATGTCGAACAGCTTCTCGCGCTGCTCGCCGGGGCGGTGCATGAGGTCGTGAACACCCACGGTGAAGGGGGTGGGAGTGAATCTCGCCATGTTAACTCCCGTGTGTGGCGAGGTATTCGGCCACAACGTGCGGCACGTAAGGTCGCACGTCGCCGCCAAGAGCCGCCACCTGACGAACAAGCGAACTCGACACGTAGGCGTGCCCCGGCTCGGGCAGCACAAACACGGTCTCGATGCCCGCGAGGTTTCGGTTGACCAGCGCCATCGGCATCTCGTAGGCCACATCTTGATTGCTGCGCAGGCCCTTGACCAGCACCGTGGCGCCCACCTCGCTGCAGTAATCCACAAGCAATCCCATCGACCACTGAGCCACAATGACGCCGTCGATCCCGGCTTCGTCGAGGGCCTGCTCAATCAGCGTGACGCGCTGGGCAATCGGCAAGAGCGCGCTTTTACCGGGGTTGTGCACCACCACCACGTGCACCTCGTCAAAGATCTTGACGGCACGGGCGATTACATCGAGGTGACCCAGGGTGACCGGATCGAACGATCCGGGAAGAACAGCAACTCTGCGCATGTCTCCAGCCTAATTCTTGTCGAGGAACGCGCGCTCGGATTCGTCGAGTCTTCGGGCCATTGCCTCCCGCAGAGCGGGATGAGCCACAAAGCCGGGGTCGTCGGCCAGTATGCCGGCGGCAACATCTCGCACTTCGGCAATGAGGTCGCCGTCACGGGTCACTCGCAACAGGCGTAGTCCAGAGCGGCCGCCCGACTGCCGGGCGCCCAGCACGTCACCCTCCGCGCGCAGTTCGAGGTCGATGCGGGCGAGTTCGAACCCGTCGGTCGTGGCGGCCACGGCCTCCACCCGCTGGCGAGCCACGGTGTCGGGCTCCGCATCGGTGACAAAGAGGGCGAGACCGGGCACCCCGCCACGACCCACGCGCCCGCGCAACTGGTGCAACTGCGACACGCCAAAGCGGTCGGCATCGAGCACCACCATGGTCGATGCGTTCGGCACATCCACGCCCACCTCGATCACCGTCGTGGCCACCACCACGTCAATCGCGCCGTCGGCAAAGGCGCGCATGATGCTGTCTTTCTCGTCGCTCGAGAGGCGCCCGTGCAGGGCCTCGATGCGCCGGCCGGCCAAAACGGGCAGGGCGCGCAACTGCTCGAGCACCTCGGTGACCGCCGAGAGGCGCTTGGGAGCATCCTCGCTATCTGCTGGTTGAGTCGTCAACGAAGTTGACGCTCCCGCTGGTTGAGTAGTCAACGAAGTTGACGTATCGAAACCAGACTCGGCGTTTCGATACGCGCCTTCGGCGCTACTCAACCGGCCAGTATCACCGTCGTCTTCTTCGAGCGTGGCGGCGTCGATGGCCGGACACACCACAAAAGCCTGGCGGCCCAGTGCCAGCTCTTCGGCCACGCGCTCCCACACGCGCGACATCCAGCCCGGATGCTCGGCCAGGGCCACGCAGTGCGAGGTGATGCCCGCACGGCCGGCGGGCAACTCGCGAATCACCGAGACGTCGAGGTCGCCAAACGCCGTCATGGCCACGGTGCGCGGAATCGGCGTGGCAGTGAGCACTAACGTGTGCGGCACGTTCTCGGCCTTCGCGTGCAACAGGTGGCGCTGCTCAACGCCGAAGCGGTGCTGCTCATCAATCACCACGAGCCCGAGGTCGAAGAACTGCACGTTGTCTTGCAGCAGCGCGTGTGTTCCGATCACGATGTGCGCTTGCCCGGCAGCCGCCCGCAGAAGCGCTGCCCGCTTTTGTGCCACCGGCAGCTGGCCGGTGATGAGCGTGGGCGCCAGCAGAGTGCACAGTTCTGCGCCCAGCACGCGCTCGACCGAACGCAGGTGTTGCGCAGCAAGAACCTCGGTGGGCGCCAACAGCACGGCCTGCCCACCCGTGTCGGCAACCTGCAGCATGGCGCGCAACGCCACGAGCGTCTTACCCGAGCCCACCTCGCCCTGCACCAGTCGACTCATGGGAACATCCGCTGCAATGTCGTGCGCGATCTCGGCGCCCACGAGTTGCTGGTCGCCGGTCAAGGAGAACGGAAGAGCCGCATCGAAGCGCGCCAACATGCCATCGAGTTTCGCCGGCCGTGGGGTAGCCCGGTGCGAGCGAGCCTCGGCCCGTCGCTCCAGCAGTGCCGCCTGAAGCACCAGCGCTTCGATAAACCGCAGGGTGTCGCGGGCGCGCTGCCAGTCGCGATCCTCCGCCGGCTGGTGCACGAGTCGCAGTGCTTCAGCGAAGGGCAACAGGTCGCGCTCCGTTCGCTCGGCATCGCTCAGCACTCCCTCGAGCGGATCCGCCAGGTCGCCCAACGTGGGCAGCACCAGAGCAATAGTCTTGGCCATCTGCCAACTCGAAAAAGTGGATGTGGCCGCGTAGAGCGGAAGCGGCTTTTTGGCCCACGCTTCCGCATCCATGTCGATTCCCGAATCGGCATCCGTGCCGGTGTCGTTGTCGTCAAACAGTTCATAGTCGGGATGCGCCAGCTGGAGTGTGCCGCGGTAACGACTCACCTTGCCGGCGAAAATGCCCCGCGAACCGGGAGCCAGGTCGCGCTCCCGCCACGCTTGGTTGAAGAACGTGAGCGTGATGGTGCCGCCCGAGCCGTCGGTGAGCCGCACTTCAAGAATCGACCCGCGCTTGGCGCGCATGGGTCGCGAGCGCACGTCGAGAACCTCGGCAACGATCGACACGTTTTCGTCTAATGGAACGTCGGCCACGGCGGTGAGTTCGCCACGCTTGGCGTAACGCCGGGGAAAGTGACCCACCAAATCGCCCACCGTCTTCATGCCGAACGCCTTGGCGAGCGCCGTGGCGGTCTTACCGCCAACCAAAGCGTCGAGTTTGGCATCGAGAGGTGAGGGATTCACCCTTTCAGCGTAGGCGCGTGCGCCCTAGGCTGAACGGGTGACGCGCATCATCGCCGGATTTGCCGGAAGTCGAGAACTCAAAGTCCCTAAAGAAGGCACCCGTCCCACCAGCGACCGTGTGCGGGAAGCCCTTTTCTCGTCGCTCGACGCGGCCGACTTGATTCGCGGTTCTCGCGTTCTCGACCTCTACGCCGGCACGGGCGCGCTCGGCCTTGAGGCGCTCAGTCGTGGGGCAAAGCACGTGGGGCTCGTGGAGAACAACGCCAAGGCCGCCAAGATCATCAAGAGCAACGCGCGCATGGTGGCGCACTCCGGCGGAAAAGAGTCGGGTTCGTTCGAGGTGCGGCAAGAATCCGTGGGGTCGTTTCTCTCGCAAAGCCGCAGCCTCTGGAACCTCGTGCTCATTGATCCGCCCTACTCGGTCACCAACGAGGAGCTCGGACTTGTGCTCGAAACGCTGTGTCGCCAAATGACGCGCGACGGCGTGATCGTGGTGGAGCGCAGTGCTCGCGACCCGCTGTTTACCGCTCCCGATCGCATGA
>JAIOXH010000010.1 GCA_021741765.1 Aurantimicrobium sp. | reverse complement strand
GTTTCGACCATGACGGACGCCACGCGATAGAGATCAAGATCGGCGGCAATGGCCACGCCGTAGGAAGCAATCGTCTCGGCCTGACTCACCGTATCGAGCGATCGGCCCTCGTAGAACTGGAGGTCGGCAACCATGAAGGGCTCGAGTCGGGCGCCAAACTTTGAGGCTGTGCGCCGAACTCCCTTAGCAACGGCCCGAACCTTTCCGTGGTTGCGGGTCAGTACCGTGAGAATGCGATCGGCTTCGCCCAACTTGTGGGTGCGAAGAATCACACCCTCGTCACGGTAAAGAGGCATGTGTTCATTATCGGTCGCGCACGCCATTAAATCGCGGACAAATCAGCGGGTAAATGCGCGTAACCCTCGTCACCGAGCAACGGTGTTGCTTTTCAGGACGAAGGGCTAGCCTCAAGTTATGGAAAACAAGGTGCTCAAGATCATCTTCACCCTCTTCATCGGCGTTATGGTGGCGCTGTTCGTCGGATTAGGAATTGAAGCGTTTTACCCGTCTCCGATCTACCCCGACATCATGTGGCAAGAGAACATGACAGTGCAGCAAGAGGCCGCAATGCAAGCCGCGCAAACGGCCTACGACGAAGCCGTCAGAGCTCGCTACCAAATCGTGTCAATCGTGGTCACGGCGGTCGCCGTCATCATCATGGTCGCCAGTATGTTCATCGAGAAGCGTAATCTCACACTCACGAACGGACTTCTCTTGGGCGGACTCTTCAGCCTCGTCTACGGCTCGACCGTAGGCTTCAGCGCCGGAAGCGCGATGGTGACCTTCATTACCGTTGCCGTGGGACTGGCAGCCGTAATCGTGGTGGGCGTTCGCCGCTTTAGTCCCTCACGAGAAGCACGCGAGGCGGCTAAACCGTAACTCCGGCGCCCTGCTCGAGTCGGACGGCCCGATTGATACCCGAGACAACGGCCTTGAGCGAGGCCGTTGAGATATCGGAGTCAATGCCGATGCCCCACAGGCGACGACCGTTCACGTTGAGTTCGACGTAGGCTGCAGCCTGCGCATCGCCACCGGCCGCGAGCGTGTGCTCAACGTAATCAAAGAGCTCGACGACAATGTCCAAATTGTGCATCGTCTTCAAGAACGCGTCAATCGGACCGTTGCCCTCGGTGTCACGAATTGAGATGTCGTCACCGTCGCGCAGCTTGACGCTGAGCTTGACGGTTCCCGAGAAATCGCTCTCTGTCTTGCTTCCGGTGAGTTCGAACCGACCCCACTTGTTTTTGGCATCAGCGGACGGAAGGTACTCGTCCTGAAAAATCTGCCAGAGTTCGTCGCTTGTGACCTCGCCGCCCTCAGCATCGGTGCGCGCCTGAACAACGCCCGAGAATTCAATCTGCAGGCGGCGCGGCAGGTCGAGAGCATGATCCTTCTTCAAGAGATACGCCACGCCCCCCTTACCCGACTGCGAGTTGACTCGAATCACGGCCTCGTAAGTGCGCCCGAGATCGCGGGGGTCGATGGGCAGATACGGCACGGCCCACTCGAGTTCGTCCACGTGCACACCGCGTGCAGCGGCGTCGCTAGCCATCGCCTCGAAGCCCTTTTTGATGGCGTCTTGGTGAGAACCGCTGAAGGCCGTGTAGACCAGATCGCCCGCCCAGGGGCTACGTTCGTGAACCTTCAACTGGTTGCAGTATTCGGCAGTTCGCCGGATCTCGTCGAGGTTGCTGAAGTCAATCTGCGGGTCGATGCCCTGCGTGAACAGGTTTATGCCCAGGGCCACGAGGTCGACGTTTCCGGTGCGCTCACCGTTGCCGAAGAGGCAACCCTCGATGCGGTCAGCCCCAGCCATGTACCCGAGTTCGGAGGCCGCAACCGCCGTCCCGCGGTCGTTGTGCGGGTGCAGCGAAACAATCACGTTCTCGCGGTTGTTCAGGTGACGACACATCCACTCAATTGAGTCGGCGTAGACGTTGGGCGTGGCCATTTCGACCGTGGCCGGCAGGTTGATAATGACCTTGCGATCGGGAGTGGGCTCGAACACGGCCAGCACCTGATTGCAGATGTCTGCGGCGAACTCGAGCTCAGTGCCGGTAAAGCTCTCGGGCGAGTACTCGTAGTAGACGGTCGTCTCGGGAACTGTTTTCTCGAACTCGCGACACAGGCGTGCGCCGTGCAGAGCGATGTCGATGATGCCCTGTTTGTCCTCGCGAAAAACAACGTCGCGCTGCAAAATGCTGGTGGAGTTGTAGAGGTGAACCACGGCCTGCTTGGCACCGCGGATCGATTCGTAGGTACGCTCGATGAGGTGGTCACGCGACTGAGTCAGCACCTGAATGGTGACATCGTCGGGAATGGCGTTCGTCTCGATAAGTTCACGAACGAAGTCGAAATCCGTTTGGCTTGCCGAGGGAAATCCGACCTCGATCTCTTTGTAGCCCATGCGCACCAAGAGGTCGAACATGATGCGCTTGCGCTCGGGACTCATCGGGTCGATGAGTGCCTGGTTTCCGTCGCGCAGGTCTACCGCGCACCAGCGCGGTGCCTTCTCAATGCGCTTTGTGGGCCACGTGCGATCGGTCAGATCAATACCGAGCGACTCGTGATACGGCCGGTACTTGTGCACCGGCATCTGGCTGGGGGTCTGGTTGTTCTTCATAAGTCTCTCCTGGCGTCATGGGTGGTCGCCTAGCGCGAACTCCGCGACGAGGGAGGCTACTGAGATGCCCCGTCGCGGCGACTAAGAAGAAGGAGACCCAAACACATAACTCTAGGCTAACACCGCCGCGGCTTTCCGTCACGGTCTGGGTTGGGCGAAAGCGGAATTCCGGGGCGAAGCTGCTGACCCCCGCGGTGACGCCACGCGATCCCACGAGAAGCCGAGCGACCCCATTAGAAGCCGAGGCGCTCAAGTTTCTTGGGGTCACGTTGCCAGTCTTTGGCCACCTTGACGCGGATGCTCAAAAAGACGTGGCGGCCAAGGAGTGCCTCTATCGCTTTGCGAGAGATGACGCCCGTGTCTTTGAGTCGTGAACCACCGTGACCAATGATGATGGACTTCTGACTGTCGCGCTCGACAAAAATATTGGCGTAAATCTCGAGCAGATCCTTGTCTTCTCGCTCCACCATTTCGTCAATGGTGACCGCGAGGGAGTGCGGGAGTTCGTCCTGCACGGTCTCGAGAAGTGATTCACGAATGAGTTCCGAGATGCGCTTTTCGGTGTCGTCGTCGGTGGTGGTCTCCACGTCGTAGAGCGCATGCCCTTCGGGGAGGAGGGCAATCAGTGTCGACGCGAGCTCGCTCATGTTTCCCTCGGTGAGCGCCGAAACCGGAATGATCTCGGTCCAGTTACGAAGTTCGGCGACTTCGAGAAGTCGGGCGGCAGTCTTCTCGCGCGAGGCCGCATCCGTCTTGGTGACAATGGCCACCTTGATGGCGCGCGGATACATCTCAAGCTGCTCGGAGATAAAGCGGTCGCCTTTGCCCACGGGTTCATCGGCCGGAAAACACATGCCGATTACGTCGACATCACCGAGGGTTGACTTAGCCAGGGCGTTGAGACGCTCCCCCAGGAGCGTGCGCGGGCGATGGATGCCCGGAGTATCGACAATGATGAGTTGGCCGTCGTCGTGATTGACCATGCCGCGAATGGTGTGTCGCGTTGTCTGGGGCTTCGCCGACGTAATGGCCACCTTCTCTCCCACGAGGGCGTTCATCAGCGTGGACTTGCCCACATTGGGGCGTCCGATAAACGAGACGAACCCGCTGCGAAAAATCGGGCGCTCTGCTTCGCGCTTGGCACTCTTGGACGGTCTCATTTTTCGCTTCCAAACGCTCGTCGAGCATCGAGCAACTCTTGATCGGGCCAGACGAGGATGTTCGTAACGCGACCACGGCGAGCCTCAACCCGGTCGGCCTCGAGGTGCAGGCCACTCACCACGACGTGGTCGCCCACCTCGGGAACGCGCTCGAGCTCTTTGGCCAGCAGACCCCCGACCGAGTCAATCTCATCGTCGGTGATGTCGAGCCCAAAAAGTTCGCCCAGGTCTTCAATGTGCATGCGAGCGGAAACGCGGTAACGTCCGTCCGCCAGGGCAGTAGCTTCGGGGGCGCCACGGTCAAACTCGTCGCGGATCTCACCCACCAGCTCTTCGAGGAGGTCTTCGAGCGTGACGAGTCCGGCAATGCCGCCGTGCTCGTCCACCACAAAAGCGAGGTGGGTCGAACTCGCCTGCATGTCGCGCAGGGCGTCGTCGGCCTTCTTCAACTCCGGGATAAACACAGCTTCGCGAGCGAGCGAGCGCACAGTCGCTCCGCGGGGTGCCCCCTTCTTGTCGAGGGAGATACGTGCGACGTCGCGCAGGTAGAGCACCCCCACAATGTCGTCCGTGTCCTCGCCAATCACGGGTATGCGCGAGAGCCCGCTGCTGAGAAACAGCGCGCCAGCCTCAGCGAGTGACGTATCGGCCTCGACCGTGACCATGTCGATGCGCGGAACCATGACCTCGCGAACGTGTGTGTCGCCCCAGTCAAAGATGGAATGGATGAGTTCGCGCTCGTCTTTCTCCAGCACGTCGTGCCGGGTGGCCTCGTCGACCATGCTGAGCAGCTGCTCCTCACTCGCAAACGCGCTCGTTCCGGGACGCCCGGGTGTGACCCGGTCGCCGAGCGAGACAAGAAGGTCGGCCAGCGGCCCCAGCACAATTCTGAGAGAGTGCACCACGGGGGCGGAAAAAGCCACAATGCCTTCAGGACGTGCGCGACCCACGCTGCGAGGGCTCGAACCGGCGAGCACAAACGAGGCTGCGGTCATCAGCACAATCGCAATGAGCAGCCCAGCCCAGAGTGGGAGGCTGCTCGTGAGGAAGGCCGCGGTCACCACGACGGCCACGATTGTCTCCGAGACGATGCGCGCGAACGTGGCCACGTTGCGATGGGCCCGAGGCTGGGTGGCCATGGCCTCGAGCGACCGACGTGAACGGTGCCTGGTCGCTGCCGCGCGAAGATCATCAACCGACATGACGCCGAGGGCAGATTCTGTAGCGGCCATCAACCCGGCAAAGGCCATCAGAAGAACGCTTGCCACCACGGTGAGGAAGATGTTCACGCTACGACTCTCGCGTCCGTTCTGCCAGGGCAAAACCGACCAGAATGTCGCGCTGCATGTCAAACATTTCTTTCTCCTCCGCCGGTTCGGCGTGGTCAAAGCCCAGAAGGTGCAGCATGCCGTGAGCCAGGAGCATTAACAGTTCGTCTTGGAGCGAATGTCCCGCGGTCTCGGCTTGCGCTTCGGCCACCTCGGGGCACAGCACAACATCGCCCAACAGGCCTGCCGGGGTGACGAAATCCTCGGTTCCCGGGCGCAGTTGGTCCATGGGAAAGCTCAACACATCGGTGGGGCCCGGCTCGTCGAGCCAGCGCAGGTGCAGCTCTTCCATGGGGCCAACGCCGTAGAGCAGGATGTTCAATTCGGCATCGGGATGCACGCGCAAGGCATCGAGAGCGTACGCCGCCATGCGATGCAGCGTGGTCTCATCGACCTGGTACGACGTCTCGTTGTTGATTTCGATGCTCATCGCTTGTTTCGCTCCCGCTTGGTCACTGCGCGCTCTTCGTGGACGGTGTAGGCATCGACGATGCGGCCCACGAGAGAGTGGCGCACCACATCCTCGGAGCCCAAGTAGGCAAAGTGGATGTCGGGGATGTCATCGAGCACCTCTGTCACCGTGCGCAGCCCGCTCGACGGCGTGGGCAGGTCAATCTGGGTGATGTCACCGGTGATCACCATCTGCGAAGAAAAACCGAGGCGGGTCAAAAACATTTTCATCTGCTCGGGACTCGTATTTTGCGCCTCGTCGAGAATGATGAACGAATCGTTGAGCGTGCGGCCGCGCATGTAGGCGAGCGGGGCCACCTCGATGCTGCCGACACTCATCAGTTTGGCGACGAGCTCAGGGTCAAGCATTTCATTCAGCGCGTCGAAGAGCGGGCGCAGGTACGGGTCAATCTTGTCGGTGAGCGTGCCGGGCAAAAATCCCAAACGCTCTCCCGCCTCGACGGCCGGCCTCGTCAAGATGATGCGGTTGACCTCTTTGCGCTGTAGCGCGGCAACTGCCATGGCCATGGCCAGATATGTCTTCCCCGTTCCGGCCGGGCCAATGCCAAACACAATCGTGTTTTCGCGAATGGCCTGAACGTAGCGCTGCTGCCCGGGTGTCTTTGCCCGAATCGTCTTGCCACGCGAGGACAGTATTACCTCGCCGATTCCGCCCTTATCTGCCGGAGCGCGGTTTGCGCCGCGCGTCACGTCGCTCTCGGTGAGGTCAACTCCGTCGCGCACCATCTGAACAAGCTCCGCAATCAGGTTCTGGGCTCGGTCAACCTCGGCGTCGCCAGCGTTTGTCGCGTCTGAAGTGAGGGTGATCTCGTTACCTCGCACGTGAACCGAAACCCGCGGATACTCACGTTGAAGTCGCGTCATCAGGCGATCCTGGGTGCCGAGCAGGCGCACCATCTCGATGCCGGTGATCGTGACGGTTTGGGGGGTCACCGAGCTAGGCAAGCGATTCCTCCGTGAGCGCGCCCGCGAGAACGTGAGCGTGCACGTGGAAAACTGTTTGCCCCGCGCTCGCACCAGAGTTGAACACGAGTCGATATTCGCCGTTCGCGTGTTCACGCGCCAGCGTTGCTGCCGTGGCGACCATTTCGGCCAACAGCTGCGGATCTCCGGCGGCGAGGTCCGTGACATTCGCGTATTTCTCGGTCTTGGGCACGATCAGCAGGTGCAGCGCAGCCCGGGGAGCGATGTCGTGAAAGGCGATGAGTCGCTCGTTCTGCCACACCAGCGAGGCGGGGATTTCGCCGGAAATGATTCGGCTGAAGATACTGGGCTCGCTCATTCTTCTATCGTAGGTCTAGGCCCAGCGACCGGACAGCGCTGAAGCGATGGCGAGCGCCACCGGTCCGGCGGTGGAGGTGCGCAGCACGTTCGAACCCAGTCGCACAAAATCGGCGTCGGCAGCTACAAAAGCTTTACGTTCCTCGGCACTAAATCCGCCCTCGGGCCCGACGACGAACACTGTCTGATGCTTCTCGTCGGTCGGCGTCACGGCCCAGTCAACGTCGTGCGGCGATACCCCAGAGGCATCCAACACAACGAGCCGAGTGGCGGGGAGTGCAATCAGGTCATTGCTCTTTGCCATGTCGCGCACCTGGGGAACCCACGCCCGGAGCGACTGCTTCGATGCCTCACGGGCGATCGACTGCCAGCGAGCGCGCCCCTTGGACTCTTTTGCGGCATCCCAGCGACTCACGCTGCGGGCCGCGGCAAAGGGAATGATGGCGTCCACGCCGAGTTCAACAGCTGCTTCAACGGCGCGCTCGTCTCGATCGGTCTTAGCAAGTGCCTGGGCCAACACGAAGGCGTGTGCCGGCACACTGACCTCATGAACCTCCGCTACCGCGAAGACCAGGGAATCCTTGGTGACATCGCTCACGACAACCGAAGCCGTAAGTCCGCGACCATTGCCCAGGGTCACCCGTTCACCGGCGCGAAGCCGCGAGACAGTGGCCGCATGGCGCCCTTCTGCCCCGGCCAACGTGACGAGGTCGCCCGCGGACAGTGCCGTCAACGTCTCGTCAATGAAGAAGTGTGCCATGCGGGTATCGATGCTGCCTAGAGGAATCGGTCGCGAAGTTTGGCGAACAGGCCCTGTTGGAACGACGCCAAAACTGGCGGCTGCGCCTTGCGCGCTTCGGCGAAAGCCGCCATCATCTGCTTTTCTTTGGCGGAGAGCTTGGTGGGGGTGAGCACGTGCAGGCCAACGCGCAGGTCGCCGCGCCCGTTGCCACGAAGTCTGCCAATGCCGCGATCCTTGAGCACGACGACATCGGCGCTCTGCGCGCCGGGCTTGATGTCAAGGGCCACCGGTCCGTCGAGAGCTTCGAACGTAAAGGTCGTGCCGAGCACGGCATCTGTCATGGAGATGTCGACGGTGCACAGTAGGTCGTCTTTGAGCCGGCTGAACTTGTCGTTGTGCCGAACCGACATCTCGATGTAGAGATCGCCGTGTGGCCCGCCGGCTGGTCCCACCTCACCGCTTCCCGGCAGGTGCAGGCGCACCCCCGTGTCGACACCGGCAGGCACATCGAGGGTAACGGTGCGGCGCGCGCGCACGCGTCCGTGACCCTGGCACGACGTGCAGGGTGTGGCGATGACCGTGCCGAATCCGCGGCACGACCCGCACGGCGACTGGGTCATCACGTTGCCGAGCAGGGAACGCACGGTGCGGCTGATCATGCCGCCGCCGCCGCAGATGTCGCAGGTGACGGGCGCCGTGCCGGGCTGACAGCAGGATCCGCCACAGGTCTCGCACAGGGCGGCCGTATCGAACTCAATCTCTTTCTCAACGCCCGCGATGACATCGGCGAGGTCAACCTCGACGCGCAACAGGGCATCTTGCCCGCGCTCACTTCGCGATCGAGGGCCGCGCGCCGATTGGCCGCCACCAAAAAAGGTCGAAAAGATGTCACCAAAGTCGGCGAAACCGCCACCGCCGAATCCGCCGCTATCACCGCCACGGTCGTAGTTGTCGCGCGACACCGGGTCACTCAGGACCTCGTAGGCGTGCGTTACCAGTTTGAAGCGCTCCTGAGCGGCTTCATCAGGGTTCACGTCGGGGTGAAGTTGACGTGCCAAGCGGCGGTAGGCCTTTTTGATGTCGTCGCTCGAGGCGTCCCGAGAAACGCCCAATACTTCGTAATGATCTGCCACCGAGATTCTTTTCTGTGTCGTTGTGTTTTAGCCGGGCTATGCGTCAAGGATGCGCGAGAGGTAGTTGGCCACCGCGCGAACCGCCGCCATGTTTCCCGAATAGTCCATGCGGGTGGGCCCAATCAGGCCGACTCGCGACACCTCGCCAGAACTCGAATAGCCTCCGGCGACCAGGCTCGCTTCGCGGAAATCTTGTGATTCGTGCTCGGCGCCAATGCTGACGGAAACATCCGACGCTTCGTGGCCCATTTCGGTCAACAGTTTGAGAACGGTGACCTGTTCCTCGATGGCATCAAGCAGCGGATAGATACTTCCCTGAAAATCGTTCTCCGTGCGCACCAGGTTTCCGGCACCGGCCATAACCAGACGCTGTTGACGGTTAGCCGCTACTTGGTCGGCCAGAGCGTTCACGAGGCGTGCCGATGCCTCCGTGAGTGTCGGGGCAACAGCGGGGGCAGCTGCCAGCGCGTGGGCAATCTCGCTGAGTTGCCGCCCAGCCACAGCCCCATTGATACGGGATCGCAGTTGGGTGATCTCCTCTTCCGAGAGATCGCGTTCGGTTTCGACCATGCGCTGTTCCACACGACCGTTGTCGGTAATCAGCACGCTCATGAGGCGCGAGTTGCCCATGGCAACAAGTTCCACGTGCTTGACGCGAGCCCCGCTCAGCGACGGATACTCAACCACGGCGACCTGATTGGTCAGCTGGGCGAGGAGTCGAACGGTGTGCGCGAGGAGGGCATCGATATCGTCGGACTCATTGAGCACTCGCTCGATGGCGAGACGCTGGGCGCCGCTGAGTGTCTTGACGTCGGAGAGGTTGTCGACGAAGACGCGGTAGCCCTTGTCGGTGGGGATGCGTCCGCTCGACGTGTGCGGGGCGGTGATGAGCAGTTCGTCTTCAAGCAGCGACATGTCGTTACGAATCGTTGCCGCCGATACGCCGAAGGCATGCCGATCGGCAATCGACTTTGAGCCCACGGGTTCGCGCGATGACACGTAGTCCTGAACAATGACGCGCAAGACGTCAAGCCCACGTTGAGAAACCATGCCGCCTCACCCACCTTTACCTCTCGTGGAGTGCCATTGGCACTCATTACGCCTGAGTGCCAATGTTACCGGTTTGCGAATGATGGAAAATTTGCTTGCCCCGTGAAACAATCAGGACTAACGTGGTCGCCCCAGACACCACACAACTCGAAAGGTACGGCATGTCAAACACGCAACCCAAACTCTCAAAGGTTGAAGAGCAGAACTTTACGTCCCTCGGAAACATCTTGGGAATCCTCATCGGGTTTATCTCGCCCCTCATCTTCTGGCTGATCTACAAAGATCGCAGCAAGTTTCTTGACGCCAACCTGAAGAGCGCGCTCAACTTTCAGCTGACCATGATCGTCGCCTGGATTGCTGCGGGCATCCTCTCGGCCGTCACCTTCGGAATTTTGACGATTCTGTACCTGGTCATCGCCGTGCTCATTCTGATTTTCTGCATCTTGGCGTTCGTCAAGACGCGAAACGGCGAGAACTACACCTACCCGCTCTCCATTCCCTTCATCAAGTAGCGGGGTAATCGCTAGCCCTCTCGGGCGAGGCGACGAACGACCTCATCGGCACGCAGCCGTCCGGCTCGCGTCAACACCAGTTGACCGGATCGGGCGGCTTCGTCGTTCAGTAGACCCGCCGTCACAAGCGCGGCCACCTCAGCTGCATCCGCGTCCCCCGCTGCCACGCCGTCGCTCACTCTGAGGCCCAACATGAGACGTTCGAGCTCGCGCTCGGCAGGCGTGGGTACCTCATACCCCTGCGCGGGGCTCAGACCCGAACCGAGAAGTCGCTCGTACTCCGCCGGATGCTTGACGTTCCACCAGCGGGCACCCGCCACGTGGGAGTGCGCACCCGGCCCGAAGCCCCACCAGTCGTGATTTCGCCAGTAGGCGAGATTGTGCTGCGACCGATGTTGCGGGGTGCGCGACCAGTTGCTGATTTCGTACCACGAGAGCCCGGCCGCTGAGAAGGCATCGTCTGCCATCTCGTACATATCCGCGTGCAGATCGTCGTCAATGGGAGGAACCTCGCCGCGGCGAATGCGACGCTCGAGGGCCGTGCCTTCCTCAACGATGAGCGCATAGGCCGAGACGTGATCAACGCCCCAGCCGACCGCCGATTCGAGAGATCGACGCCAATCGGCCAGCGACTCCCCCGGGGTGCCGTAAATGAGGTCGATGCTCACGTCGAGTCCGGCGGCACGTGCCTGAGAAATGACGTCCCCCACACGTTCCGGATCGTGGGTGCGGTCGAGCGTGGCGAGCACGTGTGGCACGACCGACTGCACCCCAAAGCTCACCCGGGTGAAGCCACCGGCCGCCAGGGCGTCAAGGTATTCGGCATCAACCGAGTCTGGGTTTGCCTCGGTGGTCACCTCGGCGTCCGGCGCGATTCCCCACGCGTTGTCTAATCGGGAGCGCACAGCCACAAGATCGCTGGCGGGCAGAAGCGTGGGTGTTCCCCCGCCAAAGAAGACGGTGTCCAGCGGACGTCGCACGCCAGCCGTTGACATCACGCGCTCGGCCAACTCAATCTCGCGACCCACCACGTCAACAAACGACTCGCGCCGAGAACCGCGCAGCTCATCGCTCGTGTAGGTATTGAAGTCGCAGTAGCCGCACCGAACGCGACAGTAGGGAACGTGAACGTATGCCGAAAACGGCGTGTGGGGGCTCGGTGTGATTCCCGGCGGCAGGTTACCGTCGGGATCGGGTGGCAGACCCGGGGGAAGCGCACCGGCCACTAGTTTGCCGTTGCGTCGATGTCGCGGGGTGGGCCCGGTTCACCAGATTCGGCAAGACGGATCTCGGCGTCTTCTTCGGCCACCGCTTCGCGGGCGTGTGCCACGCGCGCGGGGTTGAGTCCGCGTGCAATTCGTCCGCGCACGCGCGCGAGGATGAGAAGAATCAGGGGAAAGAGCAGGCGCGACGTGCGCGGCGAACCGGGAGCGACCACCTGAATCACGCGCGACCAGACGGTGTCATCGTCGCGATACTCGATGCCGATCAGGAACTCGCCGACAAAGGGCTCCGTGTCGAGCGTGCCGAGTGAGACCGACACCACGTTAAGTTCACGCGTCACGGCAACGACCCGGAAGTGGCGTTCGCGCCGCTTGCCCGTGCGACCCCAGAGCAGGGTGACGACGTCGCCCGGAGTGATAAACCCGCGGCCGTCCGCCGCGTAAACGGCTTCGCCCGTTGTCGTGTTGGTGTGAAATGCCGTGGCGCCGGCTCCGGCGTAGCCACCCTCGGTTGAGCGCTCAACGTGTTCGAGGCGAAACCCGGCGGCATCAATCATGCGCCACGACAGCAGATTCTCCTCGCACCACTCAAAGCGCTGTTCACCACTGCCAATGTGCCACGTCGTAACAGCTGCACGAAAACCTCGAGGCGGGTACGCCAAGACATCGGGCGCGGCCGTTGCCCCGACCGCGGCGTAGGAGACGGCCTCGTCTCGGAACGTCGCTCGGCGTCGCATTACGGCTTCTTCTTGGTCTCTTCGTCGCCCTGGAGAGCGGCGATAAAGGCTTCCTGCGGTACTTCGACGCGACCCACCATCTTCATGCGCTTCTTGCCCTCTTTTTGCTTTTCGAGCAGCTTGCGCTTTCGCGTGATGTCACCGCCGTAGCACTTGGCGAGCACATCCTTGCGAATGGCGCTAATGGATTCGCGGGCAATGATGCGCGCGCCGATAGCAGCCTGAATAGGTACCTCAAACTGCTGACGCGGAATGAGCTTTTTCAGTCGTTCCGTCATGAGCACACCGTAGGCGTACGCCTTCTCTTTGTGCACGATGGCACTGAAGGCGTCCACCTGCTCGCCCTGAAGCAAAATGTCCACCTTGACGAGGTCGGCCTCTTGATCGCCGCAGGGCTCGTAATCGAGCGACGCGTAGCCCTGCGTGCGCGACTTGAGGTGATCGAAGAAGTCGAACACAATCTCGCCCAGGGGCATCGTGTAGCGAATTTCAACACGGTCTTCACCGAGGTATTCCATGCCCAGCAGGATGCCACGGCGCGACTGGCACAGCTCCATGATTGTGCCGACGTAGTCTTTGGGTGCCAGAATGGCCACCTTCACGACGGGCTCAGATACGCTCTTGATTTTGCCCGTGGGGTATTCGCTCGGGTTGGTGACCTCGATGAACTTGCCGTCGTCGGTCGTGACCGCGTAGGGCACGCTGGGTGCCGTGGCAATCAGGTCGAGACCAAACTCACGCTCAAGGCGTTCGGTGATGATTTCGAGGTGCAGGAGTCCGAGGAAACCGCAGCGGAACCCAAAGCCGAGAGCCACGGAAGTCTCCGGCTCGTAGTTGAGCGACGCGTCGGAGAGCTTTAGCTTGTCGAGCGCCTCGCGCAGGTTGGGGTAGTCGCTACCGTCGATGGGATACAAACCCGAGAAGACCATGGCCTTGGGGTCGGTGTACCCCTCGAGAGCGGTCGTGGCCGGCTTGGCCTGGTCGGTCACCGTGTCCCCCACTTTGGACTGTCGAACGTCTTTCACCCCGGTGATGAGGTAGCCAACTTCTCCCACGCCCAAACCCTGAGACGGGGTTGGTTCGGGCGAACTCACGCCGATCTCGAGCAGTTCGTGCGTGGCCCGCGTGGACATCATCTGTATCTTTTGCCGCGGCGAGAGCTTGCCATCAATCACGCGCACATAGGTGACGACGCCACGGTACGCGTCGTATACGGAGTCGAAGATCATGGCGCGAGCGGGGGCCGAGGGATCACCCTGAGGTGCGGGCACCAGTTCGACGACGCGGTCGAGAAGTTCCTCAACGCCGGCGCCCGTCTTGCCCGAAACGCGCAACACGTCGGAGGGGCTTCCGCCGATCAGCGACGCCAACTCTTTGGCGTACTTCTCGGGGTCGGCCGACGGAAGGTCAATCTTGTTCAGCACGGGGATAATGGCCAGGTCGTTGTCGAGCGCTAGGTAGAGGTTGGCGAGCGTTTGTGCCTCGATGCCCTGTGCGGCGTCTACCAGGAGAACTGCTCCCTCGCAGGCAGCCAGCGACCGAGACACCTCGTAGGTAAAGTCCACGTGGCCGGGCGTGTCAATCATGTTCAGTGCGTAGGCGCTGCCGTCTACCTCCCACGGCAGTCGCACAGCCTGCGACTTGATCGTGATGCCGCGCTCGCGCTCGATGTCCATGCGGTCGAGGTACTGCGCACGCATTGAGCGATCATCCACGATGCCCGTGATCTGAAGCATGCGGTCGGCCAGCGTCGACTTTCCGTGATCAATGTGCGCAATGATGCAGAAGTTGCGAATCTTTGCGGGGTCTGTCGACGCGGGCGTCAGCGGGGTTCGGGCGCGAGGAGACATGGCGGTTAAGTCTCCCACGTCTGGCATCGTGGTTTTCGCACAACGAGCGCCTACTGATAGCCTGAAGACAAGTCTTTCGCGGAATCCCACACCCGCGAGGTATGTAGAAGGCGCCCCTCTATCGCCGGATACAACCCCCACAGTCAAAATCCACGCTCGCCCTCGTGCGAGACGTGACCAAACGAAGGTTATTTCAGTGGCAAATATCAAGTCGCAAATCAAGCGCAACCTCACCAACGCCAAGGCTAACGAACGCAACAAGGCCGTGAAGAGCGAGGTTAAGACCGCCATTCGTTCGGCGCGCACCGCCATCGCCTCGGGCGACAAGGCCGCTGCCACGGACGCCGTGCGCGTTGCCGGTCGCAAGATCGACAAGGCCGTAAGCAAGGGCGTGCTGCACAAGAACCAGGGCGCCAACCGCAAGTCGGCGATCGCCGCTAAGGCTGCCGCGCTCTAGTCGCAGATTCTTTGTGAGAAGTGCCCCGCTCCGGCGGGGCCTTTTTTTTGCCGTTCCTCGGGGCGACTAGGAAAGCCCGTAGTTGGCCACGATATTGACCATGCGCTCGAGGGCGTAAACCGGATCGCGCGTGGCGCCCTTAACGTTGGCGTCGGCCGCCGCGACCGCCACGATGGCAGAGGCCAAACCGCCCTCGCTCCACCCGTTCAGGTCTCTTCGCGCGCGATCGATTTGCCACGGGGCTGCCCCGATGACACCCGCCAACTCTCCCGCTGAGCGCCGGTCGCCCATCACCCGCGCCATCACACGAAGCTTGCTTGCAAACGCGGCCACCAACGGTACGGGGTCTGCCCCCGACTCGAGCGCATTGCGAAGCGTGATCAGCGCGTCACCAGGACGACCGGAAATGGCGATGTCGGCCACCCGAAACGCTGTGGCTTCGGCCCGACCGCCGTAGTAGGTGTCGACATCGCGTTCATCGATATCACCCGAGGTATCCGACATCAGTTGCTGGCACGCGGCCGCCAGCTCGGCACCGTTGGACGCGAAAGCGGCGACGAGACCGCGCACGGCTCCGGGGGTGATGCGCCGGTCACCCGCATCAAACTCGGCGAGAGCGAATTCGAACTTGTCGTTGTCGGTCTTCAGCTCGCCAACAATTACCTCAATGCCTCCTCCGGTGCCCAACCGAATGGTGTCCAGAATCTTCTTACCGCGCACGCCGCCGCCGTGGCGCAACACGAGCGTGGTGTCGGCGTCGGGCGCTTCGAGGTAGGAGACAACGTCTTCAATGAACTCGTCGGTGCATTTTTCGACGCTTGATACGCGTATGAGTCGAGGCTCGCCAAATAGCGACGGGCTCGCGAGAGTAAGCAGCTGGCCCGAAGCGTAAGTGGCGGCATCGAGGTCGGAAACCTCGAGTGAAGGATCGGCCGCGCGCAGCTGCTGGCGAACCGTCGTTATGGCGCGCTCGGCCAGAAACTCTTCGGGACCGGTAACCAGTACCACGGCAGCGGGGCGGACCTCCCGCCAGCCGAGTTGGGGAATCGCAACGGAGGTCTTGACCTTGCTCGATCGACCCGATGCGGTTGCCACGAAAGTTTCCTTTGCCGGTAGTAGACGCTGTTGCGTTCAGCCTAGCCAGCACCACCCCCGCCCCTCGCGCTCCACACGCGCAGGTCGCCCGACGAGTTGGAGACGAGAACAAGTCCAGAGTTATCGGTCCGAACGTTGCGTGCCCCCACGCCCTCCAGCAGCCGCATTGTCTTGCCTGCGGGATGCCCGTAGCCGTTGTCGCGCCCCGCGGAAATGAGTGCCACGCGCGGCCGCAACACGTTCGTGAGTCGCGCGGATTGATCCGACGAGCCGTGGTGAGCCACCTTGAGCACGTCGACGCGACTCAGTTCTGGGTATCTGGCCAGCAGAGTGTTTTGCGATTCTTCATCAAGGTCAGCCAAAAATATGGCACTCATTCCCGGGGCCGCCACGCTCAGCGAGATGCTGCCGGGGTTGCCGCCCTGCATGCTCGGGTACCCGGGAGCCGGCCACAGGACGGTGCACGTCGTGTCGCCCAAGGCCACGCGCTGTCCCGATGTTGCGCGGGTGACGGTGATTCCTTGGGCCACGAGTCCGCGGATCACCGCGTCATCACTCTCCCGCTGCGGGGCCGAGATGAGCACGTGCTCCGTTCGCTCATAAACCGCCTCGATTCCGCCGGCGTGATCCGCGTCAAAGTGCGTCAGCACCACAGCCTCGACCTCATCAATGCCGAGATTTTGCAGGCAGGACTCTGCCAGGTCGGCATGCCGGCCCGTGTCGATGAGGATGTCGCGGGGTTGCCCCTGAGCGTCGAATCCACGAACCACCAAGGCATCCCCCTGCCCCACGTCGCACATGGCGATTCGCCAATCGGCGGGACGCGTCACCGTTACGCCCACAACCTGGCTGAGGGTGACCGCGAAGGCGAGGCCGAGCGTGAGTGCGGTTCCCACCGCGCCTACCGTGCGAAGCCGGCGTCGACGCGCCACGATGACGAGGCAAATGAAAACGCTCGTGGCAGCAGCGCAGGCAGCACCCGTCAGCCCGTCGATCCAGGGCAAGCTGGCAAGCGGCATGTGAGCTGCCGTCTGCGCCACCACAGCGATCCACGCGGACGGCACCCAGCCCAACCACGCCACCGCGTGGGCGAGCCACGGCACGACCGGAGCCAACACGAACGCCACCATGCCCAGAATCGTGGCGAGCGGCGCGGCGGGCTCGGCCAGGATATTTGCCAACACACCGTAGGTGGGCCAGACGGGTGCGAACAGCATGATGATCGGCTGGCAGACAAGTTGCGTCGACACCGGACCCGCCAGAATCAGGCCTAAGTTTCGCCGCGCGGTTGGCGAGAGTCTGGCCACCCACCGGTGCGGTGCGACACGCTCGAACCCCGCCACGAATCGCCTCGCCAGTACGGGGGCAAGAACGAGGATCGCTACCGTGGCGGCGACCGAAAGCGTGAATCCGGGCGACACCGACCACGCGGGAAAGATGAGGAGCAACACGCACACAGCGAACGCCACCACGGGAATGCCGGCGCTAGGGCGACCCAGCGCGATGGCCACGAGAACGACCGAGGCCATCACCGCGGCGCGCACCACGCTCGGTTGCAGTCCGACGACCATGACGAAGCCGGCGAGAGCAACGATACCTACCGCGGCACGCGCCCATCGAGAAAACCCGATGAGGGCGGCCAGCGCCACAACGGTGACCGTGACGATGGCGCAATTTGCGCCCGAGACCGCGGTGAGGTGGGTGAGCGATGCCACCCGCATCGCGCTGTTGAGCCCGTGGTCAACCGCCGACGTATCGCCAAGGGTGAGGCCCGGCAACAGGGCGGCGCCGTCACCGGGAAGGCCGCGGAGCGCATCGGCAAATGCCTGCTGCCACTCCACTGGCGCCATCGACGCAGCGCGCTCGGAATCATTGTCGGCGCCCGCGAGCACGGTGATAGTGGCCTGCACGGCCCACAGCACGGCGGCCACCACCGCCAGCCTGAGGTCGATGCCCCTACGGCGTAACGAGCGGAGCAATGTTTGCCAACACCTTGGCACCGATTCCGGATACTTCGTTCAACTGTTCGACGCTGCGAAAACCACCGTTGGCTTCGCGAAAGTCGATGATTCGTTGGGCCAGTGCTGGCCCGATGCCGGGCAGGGTATCGAGCTGCTCAACGGTGGCGGTCGACAAACTCACCACACCGACTACCGAATCACCCGAAGACGAACCGCCTAATCCTGTTGCCGCGGTCACAGCGCGACAGGGAGTTCCGGGCGGGGCCTGTGGCACGACCACCTGTTCACCGTCTGAGACCACGCGAGCCAGGTTCACACCACACTGCGACCCGTCGGGAGCGAGCCCTCCGGCCGCCATCACGGCATCAACGATGCGTGAGCCGGGAGTGAGTCGATAGAGCCCTGGGCGAGCCACGCCGCCCACCACGTGCACGTAAATTTCTACCTCATCGGATGTGGCGAACGGGCGGTCACTGAGCCCTATAGCGGCCGGTCCCGGCTCTTCAGTGCTGAGGAGTCCCGTCGGAACCACCACGGGAATTGTGCGCGACGACGAACCGGTAGCTGTGGCGACGGCAATCGCTACGCCCACCACAAGCACGCCGACCGCCACGGTAATGATCCAGCTCCGACGAGTTCGCACGCCCTGACGCTACTGGGGCACGCGATCGTCTCGGACACTGGCGGGAGTGCTGCTCAGAAACCGAATCCCTTGGCGCTGTGCGCGACAGGTTGACGACACAGCGACGTCGCGCCGTGCGCTACGCGGGTGCGGTTGCGATGTTCACAATCTTTGGCGCGCGCACAATCACGTTCACAATCTCTCGGCCCTCGAGCGCACGAAGCACGCCCGGCAGGTCTCGGGCCAGACGTTCAAACTCGTCCGCGGCAATATCCGGCGATACCTCAAGACGATCGCGAACCTTGCCGTCGACCTGCACGACGGCCGTGACCGATTCGTGCACCAACAGAGCCGCATCTGCCGCCGGCCATTCCACCAGAGAGACGCACGGTTGGTGGCCGAGCATCGACCACATTTCTTCTGCCGTATAGGGCGCGTAGAGGTCGAGCATCATGGCGGTCACCTCAACCGCCTCGCGCACGGCCGGGTCGGCACCGCCGGCACCCGCGTCAATCACCTTGCGGGTCGCGTTGACGAGCTCCATGAGCCGGGCCACCAGCACGTTGAACTTGAACGACTCAACTAGCCCGGGTGCGTCTGCCAGCAGTGCGTGCGTCACCCGACGAAGGCCCGCATCGCCGGATGCCGGGTCAACACCCGCAGCACTCGACACATCGCCCGCCAGTCGCCACGCGCGCGCAAGAAACCTGTTGCTCGCCGCCGGCGAGACGTCGGCCCAGTCAATGTCATCTTCCGGAGGGCCAGCAAACGCCATGGTGAGGCGCACCGCATCAATGCCATGCTCCTCGAGCTGATCTGAGAGCTTGACGATGTTGCCCTTGGATTTACTCATGGCCGAGCCATCCATGAGGACCATGCCCTGGTTGAGCAGAGCGGTAAACGGTTCGTCGAAATCAACCAACCCCAAGTCGAACAGCACCTTGGTGATGAAGCGCGCGTAGAGCAGGTGCAGGATGGCGTGCGTGACGCCGCCCACGTACTGATCCACGGGAGCCCAGCGCTTTGCCTGTGCCGGGTCAAACGCCTGTGTGTCGTCGTTCGGAGACAAGAAGCGCAAGAAGTACCAGGAGCTGTCGACGAACGTGTCCATGGTGTCGGGATCGCGACGAGCGGGCGAGCCGTCAATGGGGCTCGGCACATTCACCCAGTCCTCGGCCGCGCCCAGGGGCGACGAGCCCTTGGGCTGCAGGTTGAGGCCCTTGGTGGGCGGCAAGAGAACCGGAAGTTGGTCTTCGGGAACAGGAATCTCGGTGCCGTCTTGGGCGTGAATGATCGGAATGGGCGTACCCCAGTAGCGCTGCCGCGAAATCAGCCAGTCGCGCAGACGGAAGTTGGTTGCCGCGGCGCCGGTACCGCGCTCCTCGAGTACCGCAATGGCGCGAGGAATTGCGTCAGCCTTGGTGAGGCCATCGAGTGGTCCGGAATTCACGAGCTTGCCGTCTCCGGCGAGCGCCTTGCCCGTGAAGGCCGGGTCGGTGGTTTCGACAGGCTCGGTTTCGCCGGTATCGCTCGCTGAGCTTGTCGAAGCGTCAACTTTGCCGGGCTCCACCACAACTCGGATCGGCAGGTCATAGGTGCGTGCAAAGTCGAGGTCACGCTGGTCGTGGGCGGGCACGGCCATGATGGCGCCGTGGCCGTAGTCGGCCAGCACGTAGTCGGCGGCCCACACGGGAATGCGCTCCCCGTTCACGGGGTTGATGGCGTAGCGGCCGAGGAAAACACCGGTCTTGGGGCGATCGGCATTCTGGCGCTCGATTTCGGTGGCCTTCTGCGTTTCGGTGAGGTATGCGGCAAACGCGCTCTTTACGTCGTCGTCGGCTCCCGCAACCAGTTCGCCGGCGAGATCCGCCTCGGGCGCGACCACCATAAACGTGGCGCCCCACAGGGTGTCGGGGCGCGTGGTGAACACCGTGACGGGCTCATCGCGCCCCTCAATGACAAAAGCCACATCGGCGCCCCGAGAGCGACCAATCCAGTTGCGCTGCATGGTGAGCACCTTGGCTGGCCACGCACCCTCGAGCTTGTCGAGGTCGTCGAGCAGGCGATCGGCGTACTCGGTGATGCGGAAGTACCACTGGGTCAGCTTCTTCTTGACCACGATGGCGCCCGAGCGCTCGGAAGTGCCGTCTGGCATCACCTGCTCGTTGGCCAGAACCGTCTGATCGACCGGATCCCAGTTGACCCACGAATCCTTGCGG
The DNA here is from genome assembly GCA_021741765.1 of Aurantimicrobium sp. Lineage (GTDB taxonomy): Bacteria > Actinomycetota > Actinomycetes > Actinomycetales > Microbacteriaceae > UBA963. The sequence goes on along the minus strand of JAIOXH010000010.1, from coordinate 1,837 downwards.
TAGGCGAGGCCCTTCTTGTACATCTGCAGAAACAACCACTGGTTCCACTTGTAGTACTCGGGGTCAGACGTGTGAATCACGCGCGACCAGTCGAACGATGCCGCATAGCGTCGCATCGACGTGCGCTGCTGGTCAATGTTGTCGTAGGTCCAGGTCACGGGGTTGAGATTGCGCTTGATGGCAGCGTTCTCGGCCGGAAGCCCAAAGGAGTCCCAACCGATGGGGTGCAGCACGTTGTAGCCGCGGTGGCGCCAGTAGCGGGCAATCACGTCACCGAGTGCGTAGGCCTCGGCGTGCCCCATGTGCAAGTCGCCCGAGGGGTAGGGGAACATGTCGAGCACGTATTTGCGCGGACGGTCGTCGGCCGGGCTGTCGGCACGAAACGGCTCGCGCTCGTCCCAGACAGGTAGCCACTTCTCCTGAATCGACCGAAAGTCGAAGGTTTCGGCGTCGCGGGGGTCTGACCCGGCGTTCTCGGGCGTCGCTGCCTGTTCGGTACTCATTGCCCTCTAGATTACCGGCGTATCGGCCTGACCCAACGCACGCAAGAGTGGCTCGGCTTTGAGGTGCATTTCGGCGAGCTCTGCCTCGGGCTCGGAATCAATGGTGATACCGCCACCGGATCCGAGTCGCGCGCCGGCCGGCTCGATGACCAGCGAACGAATCACCACGGCAAGCTCGGCGGCTCCATCGTCGCCGAAAAAGCCATAGGCGCCCGAGTAGATGCCGCGGTCACCGCCCTCGAGCTCGGCAAGGATGCGCATGGCACTGATTTTTGGCGCACCCGTCATCGAGCCGGCGGGAAAACAAGCTTCCACGGCATCCGCTGCGGTGCACTCCGGACGAAGCTGGGCGCTTACCGTGCTCACCAGCTGATGCACGTTGGCGTATGACTCAACGGCCAGCAGCGTGTCGACAGCAACGCTGCCCTCACGGGCTACCCGACTGAGGTCGTTGCGCATGAGGTCGACGATCATCACGTTTTCGGCGCGTTCTTTGACGTTGTTCTCCAGTTCATCGCGTAGCGCGCGATCCGATTGCGGTCTTGCCCCCCGGGGACGCGTTCCCTTGATGGGTTTGGTCACCGCGCGGCCCGATGCCGATATCGAGAGAAAAACTTCGGGCGATGAACTGAGCAGTGCGGTTTGGTTGAGGCACATGAATGCCCCGTGATGACTCGGATTATCGCGCCGCAGTCTGCGGTAGACGGCGAGCGCTTCGGGCAGATCGAACGGTGCCTCAACGAGGTAGGAGTTCGTGAGGCACAACTGGTACGCGTTCCCGGCGGCAATCTCGGTACGGCAGGCCTCGACGTTGGCCCGATATGCTGCGTCAGAGTGGCGCCAGGCACCCCGAGGCCGTTGAAGAGAGAGGTCGTGGCCTGCGGCAACCGGCTGACCTGTCTCCTGAGCGTCGTCAATCGTTTGCAGAGCGCGCGCTGTCGCATCTTCGCCGGCACTGGTCACGACTGTTACCTCACGACGGGCATGGTCAAATTCGATCACGGTATTCACGCGCGAAAAGCATGCCTCGGCATCGTAAGCAAGCCAGCCCACCCAGCCGAGCGCAAAGCGGTGGTCCGCTGAGGATTGTTGGCCGCTGTCTCGCGGTGGCGTATGAACGGCCGCGCGAACATCGCCCCACGTGTTCAGTGGTGGCCCCACGTCGATGCCCACATAACTGAATCCCTCGCGGGCGTCGGGGCCGGCGTCGAGCCACACGAGATCGGGCCACACACCCGGTGATGCTTGAGCCCGGTTGCGCGCGTGCGCTAGAAAAACCAGTTCCGGGTCGCACCATTCCGGCACGTGCGTGCGAACGGCCGGCGGGGTCACCG
>JAIOXH010000009.1 GCA_021741765.1 Aurantimicrobium sp. | reverse complement strand
GGCAGCCAAAGCTCCGGCAGCCAAAGCTCCGGCAACCAAGGCTCCTCCCGCGAAAGCACCCGCCGCGAAGACTCCTGCCGCAAAGACTTCTGCCGCGAAAGCACCCGCCGCGAAGGCCCCGGCAGCGAAGCCTGCCACGGCGAAGCCCGCTGCCGCCTCGGGAACCGCTGCGTCGCGCCGGAAGGCCGCTGCAGCCTCAGCCGCGGTCGACGTTCCCGTCGAAGCCGACGGCATTATCCCCGACATTGGCGAGGACGATGTTGACGACGTTGTTGTGGTCGAGGTGGTCCTTGACGACGTCGAGGCCGCTGACGACGTTGACGCTGACGCTGACGTCGACGACGACGGCGAGGAGAAGAGGTCAGCGTCAGACGAGCCCGTGCCCACCGGCGCCATCGTCCTGAGCATGTCGGACGATGAAGATGACGTGCCTGTGTTCTCGACATTGATTACTGGCGCCACCGCCGATCCGGTCAAGGACTACTTGAAGCAGATCGGAAAAGTCCCGCTGCTCAACGCCGCCGAAGAGGTTGAGCTGGCCATGCGCATCGAGGCTGGCCTCTTTGCCGAGGACAAGCTTGCGACGACCTCGCGTATTGAGAAGCAACTCAAGCGTGAACTGATGTGGGTTGCCCGCGACGGACAGCGCGCCAAGAGCCACCTCTTGGGAGCCAACCTTCGACTCGTGGTTTCTCTCGCTAAGCGCTACACAGGACGCGGCATGCAGTTTCTTGACCTCATCCAAGAGGGAAACCTCGGTCTGATTCGTGCCGTTGAAAAGTTCGACTACACCAAGGGCTTTAAGTTCTCGACGTACGCCACGTGGTGGATTCGCCAGGCCATCACGCGTGCCATGGCCGACCAGGCCCGCACCATTCGTATTCCCGTGCACATGGTCGAGGTCATCAATAAGTTGGCCCGCGTGCAGCGCCAGATGCTGCAGGATCTTGGCCGTGAGCCCACGCCGGAAGAACTCTCGCGTGAACTCGACATGACGCCAGAAAAGGTCGTCGAGGTTCAGAAGTACGGTCGCGAACCGATTTCGCTTCACACCCCGCTGGGTGAAGACGGCGATAGCGAGTTCGGTGACCTGATCGAGGACACCGAAGCCGTTGTTCCCGCGGACGCGGTGAGCTTCACCATGCTGCAGCGTCAGCTCGAATCACTCCTCGATTCTCTGTCGGAGCGCGAGGCGGGAGTCATTCGCATGCGGTTTGGCTTGGGCGATGGCATTCCCAAGACTCTCGATCAAATTGGCGATACCTTCGGCGTTACGCGCGAGCGGATTCGACAAATCGAATCGAAGACCATGGCCAAACTTCGACACCCCTCGCGATCTCAGTCGCTGCGCGACTACCTCGAATAGGTTGTAGGCGTGCGCCAATCCCTCGCGGTCATCATCGGCAAATGCGTCTATGCACTCACGAAGCTGCGCGGCGGAGGTTCGGCGTTTCCCGGTTTGGTGGCATTGCGTATTGCTCCGCGACTGTTGCAGAACGCGTTCAGGCGAGTACCGCGGGGAATTGTTTTCGTTCTCGGATCTAACGGCAAGTCCACGACCACCCACATGGTGTCGCAAATTCTGCGTGGTCATGGACTGAAGGTCTTTACCAATCCCACGGGAGCCAACCTGCCGCAGGGAGTGGCATCCTCTCTTCTTCGTCAGGTCGGCGCGCGAGGCGTCGTCAGGGCAGACATCGCGGTGCTCGAGGTAGATGAAGCCTTCGCCGTTGAACTCGCCGAGATTCTTGCTCCGCGCGTGGTACTCGGACTCAATACTCAGGTCGATCAGCTCTACCGCTTTATCGACACGGAACGCGCCGGCGTGATGATGCTTGACGCCATGGCTCTCGCGTCAGAAGCAATCGTGACGAATCGTGACGACCCCTTTCTCAGCACCGTCGGTGATCGTCGTGGCGCAAAGACTCCCCGTGTCGTTGCTTTTGGTGTTGCCAGCGAGGTTGTCGCGGCGAGTCCCAATGGACTTCTCAATGCGCAAAACTTTGCCGATCGGAGTCGGGTTACGGCGTTGGACGTGGTCACCGAGGTGACGGCACTCACTGACTCCGGCACGACGCTCCGAACCCGAGACATGAATGTGGCGCTCAGCTTGCCTGCACGTGGGATGCACTATGCCGTTGACGCGGCTGCCGCCGTGACGACGGTCCAGCAAGTGTTGGGCGAAGACTGGTCGGCCGACCTCACAGCAGCGGCTTTTGCCGCCATGAAACCCGCATACGGCCGTGGTGAGGTGTTGCCGTTTGACGCTACGGATGTCACCTTCGTCATGTTCAAGAACATGGCAAGCCTTCAACTCAATCTCGATGCTCTCCCGCACGAAACGGGCCCAGTCATGGTCGCGATCGACGAGGGAACTCCCGATATGTCCTGGATCTATGACGTGCGCTTCGATGCGCTTCGACACGTTGACGTGATCAGCGGCGACAAGTGTTGGCAGATGGCTAACTGTTTGGCCATGAAGGGTGTCACCTTCGATCTGGTCGAGCCCAGTGTCGAAAGGGCGGTTGCCCGCATGCGCGAGCTGGTGACCCCCGGGGTGCGTCAGACGTGGGTTGTGAACTACGAGATCACCATGATTGCGCGCAAACTGATCGGCTTTAGCGAATTGGCCTCGGGCTCATGACGATAACCCTGCTGCACCTCTTTCCCGAAGACCTTGGAGCATCGGGCGATTCGGGCAATGTACAGACGGTTGCCTATCGTCTCCGCGAACGCGGATTCGATGTGAACGTTTCGACCTATGCTTCGGGCGATGGTCTTGGCGAAAAGCCAGGCGCTGTGTTCATTGGCAACGGACCGTGGGCGGCTGCGCAGCGGGCCCGTGAGGCGCTGGCACCTGTTCGATCAACCTTGCACGGCTGGTTCTCATCGGGCGTGCCATTTTTCGCCGTGGGGGCGGGTGCTGAAATCCTTGCCAGAACGATTACCCTGCGAGACGGTCACGAGATTGCCGGCCTCGACCTGTTCCCCTTTACCGTTGCCAGAGACCGTGATGGGCTGGGTGCTTACGCCGACTGTGATTCGCGTCTCGGCCGCATAGTGGCTTTCGCCGACTTGAGTTCCGAGTGGCGCATCGATGACACCGCCGAGCCGCTCGGCCACGGTGTCATCGGTGGCAAGCGAGTTGCTCGCGACGACGGTGTCATTCTCGCCTCCAGTATCGCCACTCAGTTGGGCGGCCCTGTGCTCGCGCTCAACCCGCACATCGCCGATTGGGTTGCCGAACGGATTGTCGAACACGCTGGCGGTGCGTTCGATGCGACGCCATTGCCTACCGATTCGCTCGCAGAAAATGCTCGTGCGGTCATTCTCGACAACATGGATCAGGTCTTCACGACCATTGCGCTGTAGGCACATATGACGTTGCTCATCCAGGCAGGGCCACAGCGCGAAGCTCGCATTTCTCTCGAACACCTGGTTTCGAACATCGCCGTCCTCGGAGCCGATTCTGTAACTCTCGATCTCACAGCCGATGCCTTTGGCCACGGTGTACAGCGCATCGCAGTGGCTGCGGTAGGTGCCGGCGTCTCGTCATTCACCGTTCGCTCCGAGTGTGAGGCTGCCCAGATTCAGGACGTTCTGCCGCGCGGAACCACCCTCAGCGTTGGTCGAGTAAACGAGCATTCGGTGACACACGCCTACGGACTCAATCCGGCCACGCATCGTGGCACTAAACCGGTGATGCGCTTGAGCGCACGCGTTCTCGCCGTGAAGCAGGTCGCAGCCGATGCGGGAGTCTCCTACGGATACACGTGGCGCGCTCCCCACGACGGCTGGCTGGCGCTTGTCCCCCTGGGATACGGTGACGGCTTCGTTCGTGCGTGGGGAAATCGGGCGACTGCTCAGTGGCAGGGGATCCGTTGCGACCTGGCGGGTCGAGTAGCGATGGACGCACACTCGATTTTCACGGGGACACATTCGGCCACGGTTGGCGATGAGGTGGTGTATTTCGGCGATGCAGACTCAGACGTGACGGCGGCAACATTTGCTGACGCTGTGGGAGCGCCGGTGGTCTCGGTCACGGCTGCGTTGGGCTCGCGAATCCTGCGCACCTACAACGACGAGGTCGATGCCTCGTGAGAGTTGTTATCGACACCGGCGCATACCGTCGAAATCTGGCCGTCCTGAGAGCCCGCCTCGACCCTGCCCAGCTGATGGCTGTCGTGAAAGACGACGCCTACGGTCACGGCACGCCCCAGATGGTGCGAGTTGCGCGAGAATGCGGCATTTCGGCATTTGCCGTTCTTGACATCGCGACCGGAATCTCATTGCGCGCCTCGGGCGTTTTGGGTAATGCCATCGCGTTTGCCTGGCTCTTCGATGCGGGCGACGAGTTCGGGCCGGCAATCGAGCACGAGATTGACCTCGGTGTGTCAAACGTCGAGGTTCTCGATGCCATTGCGCAAAACGTGGATCACGATGCGTTGCGTTCCCTGGCGCGCGTTCACCTCAAGATTGATACGGGACTCCATCGCAACGGGGCAGCACCCCACGAGTGGGCGGCTCTCATCAGGCGGGCCAAGCACTGGCAAGACGAGGGACGCATTGATGTCGTGGGAGTGTGGACGCACATTGGAGAGGCTTCCGCCGAAGACGACAACACCTCTCGAAACGTTTTTGATACCCCGTTAGAGCAGGGCCGCGAGGTCGGCCTGAATCCCGCTCTCCGTCACCTGGCCGCCAGCGCCGCATCCTTTGAGCGTGTCGATTTTCGCTACGACCTGGCTCGCGTGGGCGGGTTTACCTATGGCATAGGACCGGGCTCGGGAATCGGGCCGGCAGACCTCGGGCTTGAGGCGGTGATGTCGGCTCTCGCCAGTGTGGTCCGCATTGACGACGTCGACGGGCAGTCCGTGGCCGTGCTGGACTGTGGCTACCTCGACGGGCTGCCGGCATGGCAGATTCCGCATGAAGACCGCTCGCGGGAAACGTTGCCACAGGCAGGATTCGAGGTGGTGATTGCGGGAGTTCGCTGTCCGGTGCTCTCGGTTGGTGCTGACACAATGACGGTCGCCCTGCCAGATGCGGCACAACCGGTGAAGGCTGGTGACGCGGTTGTCGTCTTTGGCTCACATCTCAGAGGGGAGCCGGTGCTTCAGGAGTGGGCCGATGCCCTGGGCACGGTGGGTGAAGAGATTGTCGTCCGCGTAGGCTCACGCGCTGAGCGCGAATATCGGGAGAGCTAACGAGCGAGGTCTAGCCCTGACCGGCCGAGAGACGGTAGCTCTCGTCGTACCACACGGTGCCAGGGGCGTTGATCTTGTCGCGGTTCTTGTTGCCGTGGTGCGCGCAGAAGAGGAGCTCGCCACCGGATGCCATGGTGACCCGCATGTAGGCTTGCGCACCGCAGCTGTCGCAGCGATCGAACGCGGTGAGCGTCTGAGGACGATCTTCGTTTGCCGTCTCCGTTGCCTCTACCGTGGCCATGGCATCCTCCTGCGATGTTTGTGAACGCTTGCGTACATCTCCTACTTAACCATGAGCACCCGACAGAGTCCCCACTCTGTGGAGGCATTTCGCTGAAAGCATATTGTTCCACCGACCGCGGTGTGGTGACCGGGCAGGCCTGACGCGCCAAGTAGGTTATGAACGTGCGCCGGACCGGGGCACATTCGTCCACGTGCATAAGGAGAAGTGTGGCCAGCGCAGAGTACTCAGCCCGGCACCTGTCTGTCCTTGAGGGGCTTGAGGCGGTTCGTAAACGCCCGGGTATGTACATCGGGTCGACCGATTCGCGCGGACTCATGCACTGCCTGTGGGAAGTCATTGACAATTCGGTCGATGAGGCACTGGCAGGCAACGGAGCGACGATTGATGTCGTACTTCACGATGATGGATCGGTCGAAGTTCGCGATACGGGGCGCGGAATCCCGGTTGACATTGAACCAAAGACGGGGCTTAGCGGAGTGGAGGTGGTCTTCACCAAGCTCCACGCGGGCGGAAAATTTGGCGGGGGTACTTACGCCGCCTCGGGCGGTCTGCACGGTGTCGGCGCTTCCGTCGTTAACGCCCTCTCGGAGCGGCTCGACGTCGAGGTCGATCGTGAAGGCGTCACGTGGGCGATGTCGTTCCATCGCGGTGAGCCCGGTGTGTTTGACGACGGCGCGGGCTTGTCGCCCTCGTCACCGTTCACCGCCTTCGACGCGTCGAGTGAACTTCGCAGGGTCGGTAAGGTCGCTAAGGGTGTCACGGGAACTCGCGTTCGCTACTGGGCGGACTCGCAGGTGTTCACGCCAGGTGCCGACTTCAGCACCGAGGAACTGGCCGCCCGCGCCCGCCAAACGGCCTTCTTGGTGCCCGGACTTCACATGCGCATCAACGACAACCGCACGGGTGATTCACAGCTGAGCGAGTATTCCTTTAGTGGCGGCATAGCCGAATACGTCGATTTCTTGGCGCCTGACGAGGCCATCACCGCAACGTGGCGCCTTGACGGTGAGGCGAACTTCACCGAAAACGTTCCGGTGCTTCAGGGCGACGGCAGCATGATTTCGCAGGCGGTCGAGCGCACGTGTCACGTGGATATCGCCCTGCGCTGGGGCACAGGCTACGACACCGTCGTCAAGTCATATGTGAACATCATCGCCACCCCCAAGGGCGGGTCACACCAACAGGGATTCGAACAGTCGCTCCTCAAGGTCATTCGTGCTCAGGTGGAGGCAAATGCTCGCCGCCTCAAGGCGGGAAGCGACAAGGTCGAGAAAGAAGACGCCATGGCGGGCCTGACGGCTGTCATCACGGTTCGCCTTCCCGAGCCGCAGTTCGAGGGTCAGACCAAAGAGGTGCTCGGAACGCCGGCCGTTCGTCAAATTGTCGCTGGCGTTGTGACACAGCAACTCACCGCACGACTGACGTCGGGCAAGCGTGACGACAAAGCCCAGAGCGCCCTCGTGCTCGAGAAGGTCGTTTCAGAAATGAAGGGTCGCATCTCGGCCCGCACGATGAAGGAGACACAGCGGCGCAAGACGGCGCTTGAGTCGTCCAGCCTGCCGGCAAAGCTGGTCGATTGTCGAAGCAGCGATGTGGCCGAGAGCGAACTCTTCATCGTCGAGGGCGACTCGGCACTCGGCACGGCAAAGTTAGCTCGTCGCAGCGAGTACCAAGCGCTCTTGCCCATCCGCGGAAAGATCCTGAACGTTCAAAAAGCCAGCGTCGCCGACATGCTGAACAATGCCGAGTGCGCGGCTATCATCCAGGTGATCGGTGCCGGCTCGGGTCGGAGCTTCGACATCGACGTTGCACGCTACGGCAAAGTCATCATCATGAGTGACGCCGACGTTGACGGTGCACACATCCGCACCTTGCTCCTCACCCTGTTCTTCCGTTACATGCGCCCGCTGATTGAGGCGGGTCGGGTTTTTGCTGCGGTACCGCCGCTGCACCGGGTTGTGGGCATAAACGCCGGTTCGAAACCCAACGACATCATCTATACCTACTCTGAAGACCAGTTGCATCAGGCGCTCGAGAAGCTTCGCAAGGCTGGCAGAAACTACCAAGAGCCCATTCAGCGCTACAAGGGCCTGGGCGAAATGGATGCCGATCAGTTGGCGCAAACCACCATGGATCGTGAGCATCGCTCACTGCGTCGTGTGCGCGTTGAGGACGGCGCTGCGGCGGACGCAATGTTCGAACTCCTCATGGGTAGCGAAGTGGCCCCGCGGCGGGAGTTCATCGTTGAGGGGTCGGCGCGCATGTCGCGCGAACGCATCGACGTCTAGTCCCCCCAGCCCGTTGCGCCAAATCTCTGGTTTGCGTCTCAGGCTCAGCCCGCGAAGCGCGCACCCAGAAAGCTGATGTCGCCTTCGGACTTGGTTCCCGAGGCATCACGTTTGGCCGGCTCAGCCGGCAGTTCAACGGGCTTGCCCTCCAGATCGCTCGCGTAAGCGGGAGATCGGCCCGCCCACGCAGTGGTGAGCACGTCTTCGCCCTTGAGGAACGTGTGAGCGCGAACACCCTGAGTGGCGCGTCCCTTTGCCGGGAACTCGGCGAGCGGCGTCACCTTGACGCGCTGAGCGCCGGCTCCCATGAGCGTTTCGAGGCTGGCCGAGACGGTCACGACACTGGCATCGTCAAGGGAATCTATGGTCGTGAAACTCACGACGTGGGCGCCATCGGCAAGCTTGATACCGGCCATGCCTCCCGCACCCGCGCCCTGAGGTCGCACGCTGTTCGCCTCAAACCTCAACAATTGGCCGTCCGAGGTGATAAACGTGAGCCAGTGAGTATCAGTCGCGAGCGCGGCACCGACCACGGTGTCGCCGGGCTGGAGAGCAATAATCTGTTGCCCGGGTCGCAGAGCAGCTGAGGAAAGGTCGATTCGCTTGACCACGCCCTGCGCGGTACCGAGGGCAAGTACTCCCTCGCTCAGCCCAACGAGTGCCAAGACGGTCTCGCCTTTCTCAACGTCGATATAGCGGTTGGCGGCCACAGAGCCCTTGATTGATGGCGCGTCCACAGGTGAGTGCGGCAGGGTGACGGGTGACATGCCGATGAGGCGGCCGAGTGAGGTAATCGCACCGATCTCCGACCGCCGCGTCGTGATCACGCGGGAACGCAGGCCATCGTGCACCGTGCGTTTGGCCAGGCCCCAGCCGGTGGAAGCCGTTCCGTCGAGGCGCATGAGGTACCCATCAGCGCTCATGGTGACAATGCAGGGAGAGTCTTCGACCTCGAGGGAGGTAACGGTGGATTCTCCGCGCGCGAGCGTCACGACGATGTCGGCATCGCTCAGTTCGGTGCGCCGCGGCGTGCCCAGAGCCTTTGCGGTGGCGGTCAGCTCGTCACCCACGACCTGGACAAGACGTTCGGGTGACGCCAAAATTTGCTCGAGCTCGGTTATTTCGCGCGAGAGTTCTTCGGATTCTTTCTCGAGCTCCAGGCGGCTGAACTTCGTGAGCCTGCGCAGCCGGAGTTCGAGGATGTACTCGGCCTGCGGTTGGCTGAGATCGAAAACTGTCATGAGTGTGCTGCGGGCGCCATCCGCATCGTCGCTCGCGCGAATCACCTGAATGACCTCGTCGATGTCGGCAATAGCGATGAGCAGGCCGGCAACCAGGTGGAGGCGTTCCTGTCGCTTGCCCAAGCGAAATTGGGAGCGCCGGGTGACCACCGTCTTGCGGTGTTCGAGGTACACCTCGAGCAAGCCCTTGAGGCCGAGGGTCTGTGGGCTGCCGTTGACGAGGGCGACGTTGTTGATGCTGAACGAGTCTTCGAGTGGTGTGAAGCGATAAAGCTGCTCGAGAACGGCCTCTGGGTTGAATCCGGTCTTTATCTCGACCACGAGTTTGAGTCCGTGGTGGCGGTCGGTGAGATCAATGACGTTACTGATGCCGGAAAGTTTCTTTGTTGTGACGCCATCTTTGATCTTGTCGATCACCTTCTCGGGGCCGATGAGATACGGGAGTTCGGTAAAGACGATGCCCACTCGGCGCGCGGAGACGTTTTCGATACTGGCCTTAGCGCGCATTCTGAAGGACCCCCGACCGGTCTCGTAGGCCTCGGCAATACCGGTCAGCCCGACGATGGTGCCCCCCGAAGGAAGGTCGGGGCCGGGAACGTAAGACATGAGCTTGGCCAGGGACGCCTCGGGATGAGCGAGAAGATACTTAGCAGCGTTGATGACCTCAACGAGGTTGTGTGGGGCCATGTTCGTGGCCATGCCCACCGCGATACCACTCGAACCGTTGACCAGAAGGTTGGGATACGCGGCCGAGAGGGTCTCGGGCTGCATGAACTGGTTGTCATAGTTGGGAACGAAGTCGACCACGTCTTCGTCGAGGTCCTCGGTCATGGACATTGCGGCCGCAGCCAGGCGAGCCTCGGTGTAGCGGGCAGCCGCAGGGCCGTCGTCGAGCGATCCAAAGTTTCCGTGGCCGTCGACCAGTGGAACCCGCAGCGTGAAGTCCTGTGCCAAGCGCACCAGCGCATCGTAGATAGACGCGTCTCCGTGGGGGTGGAGCTTTCCCATGACTTCGCCAACCACACGGGCAGACTTCACGTGGCCCTTCTCGGGGCGGAGACCCATGTCGCGCATCATAAAGAGGATGCGGCGTTGAACAGGTTTGAGGCCGTCGCGGGCATCGGGTAGAGCGCGCGAGTAGATCACCGAATAGGCGTATTCCAGAAACGAATCCTGCATTTCGACCGAAAGGTCGATGTCAGTGATGTGATCGCCCGCTTCGGGGGTGCGGGCGGAAGTCGTCATAATGAGACTCATGCTACCGAGCCCTCCGCCGAGCGACGCGCGGCTGACCGACGTGTTGCCAAGTTGCTATGCCAGCCTGGGTGTGGAGGGTCTGCCCAACGCTCTGGGGCTTCCGGTCGCCTCAGCTGTTGTCCTCGTATTGGTTGACGGGTTGGGCTATCTCAATCTGGCCGAAAGCCTCGGGCACGCTCCTTTTCTTCGTTCACACTTCGGTTCGACGGTGCGCATGTCTACCGTATTTCCGTCGACCACGGCCTGCGCACTTGCGTCTCTCGCCACCGGTGAACTCCCCGGAACCCACGGCGTGCTCGGTTATCGAATAAAGAATCCGGCAACAGGTAACATCATCAACCAGTTGAGCGGACTCATCGACGTGGAGAACCTTACGGACTGGCTTGGCGTGCCAACCCTTCACGAGCGGGCGCAGGACTCCGGAAAGAGATCGACAATTGTGGGGCTACCCCGGTTCGAAAAGTCGCCGCTGACCCAAGTGGTTCACGCCGGCGCCCGATACGTGGGGGAGAGTGCTGTGGCAGCTCGGGTCGAACGTGTGTGCGGCGAAGTGGCCCTCGGTGCCGACTTCGTCATGCTCTACGTCCCCGAGTTAGACCAAACCGCGCACGCTCAGGGGGTGACGAGCATGACGTGGTTGGCCGTGCTCGAGGAGGTCGACGGGGCACTGCGGGCTCTGGCCTCAGCCCTTCCGCGCGGCGTGGAGGTCTATCTCACCGCAGACCACGGTGTGCTCGATGTACCGGCGTCGCGGCACATTGATGTTGTGGCACACGACTGGGGCCTCACGGGAAACCCGATTATCGGTGGAGAACCCCGAGGGCTGCAGATATTTGCCGATGAGGGCCACCCGCAACAGACCATCGGCGATGCTGCGCTGCCCGGTGACGACAGGGGTCTGTGGCATGAACGCCTTGCTGAGCAGGCCTGGGTCGTTAGCCCCGAAGACCTCGTGGCTGCTGGCGTATGGGGGCCGATGTCGACCGAGGTGAGACGACGAGCGGGAGAACTCATCGTGGTTCCGAAGCATGACGACGCCCTCTATGACGGGAGGACGCCTGACGCCGACGCGAGAAACATGGTGGGCCAGCACGGGGGACTCTCAGAGCGCGAGATGCTCATTCCCTGGATGCGACTGACGAACGAGAGCTAGATAGGGTCGTCGTCGACCTTGGTGCCGAAAACAATCTCGTCCCACGTGGGCATCTGTGCACGTTGGCGACGCGCACTACCGGTGCGTGAAGTCTTCGTTGGCTGAGTGTTCTGCATCTCCGCGAGTTCATCGGTAATCGAGCCGGGCTTCGCTCGGGGGGCCTCAGAAGAGGCCGCTTCGGCCAGCCACGACGGCGCGTCTTGGTTTTCGCTCCGTCTCTTGCGGAGCGCGGCCATCAGGTCTGCCGTGGGGGTGGGGGTCGATTCCACCTCGGCATCAGAGATTTCCGCCGGGGCTGCCACCTTCGCTGCAGGGACAGCGGATGTGTCAGGCTTTGCGCTATCGACAGCGTCCGCACCCACATCGATCTTGTCGTCAACGGCGTCGCCAACGGCAGAAACGACTGACTCTGCCGGATGTGGGGCGACAGGCGTAGCGGCGTTCTTTGCCTCCGCCGCTTCGGACACCCGCGGGGTTGCTCCGTTGTTGCGGCGCTGCTTACCGTCGACCGCTCGAAGTCGGGGGATGAGCCCCGAGGTGAACGCCTGATTCGCCATCAGATTGGCGGCCTCATCGTTGAGCGGGGTGAGCTGGTGATGCTTGGGTTCGAAGCTCCACCGGCCCTCGTGCACAATGCCCGCAACCTGGAAGGTGCACTTTACGTGCCACTCGCCGGCGGGGTTTCGCCAACTCACCCAGCGTTCGTCTGTGCCACCGGCATTCTCGATTTGTGTCCGCACGCGGGCTCCCACGGTGACAGACCGATCCCCTCCCGGGGAGTCCTCGGATAGTGCCGGAAGCGCCAGCGCTGCGTTAATGATGTAGTCGAGCTCAGCCAAGACCGGACCTTCAAAGCGAGCTACTTCTTCTTCGCTCGCACCCGTAAGTTCGGCGACTTCTTCGCGGGTGAGTCCGGCACGAAGCTGCGACTGGATGTCGCGTGGCGACACCCGTGCCCGTGGTGACGACGTAACGGGTCGCTTGAGGCGCGACAGCGTGACATCGTCGATGGCAATCCGGTACTCGGCACCGTCGGAATCCGACGCAACGAGGACGCCTTCCTCGACGTTCGTGACGTTTAGGTCGCGCATTGACGTGGCTCCCAACACTGATCTTGCTTAGCGCCTATCGTGCCACGGGCATCAGGCAATCGTGGTCAATGTGTCGGTGCGCCGCATGACAATTTTCGACCCGATTTTCCGCTCACCGCGCGGGGTTTGGACTTTCGGGGAATGGTAGTGCAAACTACAGGCGCGAAACACTCCCACCCTTCCGAGCGAAAAGTGCAGGTGACTCAAGATAAATGGCAACCGACTACGACGCACCGCGCAAAAACGACGATGACGACACTCAATCGATTGAGGCTCTCAAGGAACGTGTTCCCGAGAAGCTCTCTGCATCGGTTGACCTCGAAGACGCCGACAATCTTGGCGACTTTGGCGTTGGCGGTCACGATCTCTCAGACATGGAGCTGAACGTTGTTGTCTTGCCGCCTCAAGAGCACGAGTTCACGTGCATTGAATGCTTCCTCGTCAAGCACCGTTCGCAGTTGGCAAAACAGAACAAGCTCGGACCCGTCTGCACGGAGTGCAACGGCTAGTTTCTGCGATCGTTACGACTTCTGATTTGCGCGCGATGTGCGCAGTGCCGTGACGAGTTGCTCAGGTCGCCGGGTACTGAACAACCAGTAGGGAGTGGGATCAGCGTCGTCCGCGATCTCAACGCGAACGACCGGTCCAATCCACGCGCGAAATCGCGTCCAGGCGCGGGCATCCAAGTTGATTCCACGCTCGGCAACGGCGTGAGTGCCCGTAAACGCCGATGCCGCGCCCACATACTCGAGGCCGATGGAAGCCTTGCCGACGCGGAGCCGGCCATCCGCGATTTCGATGCGCGGGGAGGTTACCGTCATCGTCACGGAAATGACAATGAAGATCACCGTGGCGAGCAAAATTCCGAGGGGCAGGGAGAACGGCGCCAGCAACATGATGACCATCGGAACCTCAAGAAAAAGAGTGAGATAGATCCACGGATTCGGCCACAGGGTTTCGCGATACGTCACCCCTCTATCAGACCATGATTTTTCCGTCACGGCATCCTTGCTAACCTCGGTGTCGTGACTGACGTTGTCGAGGTTCTCTTTACCGGAAAAAATGCCCCCACGATTGCGCGCCCCGGAGACGCGGGTGCCGATCTTGCGTCCACGGATTCGCTCACGCTCAAACCAGGGGAGCGGGGCACCGTGGGAACAGGGCTGTCAATCGCCCTGCCGGATGGCTTCGTGGCCTTCGTTGTTCCGCGGAGCGGACTCGCCGCAAAGCACGGGATTTCGATCGTCAACTCGCCGGGAACGGTCGACGCCGCCTATCGGGGTGAGATACGCGTGACCCTCATCAATCTCGATCCCGTCGAATCGTTCGTGGTGAATGCGGGTGACCGCATTGCGCAATTAATTGTGATGCCGCTCGCGCGTCCGCGTTTTGTTGCCGTCGATGCTCTTCCCGGAACGCATCGGGCCGACGGGGGCTTTGGGTCCTCAGGCATCTCGTCATAAAGGTGTGGTGAGATAGTCACTATGGCTTCGGACTTGAACATTTCGGTTGAAAAGAGCGCTCCCGAGGATCGGCACCTCAACGGCCCGTTTGACGAGAGTGAAGTCACCGGTATTCGCCCCTTCGTCGATTTGGGATCCATTCGCGTAGAACCGCGTGAGGGCCTGAATCTCCGTCTTGAGGTTGAGGAGGGAACGCAGCGCATCGTTGCGGTCAACCTCGACCAGTTTGGTTCCACGCTTCAGGTGCAGCCTTTCGCGGCGACGCGCAGTAGCGGACTGTGGCATGAGATTCGCCAGCAGGTTGTCGATCACATAACGTCGCAGGGCGGAATCGCCGAACCCGTGACGGGGCCGGTCGGCATTGAGTTGAAGTGCCAGATTCCCGTCGTTACCTCGAACGGCAAGCCGGGAGTTCAGGATGCCCGTTTCCTGGGGGTCGACGGTCCTCGCTGGTTTGTGCGAGGCGTCATTACCGGCGCGGCAGCAACGGAAGCGTCAACCGGTCGAGCCATGATCGATCTGTTCCGAAGCCTCGTCATTGTGCGCGGAGAGACACCGATGCCCCCTCGTGAAATGCTGCCCATCAAAGTGCCCGCGCAAGCCGGTGGTGCTCCCAGTCAGGCAATGGCGTGAGTGACAAGACAGCGCAACCGCGCGGACTCGCAGCCCTGGCGTCGACCCAGGAGACGGGTCAGCCGCTCCTGAGGGCCGTGGGCGGGGTTCTCGGAATCCTGGAGACCGTCGTGCCGGGAACACTGTTTGTCTTCGTTTACGCTCTGTCTGGTGTGACTGAAGGACTCCCGTGGCTCGCGCTGGGCCTGTCGGTGGGCGCGTCGGTCGTTTTCACGCTCGTGCGGGTCATCCGTCGCGAGAGTGTTCTTCAGGCGGTTGTGGGGCTGGTCGGCGTAGCCCTCTCGGCGGCCATTGCCATCTTTACCAATCGTGCCGAAGGATTTTCGGTCTGGGGTCTTGTCACTAACGGCGTTTACGCGCTGGCCGTCATCGTGTCTCTCGTGGCGCGCTGGCCGTTGGTGGGACTTGTCATTGGGCTTTATCGCCAGGACAAGGGAGCGTGGCGCAAGGATCGTGAGTCGCGTCGCGTCTACACCATCACCACGCTTCTGTGGCTCGCCATGTTTGTCATTCGCTTGGCGGTCGAGGTCCCGCTCTTCGTGGCCGCTTCTCTGGCCTCCGGGGCAGAAAACGCCGCGCTCAATCAAGCTTTGCTCACGGCAAAGCTAGCCCTCGGACTTCCCCTCTACATCCCCGTCTTGGCGGCAACCTGGTTGCTCGTTCGCGGACTTTTCAAGGAAAAAGCAGTTGAGCAATCCGAAAACGGAGTATCTTGATATCAAGATAAATGCGGTTCCTCGATGCACCCTGGCGAGGACCCTCATTGGTCATGTCTTTCCACGACATCATGCGTAATAAAAGGAGCAATCACAGTGTCTGTCGTCAACACCTTCGGAGCAAAGTCCACCCTCACGGCCGGGGGTGCAACCTACGAAGTATTTCGTATCGACACGGTCGACGGCCACGAAAAGCTTCCCTTTAGTTTGAAAGTTCTACTCGAGAACCTGCTCCGCACCGAAGACGGTGCCAATGTCACCGCCGACCAGATTCGCGCCCTCGGTGCCTGGGTTCCCACGGCCGAGCCGGACACGGAAATCCAGTTTTCGCCGGCACGAGTTGTCATGCAGGACTTCACTGGCGTGCCGTGCATCGTTGACCTCGCCACCATGCGTGAGGCTGTTTCAGCTCTGGGCGGCGACCCCAAGCGCATCAACCCGCTCGCGCCGGCAGAGCTCGTGATCGACCACTCGGTGATTGCTGACGTCTACGGCGAAGCAGACGCCCTCGAACGCAACGTGGCCATCGAGTACGAACGCAACGGTGAGCGCTACCAGTTCCTTCGCTGGGGCCAGACGGCGTTCGATGATTTCAAGGTCGTGCCACCCGGAACGGGAATCGTGCACCAGGTCAATATTGAGTATCTGGCGCGCGTCACGATGTCGCGTGAGGTCAACGGAGTTCTGCAGGCATACCCCGACACCTGCGTCGGTACCGACTCACACACCACCATGGTCAACGGCCTGGGAGTGCTGGGCTGGGGCGTTGGCGGTATCGAAGCTGAGGCGGCCATGTTGGGTCAACCCGTGTCGATGCTCATCCCCAAGGTTGTTGGCTTCAAGCTCTCGGGATCTATTCCTGCCGGCGTCACGGCGACCGACGTTGTTCTGACAATCACGGAAATTCTTCGTGCTCACGGTGTCGTGGGCAAGTTCGTAGAGTTCTACGGTCCGGGTGTGGCTGCCGTTCCTCTGGCTAACCGCGCCACGATCGGAAACATGAGCCCCGAGTTCGGTTCGACGGCAGCCATGTTCCCCATCGACGAGGTGACGCTCGGTTACCTTCGACTCACCGGCCGCAGCGCGGAACAGGTTGAGCTTGTCGAGGCCTACGCCAAGCTGCAGAAGCTGTGGCACGACCCAAGCGTCGAGCCCGTGTTTAGCGAGTGCCTCGAACTCGACCTCGCCACTGTTGTGCCGTCTATCTCCGGACCCAAGCGTCCGCAGGATCGCATCGAATTGAGCGCTGCCAAAGAGCAGTTCGCCAAGGACCTTGTCAATTTTGCTCCCGGTAAAGCTGCCTCGGTATCCAAAGATGGCGAGACCTTCACCCTCGACAACGGCGCCGTGTCAATTGCCGCCATCACGTCGTGCACCAACACGTCAAACCCCTCGGTAATGCTTGCGGCTGGGCTCTTGGCGCGCAACGCATCGAAGAAGGGCCTGAAGTCGAAGCCCTGGGTGAAGACCACTCTGGCGCCGGGTTCTAAGGTCGTCACTGACTATTACGAGAAGGCCGGCCTCAACACGTATCTGGAAGACCTCGGTTTTTACACCGTTGGCTACGGCTGCACCACGTGTATCGGAAACTCCGGTCCGCTCGACGAGGAGATCTCGGCGGCGATCAACGCCAACGACCTTGCTGTTACCGCGGTGCTTTCGGGTAATCGCAACTTTGAGGGTCGCATCAACCCCGATGTGAAGATGAACTACCTGGCGAGTCCACCGCTGGTCATCGCCTACGCCCTCGCCGGTTCTATGGACTTCGATTTCGAGACGCAGCCGCTGGGTCAGGGCAGTGACGGCAACGACGTCTACCTCGCCGAGATTTGGCCGGATTCCGCAGAGGTTCAGCAAGTGATTGATGCCAACATCGATACGGCCATGTTTACGCACGAGTACGCTGGTGTGTTTGACGGCGACGAGCGCTGGCGTTCACTGCCGACGCCAACGGGTGCCACTTTTGAGTGGGATGCGAAATCCACGTATGTCCGCAAGCCGCCGTACTTCGACGGTATGACCATGCAGCCCGACGCCGTCACCGACATTGTGGGCGCACGCGTTCTCGCAACACTCGGTGACTCGGTGACCACCGACCACATCTCACCCGCCGGCTCCATCAAGGCGGGCACGCCAGCCGCACAGTATCTCGACGCCCACGGTGTGGGGCGCGCCGACTACAACTCCTACGGTTCACGTCGCGGTAACCACGAGGTCATGATTCGTGGAACGTTTGCAAACATTCGACTCAAGAACCAGTTGCTTGACGGCGTTGAGGGCGGTTACACGCGCGACTTTACGCAAGCCGATGGTCCGCAGTCGTTCATCTACGATGCCAGCGAGCACTACCAGGCTGCCGGCATTCCGCTGGTCATCTTGGCGGGCAAGGAATACGGTTCTGGTTCGTCCCGCGACTGGGCCGCCAAGGGTACGAGCCTGTTGGGTGTTCGGGCGGTCATTGCCGAAAGCTTCGAGCGCATTCACCGCTCGAACCTCATTGGCATGGGCGTTCTTCCGTTGCAGTTCCCCGTTGGTCAAACCTGGGACTCGCTGGGACTTGACGGCACAGAGGTCGTTACGATCTCGGGCATTGAAGCGCTCAATTCGGGACCGTCACCTAAGACGGTCAGAGTTGTTGCGACACCGAGCGACCTATCACCGGGCGGCAAGCCCCCGGTGGAATTCGATGCAGTCGTGCGCATCGATACGCCCGGCGAGGCGGACTACTACCGCAACGGGGGAATCTTGCAGTACGTGCTGCGTTCCCTCGTGGCATAGTGCTCGCGGGTTACGTAGAATTCACTCTATGAGCTTGCTGTCGTCTATTAGCGGACCCCGCGATCTTGACGCGCTCACCCACGAGCAGTTGAGCGAACTTGCCGTTGAGATTCGCACGTTCCTCATTGCTGAGGTGGCGCGAAGCGGAGGGCATCTCGGCCCCAACCTCGGCGTTGTTGAACTGACAATTGCCCTGCACCGCGTGTTCGATTCTCCGGCGGATCCGATTGTCTTTGATACCGGACACCAGTCGTATGTGCACAAACTCCTCACCGGCCGTCAAAAATTTGACGGACTGCGTGAACGTGGCGGGCTTGCCGGCTACCCGCAACGGCGCGAGTCGCCTCACGACATTGTGGAGAGCTCTCACGCGTCTTCGTCTTTGTCGTGGGCCGACGGAATCTCGCGCGCTTTTCAGATGACGGGTCAGGCCGACCGGCACGTCGTCGCGGTGGTTGGTGACGGCGCCCTCACGGGTGGCATGACGTGGGAGGCCCTCAATAACATCACGCACGATAATGCGCGAAACCTTGTGATTGTGGTCAACGACAACGGGCGGTCCTATGCGCCCACCATTGGTGGAATGGCCCGCTCTCTCGACCGCATTCGCACACGACGCTCCTACCGCAACCTTCACCTGACATCGCGCAAGGCGTTCGACAAACTCGGTCCCACGGCTCGTGCCGTCTATCGAGGTGTGCGCGGAGGAATACGCGGCTTCCTCACTAACTTCGTGAAGAATCAGTCGCTCTATGCCAACCTCGATATCAAATATGTTGGTCCTGTTGATGGGCACAACATCGCCACGCTCGAGAATGCGCTTCGTCAGGCAAAAAACTACGGTGCGCCAGTAATCGTTCATGTGATTACCGAAAAGGGTCGGGGTTATCAACCGGCCCGAGACGATATCGCCGATCAATTTCACGCGGTGGGCCGAATCGATCCGGAAACGGGTGAACCCAGGTCGTCGTCGAGCCCGTCGTGGACCGACGTCTTCAGCGAAGAGATCACCGCGCACGCGGCGCGCGACGAGCGCATCGTGGCGATAACGGCCGCCATGTTGCGCCCCACGGGTCTCGGCGCCATGCAAGAGAGATTCCCTGACCGCGTTCTCGATGTCGGCATCGCGGAGCAGCATGCGGTAACGGCAGCAGCGGGTATGGCTTTTGGTGGCCTGCATCCCGTCGTGGCCATCTATGCGACGTTCATGAATCGGGCGTTTGATCAGGTACTTATGGACGTTGGACTGCACCGCGCCGGCGTGACTTTTGTGCTCGACCGCGCCGGCGTTACGGGTCCTGACGGTCCGAGTCACCACGGCATGTGGGACTTGGCCCTGCTCCAGATTGTTCCCGGCATTAGGCTGGCCGCTCCGCGTGACGGTCAACGACTGCGCGAAGAACTCGCCGAAGCTCTGGCCGTTGACGACGGCCCCACGGTTATTCGCTACCCCAAGGGTTCAGTGGGAGCGGAGATTGTCGCGCAGCGACGAACAGCCGATGGGGTAGACGTGTTGCGCGAGGCGGCACACAAGGACGTGCTCATCGTCACCATCGGTGACATGGCTCGAATCGGTCTCGATGTCGCCGATCGGTTGGCGCAGCAGGGTATCGGAGCGACGGTGATTGATCCTCGCTGGGTCGTGCCCGTTGCGTCATCGGTGATTTCTCTGGCTGCGGATCACCGACTCGTGATCACCCTCGAAGACGGCGTGCGCGTGGGGGGAATCGGAACCCGTATTCGCCAGGACCTCAGAGGTGCCGGGGTCGATACGGCCGTGGACGAGCTTGGCCTTCCCGACGAGTTCATTGACCACGGTGACCGCGCGGATATCCTCGCTGACGCAGGTCTGACGGCTCAGGCAATCACTCGTGACGTTGTCGCCCAGGTGGTCGGAAGCAAGATTCCTGTGGCACGACCACTGCCGGATGACGCTGTGTCGTCGGCGCTGTCGGCCGAAGACCCAGCCAAGCGCAAGAAGTAGCGCTACGCGGCTGTGACCCCGGCGATGCGGGGGTGGTTGAAGGTGTCGCCAAACACACGCTCACTGGCGCCACAGCGGTCGAGGTACGGTGTGATGCCGCCCATTTGGAAGGGCCACCCGGCGCCCATGATCATGCACAGATCGATGTCGGCAGCGCTCGCCACAACGCCCTCGGCAAGCATGCGATGGATTTCATCCGCGAGGCCGTCTTCTAGTCGCTGTTTGAAGACCTCGGCGGTGACCGGAGCCGTGCCACCGCGCACGATGGCCAGGGCACCCTTATCGAATCCGTTGGCGTTGCCCTGTTTGTCACGCGTGATGATGCGTCCGTAGTCAGCGAGTTTGTGAAGGTTTTCGCTGTCGAAGAAGCGATCGGGGAACGCTGCGTGATGAGTATCTAAAACATGAGCGCCCACCTTGAGGCCGACGAGGTCCAGCAGAACGAACGGTGGCATGGGGAGGCCAAAGGGAGCGCAGGCGGCGTCAACAACCGACGGGTGCGTTCCCGTGTCTACCGCGTGCATCGCCTCGCCAAGCACCTTGGCCAAGAGCCGGTTGACCACGAAGCCTGTGGTGTCTGACGTGATCACGGCCGTCTTGCGCAAGCCCACGGCCACCTTCATTGCGGTGGCCAGAGTCTCGTCGGTGGTGGCGTCGGCGCGAACAACTTCGACCAGCGGCATCACCGCAACGGGGTTGAAGAAGTGGAAGCCCACGAGTCGACCGGGGTGCTTCAGCTTTGACCCAATCTGCGCAACCGAGAGCGACGATGTGTTTGTGGCAAACACGGCAGTGGGGGCGATGATCTTCTCGAACGATGCAAAGACCTCTTGCTTCACGCTTAACTCTTCGAAGACAGCCTCAATAACCCAGTCGGCGTCGGCAAAGGCATTCTTGTCTGTCGTGCCGGTGACGAGTGCTTGCAGGCGAGAGGTTTCGTCGCTCGACAGTCGGCCTTTAGCCTTAAGCGAAGCAATCTCTCCGTGTATATAGGCCACGGCCTCATCGAGGCGCTGCTGATTGATGTCCGTCAATACAACGGGCACCTTCAACCGGCGAACAAAGAGCAGGGCAAACTGACGCGCCATGAGACCCGCACCAATCACGCCAACCTTGGTGACGGGCTGGGCCAGCTTCGGGTCGGGCGCACCCGTGGGCTTCTTCGCGTGTTTCTGTACAAGATTGAATGCGTACATAGAGGCCTGAAACTGGTCTCCAGAAATCAGGTCGGAAAGGATCTCGTCCTCGCGCGCAAAACTGTCGCCACGAGATGCCGTTCTGGTGTACTCGAGCAAATCGAGAGCGGCGAACGGCGACTTTGCTACCCGGCCAATTTTGCTGGCTACCGACTTTCGCGCGATGCGAATGGCCTGTGGCCACACGAAGGTTCGCTCGATGAATCCGGGGGCTGCCTTGCGGCGAACCGTGATGCGGCCGGCGAGTACTCCGTCGGCCCAGGCAAGCGAGTCTTCGAGAAAACGAATGGGCGAGAGTACGACGTCTGCCACGCCGAGACGATGCGCCGTGGCGGCATCGATGAGGCGATTGTTGCGCAGCGGATTCTCGAGTATCAGTCGAAGTGCGTTTCGAATTCCCACGAGGTGAGGAAGCAGCGTAGCGCCACCCCATCCGGGAATGAGCCCGAGAAAGACCTCGGGGAGTCCGAGGGCCCCCACGGAGGAGTCAACGGTGCGATAGTTCGCGTTGAGGGCGACCTCGAGTCCACCGCCGAGGGCAAGGCCGTTGACGAAGGCAAACGAAGGCACACCCATTTCACCGAGTCGGCCCAGCGTGCGGTGGCCCTGCTGTGCGAGGAGCTTTGCCACGGCCACTGAGGGGACGGTGTTGACCTTGCTGAGGTCAGCACCCGCGGCGAGGATGAACTGCTTTCCCGTAATCGCGACGGCATCAATTTCTCGACGCGACGCTCTTGCCTGCAGTTCGACGAGCACTCCGTTTAACTCTTCCAAGGTTCGTGGGCCGAGGGTGTTGGGTCGTTTGTAGTCGTAACCGTTATCTAACGTGATGAGGGCGATGGTCTTACCGCTCGGAGTGCGCACATCGCGAACGAGTGCATGCGTCACTACCTCGTCTTCGGCGAGCGCCAGCAGGGGCGCATAGTCCAGAGCGTCATAGTCGGTCATGACCTACTTCTTCCAGTTGGGATTTTCCCAGATGACCGTGCCACCCTGGCCGAGTCCGACACACATCGTGGTCATTCCGTAGCGCACCTCAGGGTGCGCGGCGAACTCGCGAGCCAGTTGAATCATGAGACGCACGCCGCTTGAGGCGAGAGGGTGGCCAAAGGCGATAGCGCCACCGAGGGGATTTACGCGCGGGTCATCATCGGGCAGCCCAAAGTGGTCGGTGAAGGAGAGCACCTGAACCGCGAAGGCTTCGTTGATTTCAATCAGCCCAATGTCGTCCATCGTGAGTCCCGCTTTGGCCAATGCCTTCTCTGTAGAGGGGATCGGCCCGATGCCCATGACCTCGGGTTCCACGCCAACAAAGGCGTATGACACGAGGTACATTTTGGGAGTGAGCCCGTACTTCGTTACGGCGTCGTCGCTTGCCAGTATGCATGCGGTGGCTCCGTCAGTCAGGCCCGAGGCATTACCGGCGGTCACGCGACCGTGAGGGCGAAAAGGTGTCTTCAGGTCGGCGAGACCCTCCATGTTCGTTCCAGGGCGGCGCGTCTCGTCGGCATCGACAACGGTCCAACCGTTTGCTCCTGACGCTGAAACCGAAACGAGATCTGCCTGGATGTGCCCCGCTTGATAGGCGGCCTCGGCCTTGGCTTGGCTCGCTACAGAGAACCGATCCGCCCGCTCCTTCGTGAGTTGTGGAAAGCGATCGTGCAATCGCTCAGCGGTCTCGCCCATGCTCAGTGCTGCGGGGTCGACGAGCTTCTCTGAAATGAATCGGGGATTGGGTTCGAGGCCGGCTCCGATGGGGTGGTGGCCCATGTGCTCAACGCCACCGGCGATGGCAATGTCGTAGGCGCCCATCGCGATGCCACCGGCAACGGTTGTTGTCGCGGTCATCGCGCCGGCACACCAGCGATCGATCGCAAATCCGGGAACACTCAGCGGAAGTCCGGCAAGAATCCCCACGGAACGACCGAGAACGAGCCCCTGGTCGCCGGCCTGGGTGGCAGCAGCGAGTGCAATCTCGTCAATGGCATCGGGAGGAACGTTGGGGTTTCTCTCCAACAAACCGACGACGGTCTTAGCCATGATGTCGTCGGCGCGAGTTGTCCAGAAGACACCCTTCTCGCCCGCCCGCCCAAAGG
>JAIOXH010000106.1 GCA_021741765.1 Aurantimicrobium sp. | reverse complement strand
GCTGCGCCCCATTTCGAGCGAGAAGAAGATGGTCGGCAGGTTGTGTTTTATTGACGCCGACCTTGCGATGTCGAGCGCCAGAGTCGACTTTCCGAGCGCGGGACGGGCGGCCACAATAACGAGCTGGCCCGGGTGAAGTCCATTAGTGAGTTCATCGAGATCGCGGAATCCCGTGGGCACTCCGGTCATGTTGCCGTCGCGGTGCCTGGCCGCCTCAATCTCGTCGATGGCCGTCGTTACGGCCAAATTGAGCGGCACGTAGTCTTCGGCCTCGGCCATGCCGGTGACACCGTAAATCTCGGCCTGGGCGTTGTTGACGAGATCGATGGCATCGCCCTCGCCCGAATATCCCATGTGGACGATACGCGTGCCCGCGTCAATCAACCGGCGCAGCAGAGCTCGTTCGGCCACAATCGCGGCGTAGTAGCCCGCGTTGGCCGCGGTCGGAACAATCGATGTGAGCGTGTGCAGATAGTCGGCGCCGCCGGCCTTGGCCAAAGAGCCGGTCTTGGTGAGTTCATCGGAAACCGTGATGGCATCGGTTGGTTCACCGTGCGAGTAAAGCGACAGGATCGCGTCGTAAATGGTCTCGTGCTTGGGGTAGTAGAAGTCGTTACCTCGCACGACGTCGATAACATCCGCCACGGCGTCAGCGCTCAGCAACATGCCGCCCAGGGTGCTCTGCTCAGCCAGCATGTCGTGGGGCGCTACGCGCTCATTTCCGCGCTCGGGCACCTCTGCGGCGATACCGAGATGTGCAATCGACACGGATCTTCCTTTCGCCGCTATGAGAGACAAACCTTGAGTTAAGGATTAGACCACGCCGGGGACAGTGTCGTGGAGCGACCCGCGGGGCAGGCCCTCTGCACACTCTAGGAACGGGATGGTACACCGCCAAACGGCCCTGTGCATAACGTTGTGGATGACTCGCCCAAAATCGCTGAAAACCTGTTTATAGAGCTGGGGATAACCTGTGGATGGCCGACTTATTTTTGCAGGATAAATACGCTCTGAACAGGTCTTTCTTTTATCCCCAGCTGTGGATGCAATCATCCTTCAAGGAATTCTTGAGGCTTGTGGAATGTTTCACTCAATACACAACAGAAGCGGGACAAAAACCCTAGAGTTTTTGTCCCGCTTGTGTATGAGGGAACTACTTGGCCGCCACCACCTGAAGGGTGATGGTAGCAACCAGTTCGTCACGCAGGCGAACGGTCGCCTCATGGTTACCGGTGTACTTGATCGGCACAAGGATTTCAATCTTGCGCTTGTCGATATCGCCGATGCCGGCTTCCGCCACCGCCTGAGCGATGTGGTCAGTCTTCACCGAACCGAACAGACGGCCATCGCGGCCCACCTTGACGGAGAGCTTGATGACAGCGTTCTCGAGCTTGTCCTTGAGCGACTGAGCCTCTTCGTGCGTGGCCAGTTCGCGAGCAACGCGCGCCGAGCGAATCTGCTCGACCTGCTTCTCGCCGCCGCGAGACCACGCAACCGCAAAGCCCTGGGGAATCAGATAGTTACGCGCGTAACCGTTCTTCACCTCAACGACGTCGCCAGCCGAACCGAGGCCAGAGACCTCGTTGGTCAGAATGAGTTTTGACATGGTGTCTCCTCCTAGCGTCCGGCGCCAGCGTAGGGCAGCAGAGCCATCTCGCGAGCATTCTTCACGGCGCGAGCGATGAGACGCTGCTCCTGCACGGAAACACCCGTGATGCGACGCGAGCGAATCTTTCCGCGCTCGGAAATGAACTTACGCAGCGTGGCGACATCTTTGTAGTCGATCACGCCAACGCGAATCGCCTTAGCGGGAGCGAGGGCTTTTGCGCCCTTGCCTCCACGAAGCGGCTTGCGGCGGTCGCCGCTTGACTTTCCAGCCATCTTTTTCTCTTACTTTCTCTTCGCGGAACGCGCCAGGCGCTCCTCAAGGTCTACTAGAACGGGGTCTCGTCTGCGGGCACACCGGGCGTCGCCCAGGGGTCCGCTCCGCCGGATACCGCGGGGGGTGCCGATGCCCAGGCATCTTCTCCACCGGTGCGGCCAGACGACGCCTGACGCGTCACCGTGGCCTTGGCGTAACGCAGCGACGGACCAATCTCGTCAACTTCGAGTTCGATGGTCGTTCGCTTTTCTCCCTCTTTGGTTTCATAGGAGCGCTGCTTGAGCCGGCCTGTTGCCATCACGCGCATGCCCTTGGTGAGGGTACCCGCCACGTTCTCGGCAAACTCGCGCCACACACTGGCGCGCAAGAACAGCGCTTCACCGTCTTTCCACTCACTGCTCGCGCGGTCGAAATTGCGCGGGGTCGAAGCGATGGTGAAGTTGGCGACCGCCAGTCCGTTCTGCGTGTAACGCAGCTCGGGGTCGGCAGTGAGGTTTCCCACAACCGTGATGATGGTCTCGCCGGCCATGGTGCTAAGCCTTTGCCTTAGCCGGAGCAGCGGCGGCGCGAGCTGCCTTTGCAGCGACGCGGACAGCCTCAGCGGCGACCATCGCAATGGCCTCCTCGGCACGCAGCACCTTGGTGCGCATAACGGCTTCCGACAGCTTGAGCTGACGATCCAGCTCCGTTGTCGAGGCCGGGGCGGCCGTGAAGTTCACGACGGCATAGATGCCTTCGGCCTTCTTGTTGATTTCGTAGGCCAAGCGACGACGTCCCCAGATGTCAACGTTTTCGATGGTTCCGCCATCGTTGGTGATGACATTCAGGAACTTCTCCAGGCTGGGAGCAATGGTGCGCTCGTCAACCTCGGGGTCGAGGATGACCATGAGTTCATATTGATGCATGACTAACCCGCCTCCTTCGGACTAAACGGCTACAGGATTTCTGCAGCAGGAGGGTTGCACATACGCCACCCGAAGTGGCCACTGACGTGGCTTACGAGCAACTTCGCAATTTTAGCCGGATTCGTTGCCGGCAAGCGAATCGTGCCACTCGCGCAACCGACGCGTGGCCTCTTCTTCGCCGAGCGGCCCCTCGTCGAGGCGCAGATTGAGCAGGAAGGAATAGGCCTGTCCCACGAGTGGGCCGGCGGGGAGATCGAGGATGGCCATGATCTGTTCGCCGTCCAGGTCGGGACGCACGGCATCAATTTCTTCTCGCTCCGCCAATTCCGCGATGCGGCGCTCGAGATCGTCGTAGGCGTGCGCCAAGCGATCGGCCTTTCGCTTGTTTCGGGTTGTGACATCAGCCCGCGTCAGGATGTGCAGCCGATCAAGCTGATCGCCGGCATCCCGAACATAACGTCTGACGGCAGAGTCACTCCAGGCGCCCTCCGAGTAACCAAAGAACCGCAGGTGAAGCTCGATGAGCCGCGCGACGCGAGCGGTGGTCTCCTTATCGAACCGCAGTGCTTTGAGCCTCTTTATGGCCAGCTTTGCGCCGACCATATCGTGATGGTGAAACGTCACCGTGCCGCCCGGCTCGAGCCTGCGCGTCTCGGGCTTGCCAATGTCGTGCAACAGCGCAGCCAAGCGAAGCGGCACATCGGGCGCGCTGTCGGGGTGGCGCTCATGCTCCAGTTCAATGGTCTGCGCCAGCACCGTCAGGCTGTGCTCATAAACGTCTTTGTGGTGGTGGTGCTCATCGACCTCGAGGCGGAGCGCCGATACCTCGGGGAGCACGCGGTCGGCTAACCCCGTGCTTACCAAAAGGCGAATGCCCTGAAGTGGGCTGTCGGTGGACAGCAATTTGACGAGCTCGTCGCTCACCCGTTCGGCTGAAATGCGCTCGATTGCCGGTGCGAGTTCCGTCATGGCCCACTCTGCGTGTTCATCGAGGGTGAACCCGAGCTGTGCCACAAAACGGGCGGCCCGCATCATGCGCAGGGGATCATCGCCGAACGACTCTTCGGCTGGTGCGGGTGTGACGAGGCGTCTTTCCACCAGATGATCAATGCCCCCAAAGGGGTCAATCAGTGACAGTTGCGGGAGCAACACAGCCATGGCGTTGACCGTGAAGTCGCGCCGGTGGAGGTCTTCCGCGAGCGACTCGCCAAACTGCACGGTCGGCTTGCGAGTGGCGCCGTCGTACGCATCGCTGCGATAGGTCGTAATTTCAACGCGTTCGCCGTGAATTTGCGCACCGATCGTTCCAAAGTCACGGCCGATGTCCCACACGGCCTCAGCGAGCGGTTCGACGAGGGCGAGAATCTGCTCCGGACGCGCCGAGGTCGTGAAGTCGAGGTCGTTGATGCCCCGGCCGAGAAAGGCATCGCGCACGGGTCCGCCGACAAGAGCGATTTCGTGGCCGGCCGACTGGAAGGCGAGCGCCAGGGTTGAGACGACCGGGGTTTCGCTGAGGTCGCGCAGAACGTTGAGAGCTTCCGCGGCGCTGTGCACACACCAGATTCTACGTGTGCGGTCACTCGCCGCTCGTGCGGCCTCACTTAGAATTGCCCACATGCGGGCGGGTCTCTCAGATACGCGTGGGCGGCGACGCTCCACTCCCCTTGTGGCGCGCACTCTTGTTGCGGGCCTTCTGCTCACCGCCGGCATCGCCAGCGCCGTTCCCGGAGAAGCGGCCGTTCTTGAGGGGCTCTCACTGACCTCAGCGCTGTCGAATCAGGGAATCGCCAGTCCCGGGTCTTCGCTAACGGTGACGGTTCACCTCGCCAACAATTCCGGCGAGGAGGTTGCTGCGACATCCGTCTCGGTCACCGCCATCGATGTTGACGTGTCAACCGTGGCCGGGCTCGACGACTGGCTGAGCACATCAACGGGCGCGCGCGGCTCCACGCTGGGGTCAAGCGACATTACTGATCTGTCCAACGGAGAAAAAGTCAGCGTGCCCGTTTCCCTCGATACAGCCCGGTCGAACTGGAACAGTGTTTGGGGTGCTCGGGCCCTGCTCATCACCGTTGACGGCGAGACGGGTGCGCTGGCCCGCCAGCACACGGCTCTTCTTTATACCGGCGGGTTGGCCCCCGCGGTTGCTTCGCTCGCCGTCATCGTTCCCGTCGTGGTGCCTGCGGAGCCGGGGCAGCTCCTCGACCCGACCTCGCTCGAGAGCCTGGCATCGCCCGGGGGATTTCTGAATTACGTTGCGGTGCAGACCGCCAATAGCT
>JAIOXH010000105.1 GCA_021741765.1 Aurantimicrobium sp. | reverse complement strand
CTGGTTAATTCCCGAAGGTGAGCGCGCACGGGCGCTCGCCGAGCGACCATTACTCGTTTTGCTGCACGGGTACGGATCACACGCCGACGATCTGTTTGGCCTCGTGCCGCACCTTCCGTCGAGTTTCGTGGTGGCCGCAATCGAGGGACTCGAGCCGGCCGGACCCGGCTGGGCGTGGTTTCCGCTCTCGGC
Source organism: Aurantimicrobium sp. (assembly GCA_021741765.1). GTDB lineage: Bacteria > Actinomycetota > Actinomycetes > Actinomycetales > Microbacteriaceae > UBA963. The sequence goes on along the minus strand of JAIOXH010000105.1, from coordinate 4,882 downwards.
AGACCCGGTGACCGGTGAGCTCATTCGTAATCTGGATCAGGCCGAGGCGGCCACCGGATCGCTCGTCGCGTGGTTCGATGCGCTCGCAGTGGATTACCCCGAAATCTCGAGCGTTCATCTGCTCGGATTTTCGCAGGGCGGGGCCATGTCACTCGAGTTGCTGAGGCACCGGCCCCGTGACTTCGACAGTGCCGTTGTACTCGCCGGATTCGCCCTGCCTGCCGAATCGCCGGCAGCCCGTCTCCGCGACACTGCTCTTGCCGAGGTGCGCCCGCCGGTATTTTGGGGACGCGATGCGCACGACCCCGTGATTGCGCCGCCCATGATTGAGATCACGCGACGCTGGCTGCCAGAACACTCGGACCTCACCGCCCGCCTCTACTCCGGAATTGGCCACGGCATCAACCTCGACGAGCTTGATGATGTCGCGCAGTTCTTGCGAGAGCGTCTCGCCGCCACGCACTAACGACAAAAGGCTACTCCGGGCGAATCTCGATGCGCTTGATGCGGGCGGCCGCTCCGCCCACCACGATAAGCCGTGACGGGGCGATGCCGAGGTGCTCACTGAGTGCCTTGATCACGCCCTGGTTCGCCTTGCCGTCGATGGCCTTCTCCTTGACGTGCACGACGTAGTGGTCGTCGGTCTCTTCAACCAGGGGGCCGCGCGAGCTCCCCGGCTTCACGTGCACGGTAATCTTTTCTCCGCTCATTTTTCCCTCCAGGGAGTGTTGTCGATCACGTGCAGGCGTCGACCACGCACCTCATTGGGCGCAATCCGCATCCACACGTATTCCTGCTGTGGTGCGAAGTCCAAGTAGGGCATGGCATTGAGTTCGGCCACTTTATCGACCTCGGAGACCACCACGACCGCACCTCGAATCACCGTCGACGAGATGTGTTGCATCATCTGCCACGACACCTCAAACGCCACGAGCTGGTCCTCGGTATCGAGGAGCAGTCGTGAGGCGACGCCGGTTCGAAAGTAGATCTGCTCGTCGTGCACCACATACGTCACCGGATGAATCTCCGGCGCGTTTCCGTGTTGCGTGGCGATGCGCCCCGCCTGGCTTGTGCGCACGACGTCCCACGCTTCTTCCGAAGTGAGGTGGTCAATCGGATAGTCGCTCAAGCGCGGTTTGCCGAATCTAGGAGTCGAACCGGTTCTTGCCCGGGGTGCTGGGCAGGAGCGCAAACACAAGAAGAACGATGCTGCCGGCAAAGGGAACGAGGATGATCCAGAACCAGCCGCCCGAACGGTCGATATCGTGCAAGCGTCGAATGGTCACGGCGAGGCTGGGCAAGAAGAAGACCAGCGACACCACCACGAGGAGCCAGTAGGTGGGGCCGAACAGGGCTGCGAGGTACGCGGCTTGGTCGCCGGCCATCAGGGATGCCTGGAGGGCTCCCTGCGAAGTTGCGTTGTAAATGATGTTGAACGGCAGGGTGACGATGAAGATGAACAGTGTCCACCACCAGTACTCGGCGCGTGTCGCGCGGCCCTTCCAGCTGACGTAGTTCTTGAATCCACTGGCTATTGCTTGTCCGAACGTCATGGCGTCTCCTCATCTGCCGCATCACAACTGTTGCGGGTGGTGACAGCCTAGTCAGAAGGCCATCAGAATGCACCGTATCGAGCTTCCCGTTGGCTCTGTTAGGATTGCGGGGTTGCCGTAAAACGGCCGCGGATTCAGAGCGCTACAACATGAGGTTGTGGCACCGCGCAACGAGAGAAAAGGAACCACATGGCCCTGGAAGCAAGCGTCAAAAAGGCAATCATCGAAGAGTATGCCACTCACCCGGGCGACACCGGTTCCCCCGAGGTTCAGATTGCCCTCCTCTCCACCCGTATCAAAGATCTCACCGAGCACCTCAAAGAGCACAAGCACGACCACCACTCGCGTCGCGGCCTGCTGCTTCTCGTGGGTCAGCGTCGTCGTCTGCTCGGCTACCTGTCGGATGTCGACATCGAGCGCTACCGTAAGCTCATCGAGCGCCTCGGCCTCCGCCGATAACTTCTTTTTGTGTAATGGCCCCCTTCGGGCGGTCTTTGCCGTTAACGCGTGCCCCGCACGCCAAACGGCGTCGAATTTCACACTCTCCTGCTACCCTTGAAGGTAGAGGGACGCAAAGTTCGCTGGTCCTCGGTGGTGGTTTACCGAATCGCGCGAAAAAATTCGGTGGATTTCTACTGACGGCCAGCACGAAAGTCTGATCTCGTGCAACAAACAAGTGCGTGTGTCACGCCTTCGTTCTGTGTGCTTCCTCTACGCATGCGCGGCATCCACACGGGATGTCCGCACCATAGAAGGAGAAGACCTGTGGAAGGTCCAGAAATCAAATTCGCCGAAGCCGTGCTCGATAACGGCAAGTTCGGCAAGCGCACCGTGCGCTTCGAGGCAGGACGCCTCGCGCAGCAGGCTCAGGGAGCCGTTGCTGCATACCTCGATGAGGAAACCATGCTGCTCTCGGCCACGTCGGTGAGCAAGCAGACCAAAGAGCAGTTCGACTTTTTCCCGCTGACCGTAGACGTTGAAGAGCGCAGCTACGCAGCCGGCAAGATTCCCGGATCGTTCTTCCGTCGCGAGGGTCGCCCCTCGACGGAGGCCATCCTGGTCTGCCGTCTGATTGACCGCCCCCTGCGTCCGTCGTTTGCCGACGGAATCCGCAACGAGGTTCAGGTCGTGATCACGGTGATGTCGATTGCTCCGGGCGAGTTCTACGACGCGCTGGCCATCAACGCCGCTTCGGCGTCGACTCAGCTCTCGGGTCTCCCGTTCTCGGGTCCCGTTGCGGGTATCCGCCTGGGTCTGATCGACGGACAGTGGGTGGCATTCCCCAATGCGGAGCAGCTCAAGAGCGCCGTGTTCGACCTGATTGTTGCCGGCCGTGTTGCCGGTGACGACGTCGCCATCATGATGGTTGAGGCCGAAGCTACCGAAGGCAGCTGGGAGCTCATCCAGAACGGCGCCGTCAAGCCCGACGAGGCCATCGTGGCCGAGGGTCTCGAGGCATCCAAGCCGTTCATTCGTCAGCTCGTTGAAGCACAGCAGAAGCTCGCTGACCAGGCGGCCAAGCCGACGGGTAACTACCCGATCTTCCTGCCGTACACCGACGAGGTGTTCGCCGCGGTTGACGCACTGGCTCACGATGAGCTCACGCGCATCTACCAGATCGCCGACAAGGTCGAGCGCCAGAACGCCGACGACGTGCTGAAAGACAGCGTCAAGGCTGCCATCGCCGCCAAGGTTGAGGCGGGCGAACTGCCGGCCGAGGCTAACGGCCAGGTGTGCGGCGCCTACAAGTCGTCCACCAAGAAGGTCGTCCGCGGCCGCATCCTCACCGAGGGTGTGCGCATCGACGGCCGTGGCTTGGCAGACATCCGTCCGCTCGACGCCGAGGTGCAGGTTATTCCTCGCGTTCACGGCTCGGCCATCTTCCAGCGCGGTGAGACCCAGATCCTGGGTGTCACCACACTAAACATGCTCAAGATGGAACAGCAGATCGATGCGCTCAGTCCCACCAAGAGCAAGCGCTACATGCACCACTACAACTTCCCGCCCTACTCGACCGGTGAGACCGGCCGCGTGGGTAGCCCGAAGCGTCGCGAGATCGGGCACGGCTTCTTGGCCGAGCGCGCCCTCGTGCCGGTGTTGCCTGCTCGTGACGAATTCCCCTACGCCATCCGTCAGGTGTCCGAGGCTCTCGGCTCCAACGGTTCGACGTCGATGGGTTCTGTCTGTGCGTCCACCCTGTCGCTACTCAACGCAGGTGTGCCGCTGCGCGCACCCGTTGCGGGAATTGCAATGGGCCTCGTGTCCGACACCGTGAACGGTGAAACCAAGTACGCGGCTCTCACTGACATCCTCGGTGCGGAAGACGCTCTTGGCGACATGGACTTCAAGGTTGCCGGAACGAGCGACTTCATCACGGCTATCCAGCTCGACACCAAGCTCGACGGCATCCCCGCGTCGGTCTTGAAGCAGGCGCTGGGTCAGGCCAAGGAGGCCCGCACGGCCATCCTCGCGGTGATCAACCAGGCCATCGACGGCCCCGACGAGATGGCCCCCACGGCACCTCGCGTGATCAGCGTCCAGATTCCGGTCGACAAGATTGGTGAACTGATCGGCCCCAAGGGTAAGACGATCAACGCCATTCAGGATGAGACCGGAGCCGACATCTCGATCGAGGAAGACGGCACCGTGTACATCGGGGCGGTCGACGGACCCTCGGCTGAGGCGGCGCGCGCGCAGGTGAATGCCATCGCCAACCCCACCAACCCGGAGATCGGCGAACAGTTCCTCGGAACCGTCGTCAAGATCGCCACGTTCGGTGCGTTCGTCTCGCTGCTACCCGGCAAAGACGGCCTGCTGCACATCTCTGAGGTGCGCAAGCTCGCCGGCGGAAAGCGCGTTGAGAACGTCGAAGACGTGCTTGTCGTAGGCCAGAAGGTTCTCGTTGAGATCACCAAGATTGATGACCGTGGCAAGCTGTCGCTCGCTCCGGTTGTTGAGGGTGAAGAGGGCGCCTCGAGCGCCGAAGGCGACAACGGCGACGACGACTAGTCTTCGCACGCTCCAGCAATCCGTTCACGTCCCCTGCCGATTTTTCGGTGGGGGACGTGTCCTTAATCTTTGGTGTGTCTGCACCCTTGTTGCGGTAACGTTTTTTCTAGCGATGAATGTTCCAGGGGAGTCGATGAGGACAACGGGAGAAATTGCGCCTGATGCGCGTCGCCGCTTAGGTACGACCGACATCCACGTTCACCCCGTAGCGCTGGGTGGTGCCACCTTTGGCTGGACGCTCAGTGCCGGCGAGACCACCGACATCCTCGACCGTTTTGTTGCGCTCGGCGGCAACCTGGTCGATACCGCCGATTCCTATT
>JAIOXH010000104.1 GCA_021741765.1 Aurantimicrobium sp. | reverse complement strand
AAACTGCTGGTCGGATGCCTGCGCCAGGCGCTGGCGAACGCCGTCTCCCACGTCGCCATCGAGTTCGGTGGAATAGATGACCACGCCCGAATCGAGATAGATCATGCCCACGCGTCGCGATTCTCCTGCAACTGAGCCTCGATGTCTGCGGCACTCCGTGTCCGCGACACAGGCGCCGGGTTTTGCGTGAGCCACGCGGCTAGTGCGGAACCGGTGTTGGTCTCCGAGGCGTGCACGGGAACGAGCCGAACAACGGGCTTACCGCGGTTGGCAATCACGATGTCTTCGCCGTCAACGGCTGCCGCCACCAGGCGCGACAGCGAGTTCTTGGCATCGAGCATGTTGACCGACTTCATGAGCTCGTCCTATCTGGCTAAGTTACCTAGCCAGATTAGCACGCTAGCGAGCTGGTTTCGATAGGTCGCGACGCGACCACTCAACCGGCGATAACTGCGCTACGCGAGGATGTTTACCGAGCGCGCGATTACCAGCGCCAAAAGAATGAAGCCGCACACCGATTGCAGGCCCATGAGCATTTTGGCCCGCGACGACAGTGGCATGGTGTCGGTGGGCGAGAACGCGGTCATGTTGGTCAGCGACAGGTACAGGTAGTCGATAAAGCCGGGGCGCCAATCCGCAATCTCGGACGACTGATTCCGAATCTCGGTGACCGAGTCGGCGTCGTCATCCTGCACGAATTTAAAGTCGGGGCGGCCGAGCTTGCCGCGCGGCTGCGTGCCACGACTCACCGGACCACCGCGATCCATCTCCCAGTAGACGATCGCGAACGCCACGATATTTGCCACCCACACCTGGAGAGCAGTCAGCAGGATGAGATAGCCCAGCGTTGAACCGCTCACGAGATCGAAGATGAGCGACCCCATGTCGACCAAGTTGCCCGCTACCAGAACGAGGCCCAACGAAATCGACAACCAGCGCGACCACGACGTTTCGCGCGTGAGGCGATGGGGGTTGAGCACGACGAGGGGAATAAACATCAGCACCGCGATGCCGATGAGCACCAGGCGAGGCACGAACTCGGCGGGCGTGAGCGCGTAGAGCACGAGCATCACGATGAGTGAGGCAAACGCCGGCCAGCGGGCCTCGGCCCGCCGACTCATCTCGGCGGGAATGGCACGTGTGCGCTTGGTGGCCACAGTGAACTAAATCTTGAGGTAGCGCGTGATGGCAAAGTTGGCCGAAACCGCCGCGAGCGCGCAACCCACCACGATCAGGATGGGCACCACGAGGAACGCATCGCCCAGACCCACGAACGACGTGAGCGGAACGCTCACCGCGAGGTAGCCGCGCACAAAGAACTGCACGATTCCCACGATGGCACCGCCCGCTAGCAGCGATCCGATGAATGCGGCGATCACGCCCTCGATGATGAACGGCGTTTGGATGAACCCGTTGGAAGCACCCACGAGTCGCATGATGCCGAGTTCCCGGCGGCGCGAGAAGGCAGAGAGTCGGATGGTGGTGGCAATGAGAAGAACTGCCGCAATCAGCATGAGGCCGGCGATGCCGATCGCGGTGTAGCTGGCCGCGTTCAAGACGGAGAAAATTTGGTCGAGATAGCTGCGCTGATCGGTCACGGCCTCGACGCCCGACTGGGATCCCAGTGCCTCCACAAGCAGTGCCGACTGCGACGGGTCTTTGAGGTTTACCCAGTAGGTCTCGTTCAGCTGATCGGCGGTGACGTACTGCGCCACCGGGTTGCCAGAAAACTGCTTCTGAAAATTGTCGAACGCCTGCTGGTGGTCTTCGAAGTAGTACTTGTCAATAAACGGCGACAGGGTCGATCCGTCAAGTTCGGCCTTTATTCCGGCAAGCTGCGTGGCGGAGGCGGGGCCATCGGGGCACGTGGTCTCGACCGAGACATCGGTGCACATGTAGACGGCAACCTGGGCTTTGTCGTACCAAAAACTCTTCATTTGGCCGATCTGCATCTGCATCAGGATGGCCGTGCCCACAAAAGTTAGCGAGATGAACGTGACAAGCACCACGGAAACCACCATGGAGAAGTTGCGGCGCAACCCGTTGGCTACCTCGCCCCAGACGAGTGCAAACCTCATGAGACCGGCCCCACGTCTTGGCCTTTTTCGGGCGCATTCTTGGTGCGACTCCGGGCCGTCGACTTGGCCTGGGCCTTGAGCCGCTGGGTGGGAGTCATGCTGGCGAGGTCTTGGGCCGAGGGAACACCGGCGTTGTAGCGCGGGTCATTCTCCGGATCGATGCGCGGCACGGCCTGCGAATCGTTCATGGCAAAGAGTTCACTGATGGCACTTAGGTCGTCGGTGTCATCGGAAGCGTGAACCGAAAACTGACTGGGAAGCTCGGGAACAGCATCGAGGGTCATGTCATCGAGACCGGTGGTGCCCTCGAGGTGGATGCGCGGCACAACGAGGTCGGTAGTTTCGATGATCGGGTTGGCGGCCACCGGTGGGCGCGCAATCGGGCCGGTCTTGGCTCGGGGGGCGCGGCGCGTAACGACCGTAACGTCACCGGTGGCGTTTACCGAGGTTTGGTCGCCCACAATCGGCATGGCCGCGGTGTGGCCGTATCCCGCATCGCGCTCGTCACGCACAATCTGGCCGGCCGAGAGCTCGATAACCCGCTTCTTCATGCGATCAACGAAGTCGGCTGCGTGGGTGGCCATCACAACCGTGGTACCGCCCGCGTTGATGGATTCCAGTAGAGACATGATTCCCGCGCTCGTTGCCGGGTCAAGGTTACCCGTGGGCTCATCCGCGAGAAGAAGTGCGGGCTTGTTCACGATGGCGCGCGCGATGGCCACGCGCTGCTGCTCGCCGCCCGACAGTTCGTGTGGGTAGCGTGACGCCTTGCCGGCGAGCCCCACCATCTTGAGCACATCCGGCACTGCCGACTGAATGTATCCCTTGGACTTGCCAATCACCTGCAACGAAAACGCCACGTTTTCGTGCACCGTCTTGTTGGGCAGCAGGCGGAAGTCTTGAAAAACGACGCCCAGGCTGCGGCGAAAGAACGGAATCTTGCGACTGGAGATGATGCCGAGATTTTGACCGAGAACGTGAATGGCGCCACGCGTGGGTCTGTCCTCTTTAATAATCAATCTGAGGCACGACGATTTGCCCGATCCGGAGGCGCCCACCAGAAACACAAACTCACCTCGAAGGATTTCGAAGCTCACGTTGTTGAGTGCCGGGCGCGTCGAGCCACGGTACTGCTTGGTGACGTTGTCAAAACGAATCATGCTGTTTTCGAGCCTAGGCAAGCGAGCCCGCGAAGGCGCCGAGCGACACCCGCAAGTTCGGTGTGTGCCTTCGCTGGCTGAGTGCCCACGCAGTGGGTGTATCGAAGCCACCCGCCATTGGGGTTTCGATACGCGGCTTCGCCGCTACTCAACCAGCGATACCTAGTTGGCTGAGTGCCCACGCAGTGGGTGTAACGAAGCCACCCGCCATTGGGGTTTCGATACGCGGCTTCGCCGCTACTCAACCAGCGATACCTAGTTGGCTGAGTGCCCACGCAGTGGGTGTATCGAAGCCACCCGCCATTGGGGTTTCGATACGCGGCTTCGCCGCTACTCAACCAGCGAGAGACGGCTGTCGCTACTCAACCAGCGAGAGACGGCTGCCGCTACTCAACCAGCGATACGCAGCCCTTACTTCTGTTTGCGCCAGCGGATGCCCGCCGCAATGAAGCCGTCGAGGTCACCATCGAAAACGGCACCCGGGTTGTTCACTTCAAACTCGGTGCGCAGGTCTTTCACCATTTGATAGGGCGCAAGAACGTACGAGCGCATCTGGTCTCCCCAGCTGGCCGTGATGTTTCCCGCCAGTTCCTTTTTCTTGGCATTTTCTTCTTCGCGCTGAATGAGCAGCAGGCGCGAGGCCAAAACGCGCATGGCGGCCGCACGGTTTTGAATCTGGCTCTTTTCGTTTTGGCAACTCACCACCAGCCCCGAGGGGAGGTGCGTGATGCGCACGGCCGAGTCGGTGGTGTTGACGCTCTGCCCACCCGGGCCGCTCGAACGAAACACGTCGACCCGAATGTCGTTTTCGGGAATCTCGATGGCCTCGGCCTCAGCCATGAGCGGAACCACCTCGACGGCGGCAAAGCTCGTCTGACGTTTTCCCGCCGAGTTGAACGGACTCATGCGCACCAGCCGATGTGTGCCCGCCTCAACGCTCAGCGTGCCGAACGCATAGGGAGCATCCACCTCGAAGGTGGCCGATTTAATGCCCGCCTCCTCGGCGTAGCTGGTGTCGAGAACCGAGACGCCGTATCCGTGCTTCTCGGCCCACCGAACATACATACGCAGCAGCATCTCGGCAAAGTCGGCCGCGTCAACGCCACCGGCGCCCGCACGAATTGTGATCACAGCCGGCAGCGCGTCGTACTCGCCGTTCAGCAGCGTCTGAATCTCGAGGTCGCCCACCATCTTGGTCACGTCGGCAAGCTCCGAGCGAGCCTCGGTTGCCGCGGCTTCGTCGCCAGCCTCGTTGGCCATCTCTACCAAAACCTCAACATCATCGAGTCGACGTTCGATGTCGAAAACCTTGGCCAGATCCGCCTGCCGGTGCGAGAGCGCACTCGTCACGCGCTGTGCATTCTCGGTGTCGTCCCACAGGTCGGCGGCGCCCGCCTGCTCGTTCAGGTCGGCAATCTCTGCCTCGAGCCGATCCACACCCACCACGGCCCGGATGTCGGCGAAGGTTGACCGCAGCGCGCGAATGTCATCCGAGAGGTCGATGTCAATCATTGTCGTTCCAGCCTACCGGCGAGGCTTCGAGCGCGTAGGCTCGTGCACAGCATGGCAACGTCGGGCAAGGAATTCTCACTGCGCAAGGGCGCGCTGGCCATCTACCTACCCACATTTCTCTTCTCCGCCGCCGAATCTGCGATTATTCCGGTTATTCCGGCCATAGCGCGCGACACGGGGGCCACTCTTGCGCTGGCCGGGTTGGTGGCATCCATGCTGGCACTCGGCATTCTGCTCGGCGACATTCCCAGCGGGCTGCTCGTGGCACGAATCGGCGAACGCATGGCCATGCTGTTCTCGAGCATCCTGGCAATGGCGGGCGTGATTCTGGGAATTGT
>JAIOXH010000103.1 GCA_021741765.1 Aurantimicrobium sp. | reverse complement strand
CTGAGATCAGGGGGATGACGGTAAGAATAAGCGTCGCCACCGCGGCCAGCACGATCACAACGACGATAAGGATGGCCGACCAGCGGGGAAGCTTGCGTTTTTCGAGCCACGACACCAATGGGTCGAGTCCCAGGGAAAGAAACAGGGCTGCTCCGACGTAGGTCAGCACCGTCGCCAGCGACGTGATAGACGTGATCAGCAGAAGGCCCAGTCCAACGCCGAGCGCGCCGACGAGGCCAACACGAAATGGATTCTGAATGCGCATGGTGGCCTCCCGGGCTACTCTTGTGCGCTCAGCCTAGGTCGGTGAGTTGGCCGCACCCGTCTTTTGCTCGCGCGTGGCGATATTTTCTGATTCCGCGTTCATCTTCACCACAAAACTGTTGATCGCTTCTCGCTGCGCAATGAGCTGGCCGGCGCGTTCTTCGGCGTCGGCGAGGATACTCGCTCCGCGGGTTTCGGCGGCGTCCACCAGACGCACGGCCTCATCGCGCGCGTTTGCCACCATGGACTCGACCTGGGCGCTCGCGTCGGAAACGACGTCAATCGCCTCACGCTCCGCGCGCGCCGTGATGGCCAGCGCGGTAAGTTCAGCTTCGCGAATGTCGGCCCGGAGCGTACGCAACTGAACGTCTGCCTCGTCCAGGTACTTCTGCGTCAGCAGTACGGCTTCGTTGTGCCTCAGGGTGTAGGCCTTTTCGGCTTCTTCGCGGCCCACTGTCGTCTCTGCTTCCAGCTTGAGGAGACCAGCCAATTCGCGCCCCAGCTGTGCAACGCGCCCCGCAGTGATGTCGGTGGCGAATCGGAGTTTGAACTCTGCCACGCCCCGCGCGGCTTCGGCAATCGTGAGCTCGGATTCGTTGCGCGCGCTGGCCTTGAGGCGTGCCGCCTCTGTTGCCGTTGCCCCGCGAATCTCGCCACTGATGCGTTCGGCCTCCTCGACGAGACGATGCGCCCGACGACGGGCATCGTCAACGATGCGCTCGGCAGAGCCCTTTGCCCCCGAGATCAGAACATGTGCTTCCGAGAGAGCCACAGACCTCTCGTTGGCAACACGGGCATTGAGGTCTGCCTCGGCGCGCTCGCGGTCGCGAGCAGAGACGTGCTGCATGCGCTCGGCCTCGGCGGTGGCACGGTTCACGATCTCAGCCGCCTCTCTTTCCGCTTCGCGCAACAGCTTGTGAAGGCGCGTATTGAGAGTGGCGGCGGTGGGCTTGCTCATGTGTTCGGCATCGTGGCGAAGCTCGGCGACCGTATTTTCGAGATCGCGCATGCGCTCGGCCTGCTCGTCAAAGAGCGTCTTGGACGTCATGAGTTCACGACGCAGTTTGGCAATCACCCGGTCAACGGTGTCTCGGTCGTACCCACGTACGGAGCGGGGAAACTCTTCGGTATCGTTCGCCACGTTTTTCCTTTGTTCGCGGCAACCTGTGCCGGAATGTCATCTTATCGAGCCAACCTGAACGCGCAGAGCCTCCTCACAGCCGAGTGTCCGGTATCTTTGAGGTAATTCTGCTTCGGTAAACACGTTGATGACATCCGGATGTGCACTGGCAACATCCGCGGAAAGTGACGAGAAACAATATGGGTCGATTTATCGCCGCCATCGTGGTGTTTGCGGTCGCCCTCGTCTTTTTGGGAACGGGAATAGCGTTCAAGGTTTTTGCCGGCCCGCGGAGTGTCTCTGAATCGGTGACCCTGTCGGCATCTGCCTCGTACGCGGTGGTCGACGCCTCTGTCGTCGCAGCCCGACCGGGAGTTCAGAGTGTGGTCCTCTCCGGCGGAACGACCAACGTGGTCGGTTACGGTCGAACCATTGACGTGCTGAGTTGGATTGGTGAGTCCCCTTACCTCAACGTAACGCGATCATCCACAGGGAAAATTTCGTCGAAGCTGATCACGCCCGAGGTTACCGAGGGGGCCACAGCCCCGACCATCGTGAGCCCGGCCGGTTCCGACATGTGGTTGGAACAGAATTCCGGCGATGCGTCGGCCACACTGTCGATGAACCTGCCGGCGGAAATGTCGGTCATCCTGTCTTCTGATGGCGTCGAACCCGTTTCGCCCCGCGTCGTTTTTACCTGGCCACTGTCTCTTCCCTCGTTTCTGTGGATGCAGGACGACCAGTTGTTGTTCCTTGGTGGTGGCGTGACGCTGGTGGGTATCGCACTCTATATGTGGGCCTTGGCTCACTATCGCGCAAAGCAGGGGCCGCGTCGAAAGACCCCCAAACCCCCCAGGCCAAAAAAGATTTCGCACTCGCCTCACCGCGGTATCAGAGCAGAACGCACGCGCGGGCGCCGGGCGGGCCCTCGACGCAGCGCCCTGATTGCTGTCCCGCTCGCCGTGGCGCTCAGCCTCAGTCTGGCGTCGTGTGCGTCACCTTTCCAGAACGGAAGTGGCGTTGCGACGCCGACCCCCACGTCAACGAGTTCATCTCAAGAGGGCATCGACCTCCCACCGGTTGCTGTGACGGAGGAGCAGATGCGCGTCATCATGGGCCACCTCTCCGAGGTGTCCGCCACGGCTGACGAAACTCTTGACGCCAACGTGGCCAGCACTCGATTTGCCGGCGCAGCGCTGGAGGCCCGTCGTGCCAACTATTCGATGCGGAAAGCTGACCCCGCCCTGGCGGCGATATCCGCAATCCCCAACACCCCTCCATCGCTCTTCCTGCCCGAATCGTCAAACACGTGGCCTCGAAGTCTGTTTGCGATTTACCAGCCTGTTGCAAAAACGGTAAAGGGCGGAGAAGACGACACAGCGCCCACGATTGCGCTTATCCTTCAGCAGATCTCGCCTCGGGATAACTACAAGGTCATCTATCAGACAAACCTGCAGGCGAATGAGACGGTGCCCGAGGTGGCCGCGGCGAACGTGGGAACCGTCGAGGTTCCGGCGGATTCCAAGCTCTTGCTCCTTCCGCCTGATCGCATCGCAGCCGCGTACGCCGACATTCTCACCCGCGGCGAACAGAGCGAGTACTACGACGATTTTGAATCCAGCGGTGACTCGCTGCGGGCCGCCCTGCAGGCCGAGCGCGCCCAGCAAAATGCCGACAATGTGGCGATTTCGTACACCGATCGTGCCGGCACCGGACCGGTTGTTGCCATGGCCACGGTGTCGGCCGGTGCCCTCGTGTCGGTGAGCGTTGATGAGATTGCGCGATTCGAACCTCAGGGCGGGCGCAGCTTGAAACTCTCCGGCGCGCTGAAGGCTCTAGGTGGCACCGAACTGGCGCCCAGACCGGTCAGTGCCACCTACCAGTTTGAACTGTTGTTCTTCGTACCGGCGATCGGTTCGGCCGAGAAGATCTCCCTCATCGGATTCTCCGAAAACCTCACCAAGGTGGTTATGGAATGACCGAACACAACGGCGCTTTTGGGCAGGGAGAATCGATCGGGTCTCCGGATGCGGTCACGCCCCCGAGCTCCACTGCGGTGTCGCCGTCGGCGAACTCGCTCATTGTTGACGCCACCGACTCCACTTTTTCGGATTACATCGAGCTGTCGAAAACGGTTCCCGTCATCGTCGACCTGTGGTCAACCCGGTCTGAGCCCGCCCAGCAGCTGACGCCGATTCTCGAGCGCGTGGTCGCTGAGTACGCCGGCCGTATGGTGTTGGTCAAGGTCGACGTGGATGCCAACCCACAGTTGGCTCAGGCTTTTCAGGCGCAGTCGATCCCCACGATTGTTGCGCTGATCGGTGGCAAGACGGCACCGCTCTTTCAGGGTGCACTGCCCGAAGCCCAAGTGCGTGAGGTTCTCGCTCAGGTTCTCGACGTCGCCGCCGACAACGGTGTGACCGGAACCGTCGGTGCGTCCGCGGAATCCAGCGCGCCGGCCGAGACTCCCCTGTCGCCGGAGCACCAGGAAGCCTTCGACGCTATTGAGCGCGGCGACTACACGGCCGCAACGGCAGCCTACGAGAAGGCGCTGGCGAACGACCCCAAAGACGCCCTCGCAGAGGCAGGCCTCGCGCAGGTGGGTCTGCTCGCGCGGTTAGCGGGAACCGATGCGGGTGTCATACGCGCTGCGGCTGGGGTGAATGCCACCGACACGGCCGCTGCACTCGCCGTGGCCGACTTGGATGTTGTTGGCGGTCACGTCGATGATGCCTTTGACCGACTTCTCACGCTGTTTCCGAAGGTTGACGACGACGCCAAGAATGAGATTCGTCTGCGCCTGCTGGAACTTTTTGCGGTGGTCGGCGTCGCAGATCCGCGCGTGGTGAGTGCGCGCCTGCGGTTGACCAACCTGCTCTTCTAGGCCGACGCTTTTCGCCATCGTGCTCTGAACGGGAGACCCACAGTGTCTACATACCTTGACCACGCGGCGTCCACGCCCGTGCGCGCATCTGCGCGAGATGCCTTCGTGGCGGCCCTTGACGCTGTGGGCAATCCGTCGTCGGTACACCGGCACGGTCAGGCGGCCCGCGCGATTGTTGAGGATGCCCGAGAGCGCGTTGCCCGCCATTTCGACGCCGACCCCATCGAGGTCGTCTTTACGTCCGGCGGAACAGAGTCGGTGAACCTCGGTATCACCGGCGTGTATCGGGCTCGGAATCGCGACGACCGCGGCCTTCTCCGCATTCTCATTCCCGAGGCCGAGCACCACGCGAGCTTCGACACGGTCACCGCGCTCGAACGCGAGGGTGCCGAGATCATCTGGATTCCCGTGGATGCCGAGGGCATGGTCGACGTGGATGCCTGGCAGCGCGCACTGGCCGATTCTCCCGAGACCATCGCCTGCGCCACCGCTCTGGCGGCCAACAACGAGGTGGGCACGGTTCAGCCGTGGCGTGAGCTTGCAGAGATGGCGCGCGCCGCGGGCGTACCTTTTCACCTCGACGCGATTGCCGCGCTCGGGCACCTGCCGCTGTCGCTTCGACCGGCGTCGGCCGTCAGCCTCTCCGGACACAAGATCGGCGCGGTGCCCGGGGTGGGCGTTGTGCTGGTCGACCGCAGCCTGTCGCCCGAGGCCATCATTCACGGCGGCGGGCAACAGCGCACCATTCGTTCCGGCACGCTCGACGCCCCCGCGGCGGCCAGTTTCGCCACTGCTCTTGACGAGGCCGAGGCCGAGCGCGAGACCGAGGTCGTGCGGCTTCGCGCGTTGACCGACGACACGTGGACGCGCATCCTCGCTGCAGT
>JAIOXH010000102.1 GCA_021741765.1 Aurantimicrobium sp. | reverse complement strand
GCGCAAGTGACGCAGGTGGCCTAGGATTTGCTGTTTCACCTCCGGCGGATGATTGTCGAAGAGAATGCCCTTGGTCATCGACGCCGTGGGCGAGACGTACTCGAGGTACACCTTGCGACGTTCATCGGAGTATCGATCGAGAACGTGTTCTTGGGCCTCTGCTGTGACCACCGCAGCGAGCGCCTCGGAAAGCACGAATGCGTCGAGGAATCCGCCGGTGAGGCCGAGACCACCGATGGGGTTGGTGACGTGAGCCGCATCACCGGCGAGCAGCACGCGACCGAAGCGAAACGACGACGTGGCGCGCTGATGGATGCGGTACGGCGCAAACTGAACCAGTTCGTAGGGCAGGTTGCCGGGCATGGCCGTCTCAAAGTGGGCGTGAATGCGTTCTTCGAGGCCCTCGTCGGGAAGCTCCGCATCCTCTTTAAACGTGAAGCGCCACAGGTTGTCTTCGGAGAAGCGTGCAATCACCGCACCGTAAACGGGGTCGATGCGCCAGTTTGATTTCTTGACACCGGCGGCGTGCAGATCTGCGCGAATGTTTGTTGAGATGAACTTGTCGGGCCAGGTCATGCCGTCGAACGAGAGATCAAGAATGCGACGCACAGCACTCGATGCGCCGTCGGCACCCACGAGCCAATCGGCCACGAACTGCTTCTCGCCCTGCGCGGTTGAGGTCGTGATGGTGACCGTGGAGTCGTCTGAGTCGATGCCCGTGACCTCGTGGCCGTAAAGCACCTCAACGTTGTCGAACGTTGAGAGGTGGCGAAGCAGGATCTGACCCACGCGGTCTTGGCCAACCTGAGGAACGAAAGCGTGAGGCACGTCGTTCTCAATCACATCGAGAGTCAGGTGGAAGTGCTCACCCGACGCGTGGTCGAAGAAGTTGATCCCGTCACCAATGGCCGACTCGGCGACGATGTCGTCGAGCACACCCAATTCTGCGAAACCGGGCAAGACCGGGTGCAGGTAGGCCAGTGCACGCGGTGCATCACTCGGGGCAGAAGCCTTATCGAGAACAGTCACCTCGACACCGCGTTGAGCCAAGCCCAAGGCAATGGCGAGACCCGTGGGGCCGCCTCCGGCAACAACAATCGACCTGCGTTCCATGGTTCCTCTTTCTTGTCGGTCAGGTTGGGGGATTCTTTGTCGAGCTACTGATCTACTGATCTACTGATCTACTGATCTACTGATCTACTGATCAACCAGCACCCGGCGGCGCAGGCCAAGGTGCATGCCAATCACCGCGAGCATAGAAGCAATCAGCATGATGTACGTGACGCTCCAGTCGAGGCCGTCGGCTGCGAACGCGCCCACCACGAGTGGCGCGAAACCGCCCACGAGGTAGCCGCCGAAGGTCACCATGCCCGTGAGGGTAACGCCGCCCATCTCATTGGAGGTGCGGTAGTTGGTGGCCACCAGCGTGATGTTGAAGATCGTGGGGCAAATGCCGGCCAGCATCATCCACAACCAGGTTGCGGTTCCGGGCATGAACCACAGGCCGAGATAGCCCACAATCACCAGCACGGCCACGACCACATAGAGCAGGCCGAGATTGCGCACCTTGGCCACGAGTGGCGCGATAAAGAATCCAACGGGAATGCCTACGGCCGAGTACAACGCCAGCAGCGCGCCCGCCGTGGCTGGTTCGATGCCCGCCGTCTGATTGAGGATGGCCGGCATCCACGCCATGACCGTGTAGAAGTTGATGGTGGCCATGGCGTACATCACGAGCATGGTCCAACTGGTGGGGTGCGACCACACACGCTTGGTGATGGTGCGGTGGTTCACCGCGGGGGCGACTTGGGCGGGCCCGCCGACAGCACCCCGCGACTTGCGCAGCCCAAGGATGACAAACAGCCACGGGATCACGGCGATCAGTTCGAGCACACCCCAGACGCCGATGGAACCGCGCCAGCCGATCCACTGCGCAATCGGCACGGCCAGCAGCGGGGGGTACACGGTAGAGAACACCATGACCGTGAGGTAGACCGTGCTCACCGAAACAATGCGATCGGGGAAGAAGCGCTTCACGATGGGGGGAAGCAGCATGTTGCCGGCGCCCACACCGAGCATGGCCACAATCGACCAGGCAAAGAAGCTCAGCGACTCGCCCGCAACGGCGCGCAGAATCTGGCCGGCGCCGATCATGAGGGCGGCAATCACGATGGTCCACTCGAGCGTGATGCGGCGAGCCACGAACGGCGTGATGAGCGAAACGAAAGCGAACGCAAACGGGCCCACCGTGCCCAGCAGACCGTAGGTGACATCGGTGAGACCGATCTCGGTGCTGATGCTTTCGGCCAGGGGCGAGTACGACGTAACCGCGGTGAGCAGACCCAACGCCATCAGCATGATGGCGAGGTACGCGGCAACGCGGCCGCTGCGCTGGGTGAGTGCTGGCGCTGGCGTGGATGCTGGCGTGGGCGCTGCGGCAGGCGGTGTTGTCGACTTGTTTGCCGGCGTCGTTGCCGGCTGGTTGTTCGTCATGACCCTAGCCAACCAGTTATTGCGCTTGGGTGCTTAGTTTCTGTGCGCACGGTGCTAGCGACGTGCGTGCGACTGTCATGTGCGCAGGAGATGGTCGGGGGAGACAAACGCTAGGCCAACGTCCGTTTGATTTCATCGATCGTGACCCACAATGTCAGCGGTTGTTCGGCGACCCACTCGAACTCCGCTAAGGAAAGATAGAAGTCTCTGGCGCGCTCACTGATCGCATTGATGACGACGGCCCGTACGCCAACCTTTTGCGCCACGTCAAGCGAACGCTGCAGCGCGAACGCGAGAAGCTTGCCACCGAGACCCCGTCCCTGTGCACCTCGGTCCACGGCGAGTCGGCCAATAACGACGACAGGGACATCCCGGGGAGCACCCTTTGCGATGTTGTCAGGAACGTCGTCGCGATCCATGTCACCGGTTGCCAGCGAGACATACCCGGCAACCACGTTGTCGATAAGTGCTACATACGTTCGACTAAAACCGCGTCGTTCATTTTGTGAGGAGTAGCGCTTGAGCCAGTCATCAAGAATCTGGTTACCGCTGTCGAAACTCTCGCGATTGTGACCCGCAAGGGGCTCGATAATCAAGCGGTCCAGTCGGACGGTGAGAGTTTCATCAGGGCGGCGAGCTTGGGTTTGTAAACTGCAGGCCGGTCAAGATATTCAATGAACTCGTTCCACGCTTTCTCGCTGAGGCGGAAACTGCGCTGATCGAGGATGGCGTTCTGAGCCGCCTCTGTGGCCGCGTCGAGCACGAACTCCGAGACGCTCTTGTCTTGGATTTCGGCAGCGGCCCGAATGAGGGCGTCTTCACGGGCAGTTGTTCTCAGGTTGAGGCGCTCGGTGCGTGCGCGCGAAGAGACCGTTGACGCTGCCGTTGCTGCGGGGGCGGGTAGTGACTTAGCCATGAGGACTCCCTGCGATTTTTGTCTTGAGAAAGGCGGCGTGACGTGTGTACGTACGTTGTATGAGGATTATACAGCGGGGCTCGATCACACGGTCGAAGTTATTCACATGCTCAGCGCTCCAGAAACGCACAGCGCTCCAAAAATGCTCAGCGCTCGAGAGCCGCTCAACGCTACCCGCCCACGACAGCGCCGATGCGGTCGGCCACTACCGTCTCCCTGCGCGCGCCCGACCGGTATTGCGGAGTTTAACGAGCGTGAGCCCCGGGCCAAGGCCCGGGGCTCACGTATGTGGATTGTCTTAAGCGCGCGTGCGGCGGCGCGACACGAGCACGATGCCCGCTGCTGTCAGTGCGGCGGCGACAAGGCCCGTGATCACGGCGCTCTCAACGCCGAATCCCGTGTCTGGCAGTTTCGCGCCCGCGCCACCAGTGCTCGCAACAGCCATGGTCTCCAACGAGCCGGCGAAGGCACCCGAGAGGGATGCTACTAAGGTGAGCGGCACGGTCGCACTTGAGGATGTGTATAGCTTCGTGCCGTCCACGGCATACAGTGTGCCCTCGTCCGTGCAGTCGGCTGCGAGAATCGTCACCCCGGTCAAAACGCCGGTCGACAACCGGGTCAACACACCCGTTGTTTGGTTCACTTCGAAAACCGACTCGTCGTCGTTGTAGGTGAACCCATAGAGAGTGCCGGAGCAGTAAGCGAGGGCCGAAACGCGCACCGGAGCGGAGATCAGAGTGAGCGCGGCAACATCCGTAATGGCACCGGTGCTACTGACAATGGTCGCCAATTGCGAGGGGCCTGAGCCCACTCCGGCGATGTCGTAGGCAACGTAGTTCTCCGAAGGAGTCACCGCTGCCGCGGTAATTTTCTTAGCTGTTGCCGTGACAACGGTCTGCGAACCGGCAGCCGGGTCAATGCTGTACACAGGCCACGGGCTGGTTCCCCATGTGGGAACGACGAGTTGCAGGCTCACCGGATCGACATACATGGCTGCCGACGAACCGATAACTGGCGCCGTCTGATAAACCGAGGTCATCACGGCCGTGGCTGGATCGATAGATGACAGATTTCCACCGCTCCAGTCAAGAGCGTAGAGAACACCGAGGGTGGCCTGCCCGTTGGCGGGGGCCGAACCCACAACGGCGAATGCCGCGGCAAGGCCGACGGCCACAGAAATTGACGCAATGCGCGAACGCTTCATGTTTTTTCCTTCGAGGTAAAATGGGAAATACCCCTAGTGGGAAAGTCCTATCCAGAAGAATACTACGGCGCGGGCAAACGTCCTGTCGAGTCACCGGCGTGGTGCGCCAGTGACGGTTAACCGCCGACGACAGCGCCGATGCGGTCGGCCGATGCCATGAGCACGGCAGCGATGTGCACCACATCCGCCTCACGCGGAAAGTAGAGCACGGCGAGCGCGGCCGGCTGGTTGCCTGCGATAACGAGGGGAACGGCCACCGCGGCCACGCCCGGCAGCACCTCGTCTTGGCTGAACTCGAAGTCGCGGGGCGGAAAGCCGGCCGGGTCTACCTGAGAGCGCAGCACGCGTCCGGGTGCACCGCGATCAATGGCGTGCCGACTGCCCGGTTTGCGGGCCACGGTCGTTCCCACCTGCTGGGGCTCGGCGGTGCTGAGGGTCACGGCCGACTCGCCATCAAACGTCACGAGCATGGCGGTCATCTCCAGCTCGGCGGCAATGGCGGCGAGCTCCGGAGCGGCTGCCTCCTGCAGAGCCTTCGCCACCGACCGAGCCAGGGTGGCGAGCTTGGTGCCCAGCACCAGCCCGCCCGGCGCGTGGCGGTGCACGAATCCGCGCTGTTCGAGC
>JAIOXH010000008.1 GCA_021741765.1 Aurantimicrobium sp. | reverse complement strand
CGCTGGGTGCTGATCGACTTCGGCGGACTGATTGTGCACGTGTTCCACGAAGAAGACCGCCTGTATTACGGCCTCGAACGGCTGTGGGGGGATTGCCCGGTGCTGCCGTTGCCCGAGGGCATCGGTTCAAGGCCCGCGGAGTGATGTAGTAATCTGAACATTGTCGTAATGACAAACATTACGGGTCTGTGGCGCAGCTGGTAGCGCACCTGCATGGCATGCAGGGGGTCAGGGGTTCGAGTCCCCTCAGATCCACAAAAAGAAGAAACCACCCCTTGTTGGTGGTTTTCTTTTTGTGTCTGCGTGCACGAGAACCCCGTGGTGGCCCCCGCTGACGCAGCAAAGAGCATGTCTCTTGGCGCAGCGTCAGTAGGGGAGTCGAGTCCCCTCGGAGCTCAGTGGCAGCTCAGTGATACTGGCGGGTTATTTATTCAGTGCTGCGCGGACACGGCCGGCGAGAGAGTTTTCTTCGTCAACGTCTTTCCACTGGACGGCGAGAAGACCGGTGAAGAATTCCTCCAAGAATCTTGTTTCCTCGTCGACGCTCGACTGCTCTGAAGCAAACAGGCGTGAATCTGAAACAGTGTCGAGGTCATTCTTCAGAACGTCATCAAAAAGCCGAATTGTCTGAGTTGGTAGTGCGCCTCGACGTAGAGCGAGTCGTTCCAAAATCAGGGGACCGTGCTGCAAAATGACGTAGATAGCTTTAGTCCACAACCACAGACGAAATCCCGGTTTTTTGGGACGAATGGATGTCGGGCGCGACGTATAGGTTTCGGAGAAACTTGCCGAGACTCTTCCAAAAAAGAATCCGTACCAACGAAATGCCTTTCTCGCATTGTCGACAGACCAGCCTTCTTTCGCAGCCTGGCGAATGAGCTTCTCATAGTCACGCTTGGTATGAGCAATCCGATTCAGCTCGTTGGGATAGCTATAGAAGTTGGAATTGGCCGGCACGACAACGGGCAGCCCCAGTGCCATCAGCTCGGCTCCAGCGCTCGAACGGAAGTTCAAGACCACATCGACGATTTGAATGAGGTCATAAAGGCTGACGTTGTCCGAGGGAACGTTGAAAGTAATGTTGCCGGGAGCCATTGCCTTGAGCTCCATCAATTCGGAGACCACCGGGGACATCTTCAATTCGCGCTTATTGGGAAACATGCGGGGATGGAGCCGAACAATCAGATGGTACTCGGGGTTAGTCGAGGCAAACTGAATCAGGAACTTTATCCATTCGAATTGATCAGAGAACAGGGATTTTTGAACTTTCGACTGAGGGGCGACGCCGATGATGGTGACGCCCATTAGCTCATCTTCACTGGACATGGCGGCGAGGAGCACGCTGGCCTCCGGCGCGATGCCAAACTGCGAACGGAGCTTTTGTGAACCAGTGCCTTCGAGCTCGCTGGAGTAGGCGAAAGCACTGTTGGCGGCCCAGAGTCCATCAAAGTGTCCGGCAACGAGGTCCACGGCGCTCTTGTTGAGGGGCTCCTCCCGCACGGAGGACCATCCCGGAGATTCGAAAAGATCCGCCAATGTGTAGTCCGATCGCATCATCGACATTGACTCACTTCTATGCACCATGTGCCATCCGCCGTGAATGCTATAGCTTGTGATGCCAAGTTTCTTGGCAGCAGCTGTAAACGCATGGTTCACGGAATAGTGATCGTTGTAGACCATAGCCACATCGGGCTTTGTGTCGGAGAGGAATCTGAGGGAAGCGAAGTAAGCAGTTAAGGTGTTGCGCAATTGCCCTAGATAAATGGGCCAGAGTTCGGGAGGAAGATCAGGGCTGACGAGTTTGTTGTGCAGCCACATCTCGTAGACCGCATAGCGTCCGAGAGGAAATCCATCGACGGTCAGCTCAGTCCATGTGGCCGGTGTCACGCTGGCGACGAAGGCGTCAATGGAAGTTCTGTCTTCCGCCGCCAGGAAATCTTCAATTGTTGACGACTGAAATCCAAAGTGCCTGTTCGTCAAGTCCCGGCGCTTGTGACAGGCACGACAAATCTGGCTTCGTACTGCTGGTGAAGCAAATTCGTTAACTCCGGCGGCCGACATTGCGACACAGTGGATGTCAAGAATGCCGTTGCAGTTAAGGTACGCAATATCCCAGCCGAGGCGTGCCAACCCGGAGGTGATGAGCGCCTCCGGATATGTATGGTCCCAAACGTTTGAAAACGGCGAGAAAACAACCAGTTTTTGGTTCATGTGGGAAGCTTCTCTCCTCGGGGTAATGGGTCAAACATTCTTGCCTTAACCGTGAGGCGAGACGGTGAAATCTTCTCATTGGGAAAGGCGCCGGTGACAACGGACTGCGCGGGGATGTTGCTGTTGATAACAAATGATCTCGCTGCGAAGACGACATTGTCGCCACACACGGTCTCACCCAAAACTGTCGCTCCGGCGTAAAGAATCGTACCCTCGCCAAAAACAGGGTAGACGCCATCAACCGCCCCCACCGTGCAGCCCTGATAGATGGCAACGTAGTTTCCATAGTGGGCATTGCCAATAACCGAGCCAACGGGGTGAACGAGACAAAATACTTCGGGAAGCTTGACGCTGAAATACAAGTCCACGGCGTTCATAACTTTGTTGAGATAGAACAATTTGGTGGGAATAGCCACACTGCCCGACTGGTTCCAGATGGTGTTCCCCAGAAGGTAGAGGAACATCGCCATGTGGTCCGAATTCAAGTGGTCGAAGCGAACGTGGTTGCCTTCGTTGAAGTACTTGCGATGTATGCCCCCCATGCACGTGGCCAAGCGCCCAAGGGCGGTGGGAAGATGCTCTGTGATGTGCGCCGGATCAACGACGTCGGCGTCGGGGAAATGTATGTTGACAAGCTTCGAAATGTAGACAGCGAGGTCATCCGCACTCAGGCTCGTGTCAAAAGAAACTGTCGGCGACATTCCTCAAGGCTACTAGGGCTGTAAACGATTCGTTGGCGGTAATCGCACGGTGTAAAGTTCATCAAATGAAGGTCTTTCTTACCGGTGCTGACGGCTTCATCGGTTCCCACCTGGCCGAAGCTCTTGTCCGGGACGGACACGACGTCACGGCGCTGGTGATTTACAACTCTTTCGACTCGTGGGGCTGGCTTGACAGCGTTCCCGCTGACATTTCTCAACAGATCAGGGTCGTCCCTGGCGACGTCAGAGATCCAACGCAAATGATCTCACTCGTGCAGGGGCACGACGCAGTTCTTCATCTGGCGGCATTGATTGCAATTCCCTTTTCGTATGTCGCTCCGGATCAGTACGTGCAGACGAACATTTCAGGAACCCTCAACCTGCTGAATGCGGCTCGTGCGCACGGAATTGGCCGTTTCATTCACACCTCAACAAGCGAAGTGTATGGAACCGCCCGTTATGTTCCCATGGACGAAGGTCATCCTCTTCAAGGACAATCGCCTTACTCTGCCACCAAAATTGGTGCAGACCAGATGGTGTCGTCGTTCTACACGTCCTTTGGCCTTCCCACGGTGACGATTCGGCCCTTCAACACCTTCGGCCCCCGACAGTCGGCTCGTGCTGTGATTCCGACAATTATTAGCCAACTCGCTGCGGGAAAAAAGGAAATCTCCCTAGGAGCGTTAGAGCCAACGCGTGACTTCACCTATGTCTCGGACACTGTTGGCGGATTTCTTGCTGCGTTGACCTCCACAAATGGTGTCGGCGAAACGGTCAATCTTGGGGCCGGTTTTGAGGTTTCGATTGGTGAGACATTTTCCACAATCGCGCGTCTCATGGAGAGTTCAGCTGTTGCGGTTGCAGACGATCAGCGACTTCGTCCAGAGAACTCGGAAGTCGAACGCCTGTTTTCTAACAATGCAAAAGCCAAAGAACTTTTTGGTTGGCAGCCTGCCCTAGCGGGAATTGATGGTTTTGCGACCGGGCTTTCTCACACCATTGACTGGTTCACTCAGCCACAAAACTTAGCTCGCTATCGCGTCAATACGTATGTTGTGTAGGTAGCAGTCGTGGCTTCTGGGTTCTCCGCGCACCAATTCGTCGATGCTATTCGAAGTGTCGTCGGGCACGATAGCCTTGTGGCTCTCCACGAGCCAGACATTACGGCGGTGGAACATGCTTTCGTCACGGAGTGCTTGGATTCTACGTTTGTCTCCTCTGTGGGTGTTTTTGTCAACAGATTTGAAGAGGAAATCGCGGCGTTCACCGGTGCGTCGGTAGCGGTAGCAGTTGCCAACGGAACTTCTGCACTTCAGGTTGCTTTGGTCCTCGCCGGTGTCCAACAGGGAGATGAAGTTCTCATTCCCGCTTTATCCTTCGTGGCGACCGCAAATGCCGTTGTCCACGCCGGCGGTGTTCCCCATTTCGTTGACAGCGATCCGGTAACGATGGGGATGAGCGCCGATGCGCTGGAGCTAATTCTCTCCACATTTGACCGTCGAGGATTGCAGCCGGTAAATCCTCAGACAGGGCGACGTGTGGCAGCAATCGCGCCGATGCACGCCATGGGCCATCCGCTTGAGGTTCAACGCATTGTTGCCCTCGCTCAGGACGCCGGAATTCCGGTCGTTGAAGATGCTGCGGAATCTCTGGGTAGCTACGTCGGAAAGCAACACACCGGAACGTTTGGTCTACTGGGCATTCTGAGTTTCAACGGGAACAAGACCATCACAACGGGTGGCGGGGGCATGATCTTGACCAACGACGTCGAGATCGGCCGCCGAGCAAAACATCTGACGACGACGGCGAAAGTGCCGCACCCGTGGCTCTTCGCGCACGATGAGACGGCATGGAATTTCCGCATGCCTAACCTGAACGCAGCGTTGGGTGTTGCGCAAATGACGAGACTCCCTCAGTTCCTGAGTGAAAAGCGTGTGATTGCAGAGGCGTATCAGAAGGCCTTTGCTGGAGTTGAGGGGTTGAGCTTCCTTGAGGAACCTGCCGGCACGACCAGCAACTACTGGCTGTGTTCCGTTGCCCTAGATGAGGGGCGCGAGCACGAGCGTGACGAATTCCTGCGCGTGACCAACGACGCGGGAATTCAGTGCCGCCCTCTTTGGGAGCTTCTCAGTGACCTTCCGATGTATCAAGCCAATCCGCATGGCGACCTCACGACGGCGCGCTCGCTTCAACGGCGTGTGATCTCCATGCCGAGTTCCCCCAAGCTCGGCCGGGCCCTGGCAGTTGGAAAATCGTGACAACCCCGCTTGTCATCATCGGCGCCGGGGGGCTCGCTCGAGAATTTCACGACGTCGTTGAAGCAGTGAATGCCGTCGAAGAAGCTGCGGGCCGCCCGGCAGCATTTCGTTTCCTAGGTTTTGTGGATCCACAACCATCTGTAGAGAGCCGTGTGCTATCACGGGGACCGGTTCTGGGCGGCGACGAGATTCTGGCGAATCTGGACTCCGCAACGCAGTACATCATTGCCATCTCAAACACGTCTGTGCGCGGCAAACTCGACGAAGTGGCTTCCTCTCTCGGGCTACACGCTACGATTCTTATCCACCCGGCGGCTACCGTGGGCCGCCACGATAATGTTTTTGGCCCGGGAACGGTGATCTGCGCCAACGCGACCGTGACAACGAATGTCAACTTTGGGCGTCACGTGCATGTTGATCGCAACGTGGCCGTGGGCCACGACACGACGTTTGAGAACTATGTCTCCGTTTTCCCTGGGGCAAACGTAGCGGGGAATGTTCATGCCCAGGTCGGTGTGACGCTGGGAACAGGATCGAGTGTTATCCAAGGGATTCGCATAGGAGCCAACTCCATCATTGGAGCGGGGGCTGTCGTTGTTCGAGACATTGAAGCCAACGTGACGGCGGTCGGTTCACCCGCAAGGGCAATCGTGCGATGAATTCCCACATCCGCAAAATCGCCGTGGTGACGGGCACTCGAGCCGACTACGGCTTGCTCCAGCCGCTCATCCGTGAACTCATGTCTCGGCCACAATTTGATGTTGAAACCATCGTGACCGGAATGCATTTCTCTTCGGAATTCGGTGAAACGTGGAGGGCGATAGAAGCCGATGGAATTGACATCTCCCACCGGGTCGAGATGCTTTCCGCGCTGGATACCCCTTTTGGCGTTGCACAATCAACGGGTGCGGGCGTCAGTGGCATGGCTAAGGTCTTTGACTCGGCCACCCCCGACCTCGTCATCGTCTTGGGCGATAGGTTCGAGACCTTGGCTGCGGCTCAAGCCGCTTTCTTGATGGGGATTCCCGTCGCTCACATTGCCGGCGGCGAGGTCACGGAGGGGGCAATCGATGATTCCCTGCGTCACGCCATCACGAAGTTCTCTGCGCTTCATTTTGTGTCGGCCGAGGCATATCGCCGCCGCGTTATTCAACTGGGCGAGCAACCTACATCGGTCTTTGATGTGGGCGCTATCGGGCTTGATAACTTTGCAACGCTTGAGTTGATGACCGAGCAGGAACTCGAAGTTTTCCTTGATTTTCCGCTGGGCGATGGGCCGTTCATCCTCTGCACACAACATCCGCAAACCATGTCCCGCCAAGCTGTCGGGGAGTTTATGCACCCTTTGTTTGTGGCACTCGACCAGTTTCCCGACGCAAAGATTGTGATCACACGGGCGAACGCCGATGCGGGAGGTCGCGCTGTGAACGCTCTCGTGGACGAATACGCAAGCGCCCGAAGTGATCGCGTCAAGGTTTTTGCGAGTCTGGGGCAGCTGGGCTACCTGAGCGCTCTGACCGCGGCCACGGTCATCGTTGGCAATTCATCGAGTGGCATCCTTGAGGCCCCCACTGCGGGAACCCCGACCGTCAACATCGGAGACAGGCAAAAGGGACGACTGCGTGCCCCATCAATCGTGGACGTCGAAAACGACGCGGACGCGATTATTCGGGGAATCACGCAGGCGATGGCTCCCCAGATGCAAAAATTGGCTGATCTCAAGGTTTCTCCATACGGTTCACCGGGCGTCTCTCGACGAATCGCCGACATTCTTGAGGAATCAGATTTAGCACGTCTTCACGCCAAGAGCTTCTATGACCTCGAATGGGTAGCACATGACTGACAGCTTCGACCGCGTCTTGATCATCGCTGAGGTAGGCGTCAATCACAACGGCGATATGGCATTGGCAAAAAAGATTGTTGACGCCATTGCCACAACCGATGTGGACGTCATCAAATTTCAAACGGCTGTTCCGGAACTCCTGATGTCAGTTTCCACACCAAAGGCGGAATACCAGAAGGCAACTACGGGTGAAGCTCAGTCCGCGATTGAGATGATTGCGGAACTCCAATTCACAGCTGATCAATTCATCGAGCTGAAAGCGTACGTTGAGAACCACGGCAAGGTCTTTCTGTCGACAGCTTTCGACCACCTCAGCTTGGCTTTTCTTTCAGACATTGGCCTTCGTCTTTTCAAGATTCCTTCGGGAGAAATCACGAATCTGCCCTATCTCCGGGACGTGGCCCGCCGAGCGGATGACATCATTTTGTCGACCGGCATGAGCCAACTCAGTGAGGTAGATGCTGCTGTCTCGGCGATAGTGACCGCAGGTTTTCCGCGCGAGCGCATCACTGTCCTGCAATGCAACACGGCCTACCCATCACCTATTTCGGATACCAATTTGCGAGCCATGGTCAATATGGGGCGGACCCTCGAGGTCATGTACGGCTACAGTGACCACACCGAGGGGATCTCTGCATCGGTTGCTGCTGTGGCACTGGGCGCTCGCGTTATCGAGAAGCACGTTACGACGGACCGTAACCTGCCCGGACCCGACCAGCACGCGTCGATGGAGCCAGCCGATTTTGCCGTCCTGGTGTCGACCATTCGCGATATTGAGAAGGCGCTGGGAAGTCCAGACAAGCGGGTGTCCGAAAGTGAGCGGGTCAATATTCCTGTCGCGCGCCGTGGGCTCTATGCGGCCCGAGAAATCGCGGCGGGTTCAGTAATCTCCGAGGACGATCTCGTGGCCTTGCGGCCAGAGGCCGAGATCTCCCCCATGGAGTTTGACGTCGTCGTGGGGGCTACGACGTCCAGAAGTTTCCACCGCCACGAGGCCATCTCCCCGAGCGGCTTGATTGCTGCGACCCCCACGAGGAGCTCCTAGCTAGACTGGACCCACGTTGACTTCTATTTGCGAAAATGAGTTTGGTCATGGCCACTGGAATTGATGGTTTGAGAGTCAGCCCCACAGACTCCCTCAAGCACGTGATTGCCGTCATCGACAACAATCGCCGCCAGTTTGCCGTGGTCGTGGACGAAAATGATCGACTCATGGGAGTTGTCGCTGATGGCGACATCCGACGTGCAATCCTCCGGGGAGCGACCCTCGATTCTCCGGCGAGCAGCGTCATGAACTCCACGCCCAAGACGGCACTGACGACCGACTCCTCCGTACGGATTTTCGAGCGCATGGCCGAGGGCGACATTCGACACCTTCCTCTTCTCGACCGTGACGGCGTCATCATGAGCGTCGCCACAATGGATGATTTTGTGCATCCGGAACGCACGACGACCCCCATCATTCTGATGGCGGGCGGCAAAGGGCAACGTCTCTACCCCTTGACGAAAGACCTGCCCAAGCCCATGCTTCCCGTGGGCGAAACGCCGATCTTGGGAATAATTCTCGAGCGCATCAGGGCACAAGGCTTCAGGGACGTGCGTATCTCCGTCAATTATCTCGCGGACGTGATTAAGGACTACGTCGGCGACGGATCTGCATTTGGTCTCGACGTCACGTACATCTATGAAGATGCCCCTTTGGGGACCGCAGGCGCAATAGCCACCCAGGCTGGCTTGATTACCGAACCTTTCATTGTGATGAACTCCGATCTCCTGACGCATGTTGACCTCCGGGATCTCATGTCGTTCCATCAGCAGAACGCGGCTGAAGCGACTGTGGGCGTTCGGGAATACGTCGTCGAGATTCCGTTTGGAGTCGTTTCTGTTCGAGATTCATTGGTCACGGAGCTCACGGAGAAGCCTCTGCATCGGTCGCTGGTCAGCGCGGGAATTTATGCCTTGAACGCCGAAGTCCTTGGCACGCTCACGGTGGGGGAGTACTGTGACATGCCAACACTGTTGACGGATGTCATGACAGCCGGCAAGAACGTGGCCGCGTTCCCTATTTTTGAATCGTGGCTCGACGTCGGTCGCCCAGAAGACCTCAGCCGGGCTCGGAACGAGGCGACGGGCTCGGTTGAGCGGTGATGACGTCTCTCGTAGTGGGCGGGGGCTCAATCGGTCAACGGCACGCTCGAGTGCTCTCGGAGATTGATCCTCGCGCCACAGTGGTTTTTGTCAGCAATCGAACCGACCTCGATTACCCCACACACCTCACGATTGATGACGCCCTCGAACAACACAACATCGATTATGTGGTTGTTGCGAATGAGACGGCTCGCCATCGTCGCACCATTGACGCCTTAGTCTCGGCGGATTATCGGGGGGTCGCTCTCATTGAAAAACCCGCGGCGCTGGGAAGTGATGATCTTGACCTAACGAAATTTTCCCGAATCGGCGTGGCCTACAATCTCAGATTTCATCCTCTTCTGCAAGAACTCAAGACTCGGCTGGGCGACGAAAAAATCCTCACGGTTGAGGCCTATGCGGGGCAAGCCCTGGACACGTGGCGTTCTGATCGCCCTGTTTCAGAGCAATACTCGGCCCACCAAAGTCGCGGAGGCGGAGTTCTTCGTGATTTGTCACATGAACTCGACTATCTGACGTGGATGTTTGGGAGGGCAGTTGGCGTCTTTGCCTTGGGTGGTCGAATTGCCGGCGTGACCGTAGATTCCGACGACTCATGGTCGGTCGTTGCACGAACGGAACACGTTCCTCAGGTCGCGTTTCAACTGAATTACCTTGATCGCCCGGGTTCGCGCTTCATCCGCGTTGTGACAGATAAAAACACTTTTCACGCGGATGTTCTCGCCGGAACTCTCTCGGTTTCCTCCGGCTCGGATACTCAGGTCGAGAGTTTTTTGATTGATCGCGATGAGACCTATCGGCTCATGCACCTCGACATGAGGGGGGAGTCACCGGCGTCGGTTGCAACGGTGGCCGGAGCCCGCGACATCGATAGCCTCATTGTGACAATTGGGCAAAGTGCTACGGAAGGCAGATGGGTAACGACGTGAGCAGAATTTGCACGGTAGCCGTTCGGGGCGGGTCAAAGGGTGTTCCTGGCAAAAACTGGAGAATGATTGCCGGGCAACAGCTGTTCGCTCACTCCCTGCGACATGCTTCGGAATCGCAACTCTTCGACGCCATCGTCGTGACGAGTGATGCCCCGGAAGTGCTGGATGTCGCTCTGAGCTGCGGGGCAACCCATGTCGTTGTGAGGCCGGAAGCGCTGGCGACAGATTCTTCTGGCAAGCTCCCGGCAATTGTCCACGCAGTTCTGGAGGCAGAATCTCTGACGGGTAGCCACTTCGACACGGTCGTTGACCTTGATGCAACATCGCCTCTTCGTTCGGTGGCCGACATTCACTCGGCCGTTGCCCTTTTGGAAACCGCGGGGATTGAATCCGTAGTGACAGCGAGCGAGGCGCGACGCTCACCGTATTTCAATCTCATTGAAGTCGACTCACAATCCGGACATGTGGGGGTAGTCAAGCCGCTACCGGACGGGATTCTTCGTCGGCAAGATGCGCCTAAAACCTTTGATATGAACGCCTCGATTTATGTCTGGAATCGCGACGCGTTGGTGGCGGAACCTCGTGTTTTTTATCCGTCAACGCGGATTTTTGAGATGCCACCCGAGAGGTCGCTCGACATTGATAGTGAGTTTGACTTCGAGATTGTTCGTTGGCTGATGGAAAGGAATCTTGCTGAACATGGGTAAATATCAAGAGCGTCAAAGCCTTGCAGGTCGTGTCGCTGTCGTTACGGGAGGTGCAGGTATTCTGGGCGCGGAGTGCGCAGAAGCCCTTACAGATTCCGGCGCCTCAGTTGCCGTCGTCGACATCAGCATCGAACGAGCCCTCGAAACCGCCGACAACCTCTCTCAAAAGTATGATCTGCCCGTCGTTGGCTTCCAATGTGACGTCTCTCAGAAGGATTCCGTCAACGAAATGGTTTCCCAAGTTGAGCAATCTCTGGGGCCCATCGATGTTTTGCACAATAACGCAGCGTCGAAGAGCGCCAGCCTAGAGAATTTTTTTGAACCTCTCGAAACGTTTTCCCTCGAAACGTGGCGCCAGGTGATGGCCGTGAACGTGGAGGGCATGTTCCTCGTCGCTCAAGCTGTCGGCGTAAAGATGGCTGAGCGAGGCCGAGGCTCAATCATTCAGACGGCATCCATTTACGGAAGCACGATGGGCCCAGACCAGAGAATCTACGAAGGCTCTGAATATGAAGGGCGGGCAATCAACACCCCACCGGTGTATTCCGCGTCAAAGGCCGGAGTTCACGGTCTCACGCTGTACTTAGCGACCTACTGGGCTCGGGCAGGCGTGCGCGTCAATACTCTGACTCCGGGCGGGATATCGTCAGGCCAGAATGGTGTCTTCAACGATCGCTACAGCAATCGTGTGCCGATGGGGAGAATGGCCCAGGCGCATGAAGTTGCATCGGGAATGTTGTTTTTGGCTTCAGACTCTGCGAGCTACGTGACGGGCCAGAACTTATTCATTGATGGCGGCCTGAGCGCCTGGTGAAACGAAAACCAGAGGCCTAAAATCTTCGCTTGCTACTTGCCACGAGCCAGCGTGATGATGTGGTCCACATAGGCCGAGCGGGCGATGTCCACCGTGAGACCTTTGATGCCACGCGTGGGCATTTTGCGCGTGGCGGTGTGTTGTCCGGTCGACCACGATGCGAGTCCGTGTGTCATCCATGCGACATGGCCGGAGGCAATGACCTCGGCAGGATGAAGCAACAGCGAGGCTGACGGAACAGAGTCTTCATCAAAGTCGAGCGAACTCAGCTTTCCTGAGCGAAGATCCACAATCGTTGTCGCGAGAAGGGCCAAGTGATAGTCAAAGATGCCCTGCATCTTGTCGCCGTAGTTCTCAGAGACAATGACGTTCGAACCGGCAGAGGCGAGTGGGTACTGCAAGAGCAGGTACATGCCGCCCATGCGCTCGGCCCACGCGCATTCTTCTTCGATAAAGGCGCGCAGGCGCTTCTCGGGGTCGGCCGGTGCTTCGCGCATGGACCGGCGAACGTTCTTTGACCACTCTTGGTAGGCCCACCACGTTGCCTCGGCGAGGAGGCCGTCGCGGTTGCCAAAGTAGTAGTTGACCATCGGGTGTTTGATGTCGATGCGATCGCAGACCCGAAAAGCGTTGAAGTCGGCCGGCCCCACGGTAATGATGTCGTCAATGGCGAGCATGACCATCTTTTCCCGCGTTGATGGCGCCTCGACGGAGCCATACTTCAGCCAGTCCTTCGCCGTGTAGGCGAGGGCGTCTGGCTCTACAGGAGTTGCCATAAAGAGATTCTACCGCGCCGTTTTCCCTGGCGACGAAAGCATCTCGGGAATAACAGCCCATGGTTTGTGTGTTGATTCCCAATGACGGCACACTGATAAGGTGCGTCGCGAAGGGGAGTTAGCCATGATGAGCAGCCTTGAGTTTGGACTCGATACCTTTGGCGACGCCACATTGGCGCCAGACGGAACCCCGCTCAGCCACGCGCAGGTGATCCGCAACGTCATCGCCGAGGGAGTTCTTGCTGACGAGGTGGGCCTCAATTTCATTGGTATCGGCGAGCACCACCGCGAAGACTTTGCTGTGTCCGCGCCCGAGATTGTGATGGCCGCCATCGCGGCGAAAACCACGAACATTCACGTGGGGTCTGCCGTTACCGTGCTGAGCTCCGATGATCCCATCCGCGTGTATCAGCGCTTTTCCGAGGTGAATGCTCTGTCGAACGGCAGGGCCGAGATTATTCTGGGACGCGGATCTTTCACGGAGTCGTTCCCGCTTTTTGGTTTTGAGTTGGGTGATTACGAGGTGCTCTTTGAGGAGAAGCTCGACCTCCTCGTAGAGATTCTCAAGGAGCAGCCGGTCACGTGGTCGGGTTCGATTCGCCCGGCGCTCTGGGAGCAGCGCATCTACCCGCCCATCGAAGAGGGGCGCCTCAAGGCCTGGATTGGTGTGGGAGGTAGCCCCGAATCCGTAGTGCGCGCCGCACGCTACGACCTTCCGCTGATGCTGGCCATCATCGGCGGAGACCCCCTGCGATTTCGTCCGTACGTGGATTTGTTTCATCGGGCGCTGAAGGAGATGGGCAAAGAAATTCTGCCGGTGGGCCAGCATTCGCCCGGTTTTGTTGCGGCCACCGATACCGAGGCCCGCGAACTGGCGTGGCCGCACTACCGCGACATGCACGCCCGCATTGGGGCACAGCGCGGATGGCCACCTCTCACACGGGCCCAGTTCGATGCCGAGGCCAGCACCGAAGGTGCTCTCATGGTCGGCTCGCCGGAGACCGTGGCCGCCAAGATTGCTCGTTCGATGGCGGGGCTCGGCGTGACACGCTTTGACCTCAAGTACTCCATGGGAACCCTCGGGCATGAGAACCTCATGGAGTGCATTCGTCTTTATGGCACCGAGGTCGTGCCCCGCGTTCGAGAAATCGTCGCAACGACGGCAAGGGCGGCCTAACGGGCGTCCTGCAGCGCGGTGTGAGCGCCACGCGGGCTGCCAAAGCTCGTATCGGCCGCGCTGGCCGAGCCCTACTCGCCGACATCGGTCTCGCGCGGGTGACGTCGCTGGTCGTTGGCTTCCTCCTGGTGCTGGGGGTGATGTCCACGTCGAGCGTGACGACGACTGGTCTACCCGGGCCTTTGAGTGCTGTCAGCGTTGAGAAAGACGCCGAAGCAGAAGTGCCGACAAGCACAGATCCGATTGAGCGATGGTCTCGTCTGCGGCTGGCCGAGATGTCGACCGATGACAAAGTGCGCAGCCTATTGATCGGCCACGTCAGTGGCGTGAACCCCGAAGGGATGCGCTTTGCCGTGACTCCCGTGGCCAGCGGGGGAGCGGGGTGGGGTGGCATCATCCTGATGCGTGATAACGTGACGCCCGATCCGGCACAGGTGGCTGCGCTCACGGCATCCGTGATTGCTGAGCCCGAACTGCCACCCATCGTTGCCATCGACCAGGAGGGTGGCGACGTTGTTCGCCTCTCCTTTGACCCCTACCCCGGGGCGGACGAGCTGCGAAACCAGCCGGTCGGTGCGACAGCGGAGGCGTTTGCCGGCCGCGGGCAGCTCCTGGCGTCGGTGGGAGTGAATGTGAACTTCGGCATTGTTGCCGACGTCACGTCTGACCGACGTTCGTACATTCACAGTCGCACGCTCGGTGACTCTGGAGCCGAAAGTGCCGAGCGCGTTGTGGCAGCGGTGACTTCAGAACAGGCCCATGTGGCGAGCACGCTTAAGCACTTTCCGGGGCACGGCCGCAGCGCCGACGATTCACACTTCGAGATTCCCGAGGCACCGGTGGGTGCAGATGAGTGGCGAGCGAGTGATGCGGCGCCGTTCTCTGCCGGCATTGAGGCCGGCGTTCGCTTCGTCATGTTTGGACACCTCTTGTTTCCGGCCATAGACGACGTGCCGGCCAGTCTCTCGGTGGCGTGGCATGACGTGCTGAGGCGAGATCTGGGATTTCGGGGCATTACCGTAACGGACGATCTGCTGATGCTTCAGGCCTCTGGAGATACCCGGTGGAGCGATCCGTATTCCAATGCCGTGGCCGCGCTGGCAGCCGGAAACGATGCCCTACTCTATGTGTTCCCCGCCGATCCTGCCACCGTCGGAATTGATCTTGGTGTCCTCGTAAGCACCCTCACGCAGGCCGTTGAGTCGGGAATCGTCTCGCCCGCGCAGCTTGACGCTTCCGCGCTGAGAATGCTCACGTTTCGACGGGAACTTGCTCCGGGTGCCGAGCGTTGGCGCGCAACGTGCGATTTCGGCTGCTCGTTTCCCCGGGAGCCTCGCGGCACCGTGCCCGAGGGAATCGCCATCGCGGAAATCGCCCTGACCCCATAATCACGGCAGAGCAGGGTCTTTTCTTCGTCTCCGCATGTGTGTGAGCAGAATTGTCGTGAAGGTGGGAATAGTTCGCGCGGGTCCTGGCTTATCTTCCTCGTGCGCCAGTTCGGTGTGCGCTCAGCAGACGTCCCGGGTTGTGTAACCGGAGAAGAGGACCAAAATGACCATCACCGCAGAATCCATCCCCGGTTACAAGGCAGGCACCTGGATCGTTGACCCCTCGCACTCCGAGGTCTCGTTCTCGGTTCGCCACCTCATGATTAGCAAGGTGCGCGGAACGTTCGGCAGCTTCTCGGCCACCATCCTCACCGGAGAGAACCCCACGGACACCAAAATCACGGCGTCGGCTCAGGTTGCCAGCATCAACACCAACGACGAAGGTCGCGACGGGCACCTGCGCACCAACGAGTTCTTCGATGCCGAGAACCACCCCACAATCGAGTTCGCTTCGACGTCTGTGGCTGCTGCCGGCAGCGACTACAAGGTGATGGGCAACCTCTCGCTGCGCGGCGTGACCAAGCCGGTCGACTTCGCTCTCGAGTTCGGCGGATTCGCCACCGACCCCTACGGCAACTACAAGATGGCTGCAACGGTATCGGGAGAGATCAATCGCGACGACTTTGGCCTGTCGTGGAACACGGCACTCGAGACCGGCGGTGTACTGGTTGGCGAGAAGGTCACCATCACGATTGAGCTCCAGGCGGCGCTTCAGGCCTAGCCGTGTCTGGCGAGGGGCTTCGGGGCGACTCGGAGCCTTTCGCCATTTACTGACCTATTCTTCGGTCAGAATGCCCGTGATTTCCTCGTTGACCAGTCGCAGGTTCTCGACCAAGAACCCCTCGAGCACCCAGTTCGTGCGTGAGGGGCGGGTGAGCTGGATGGGCTGGGTCAGCGTAGGCAGATCCTGCGTCTCCGGGTGAGGTGCCGTCATGGCCTCAAGTCCGTTGTCGCGCACCACAATGCGCAGATCGTGGCCGGCACGCTTGAGCTCATCGGCAATCTGAGCCATATTGGTGTCGCTCACGAGCGATTCATCGTAGTGATCGCGCACTCCGCGGGCCATGCCAATAGTGCGGGTGGTGAGCACGGCGAGACGTGCCAGCAGTGCCGACATCTGATCGACGGCCGGCCGGTGTTTGTTGCGTCGAATCATGTTGAAGCGCAGGCTCTCGCTCAGGGCGTTCACCCGCGCGAGTGCCGCATTGAGTTCGGGGCGCAGGCCCCGGGCTCGCCAGTAGAGCGTGTCGAGCACCTCGGGGCTGGTGCGCCGCGAGAGCACGGCTCCCATGTCTTCGAGGAGTTGGGCGATGTCACCGCCGAGCGTGGCGACCGCGGTCTTGGCGGGGGTGAGGGCCACCGGAGGCACAATCACGGCGTTGATGATGATGCCGATGACCGCACCCAGAATCGTCTCGAGAATGCGCACGAGAGCATAGTCGGGGGTAGCGGCACCGATGACAATCGAGAGCATGGCGCTAATCGCGATTTGGTTGGCGGTGGCGGGCGTGAGTTTGAAGGCCCAGCCGACGGCGATGGCGGCCGCTATGGCCACGAGAACGAGCCACGAGGGTGCGCCAAAAATTATGCTGGCTCCGAGGGCAATGGCCACGCCGATGACCGTGGCGGTGGAACGCTCGAGGGCCTTGCCGAGCGAAGCGTTGACGCTCGGTTGCACTACGATGATGGCGGCGATGGCCGCGAACACCGGCTGGTCGGTCTGAAACAGGGGCACGGCAATCAGCCAGGCAGCCACGGCGGCGCCGATGGACTTGAGTACCTGAAGAAAAGGGATGCGTTTCTTGGCCCGCACGTTCGCTCGGATGCTCACGGTTTCACGGTAGTCGCGCCGCTCGCGTACTCGTGGCGGCGCGCGCAGAATTCAGCCCAGAGCTGTTTCAGATCCCACGCTTGGATGGCCTCAATCGAGATGCCCCGTTCGCCCGTACGACGGGTCCGCCCACGAATCACCAGGAGTTTGGTGCCAAAGAGTAGCGGCCCCGTGGTTTGTTGGGCCTCTTCAAAGAAGGTGGCGTCGGCGCATCCACTGCCGTCATCGAGGCTGATAAAGACCACGCGTTTGCCCGAGCGCATGGGTGGAGTTTGGGTAGCGATGCGCACGCCGGCGACGAGCACCTCTGTTTTACTGCGCAGGGCGAGTAACTGGTTGGCGGGGGTGACGCCCATGTCGTCGAGCAGTGGCCGGTAGGCCTCGATGAGGTGCTCCGAGGCGTCCATGTCGAGCACGCCGAGTTCTACCCGGGCCCGGTCGGCGGCGGTGAACTGCGGGTTGCCTCGGGGGATGCGACCTCGATCGTCGATGGTGAAGTCGAGCTGGCTGTCGGGATCGCTGCGCGCGGGCCGTGTGGCGGTGAGTTGGCGAACGAAGGCGATTACATCGCCGCGGGTGGGGGGTTGGTCGTGCGGCACAGCAACACGGGTTTGCCCCTGGCGTGCAGTGTCTCCCGGTGTCGCGGGCAGGGCGAGCGAATCCAGTGCCCCTACCAGTGCGAGCCGCTGCATGAGCGCGCGCGAGGGTCGGGCGCGCTCGTAGAGGTCGGTGATGCCATCAAACGGCTGGCCGGTGAGCAGGCGGTCGAGTTCGGCATCGCTGATGCCGTGCACGTCGCGCAGCGAGAGACGAATGCCGAGGGTGCCCCCGCGCAGGCGCTCAACGCGGTACTCGTCGATGCTCGCGTTGGCATCCAGCGGCAGAATGGGCACGCCCATGCGTCGCGCTTCGGCCAGCAACAGGCGCCGCGGATACATGCCCGGATCGTGCGTGAGGATTCCCGCGAGGAACTCGGCCGGATAGTGCGTCTTGAGCCAGGCGCTCTGATACGTAGGTAGCGCGAAAGCCGCGCCGTGCGCCTTGCAAAAACCGAACGACCCAAAGCCTTTGAGTACCGCCCAGATGCGCTCGATGTCGGCATCGGTGAACAGGCGCTTGCC
This sequence comes from Aurantimicrobium sp., assembly GCA_021741765.1. Classification (GTDB taxonomy): domain Bacteria; phylum Actinomycetota; class Actinomycetes; order Actinomycetales; family Microbacteriaceae; genus UBA963. The sequence continues at coordinate 6,461 of JAIOXH010000008.1, read as the reverse complement.
CGTTTCGGGATCACGTCGCTCGGCCGTGCGACGGCGAAACGCGCGTTCGATTGACCCGGTGGACTTCTCCATGGCGCGGCGCAGTTCGTCGGCCTCGGCCAGCGTCACGCCCATGCACTCGTGCAGGATGCGCAAAATGTGTTCGTGATAGATCACCACGCCGTAGCTGTCGCGCAGAAAAGAACGAAAGCGCGGGTGCAGATAGTTGGGCGCGGTAAAGCCGTGTTTGGCATCGAGGAAAGGCGCCACCATGTTGCCCTTCATGGGGCCCGGGCGAAACAGTGAGATGTCGGCGATGAGGTCGTTGTACTCATCCGGCTGCATCTTGCCAATGAGTTCGCGCTGCCCGGGGCTTTCGATCTGGAACATACCCAGCGTGTGACCGGTGCGGATGTTGGCAAACGTGGCCTCGTCATCGTGGGGGATGGCGTCGAGCTCAATCAGGCCGTTGGGCTTGATGTAGGGGGCATCGCTCGGCAGTTTGCCCACCTCGGCCGCGTGGGGGCCGTGCACGCGCTGAATCTCGCGCAGGGTGTACGACAGCGTCGACTGCATGCGCACGCCCAGCACGTCGAGTTTGAGTAGGCCCACGTCATCGATGTCGTCTTTGTCGAACTGGCTCATGGGCAGCCCCATGCCCGAGGGTTGCATGGGGCTCAGATTGTAGAGGTCGTTGTTGCCGAGGATCACGCCACACGGGTGCATGGAGACGTGCCGGGGGAGTCGGTCGAGGCGTTCGGCCACGTCGACGAGTAGTTCGAGACGGGCATCCTCCTCGAGCATGGTGACGAACTCACGCATCTCGGGTTTAGTGTCGAGTGCGCGCCGAAAGTCACGGGCGTTGAAGCGCCAGATGTTCTTGGCCACGAAGCCGATCTGTTCGGGGCTGAGCCCCAGGGCCATGCCGGCATCGCGCGCGGCGCCGCGGGCGCGGTAGGTGTTCTGCATGGACATCAGGCTCACGCGCGTGCTGCCGTAACGTTCGAAGATGGCCCGGTAGACCTCGTGGCGCCGGGCCGACTCCACGTCGATATCGATGTCGGGCAGCGTCTCGCGCTTGTTGCCGAGAAAGCGCTCAAACAACAGGTCGTGTTCGAGGGGGTCGACGTTGCTGATGCGCAACAGGTAGGTGACGATGCTGCCGGCGCCACTGCCGCGGGCCTGATTGCGGATGCCCATGCGGCGCATGAGTGCCGACACGTCGGCCACGGTGAGAAAGTACGAGGCAAAACCAAAATCGTAGATGGTGTTGAGTTCGGTGTCGAGGCGTTCGGTGATGCGGCGCATGTCGTTAGCGCCCGCGTAGGGGTAGCGCTCACCGATGGCAGATTTGGTGCTCTGGCGCAGTACCGAGGCGGGGTTGCCGCTGAGGCCGATCACCTCGTTTTCGGGAATCTTGGCTTGGCGCCAGCCGATATCGGTTTCGGGGTCGAGCACGCACGTCAGGGCGAGTCGCTCGCCGGCGGCCATCATGCGGTGGGCGACACCCTGGTCGAGCCGCGAGGCCCGGGCGACGCGCAGGGCGATGGCGTGCATCTCGGCGGGGGTCTTGAGCCAGGCCTGGCCATTGGGCTGTGGCGTGAACTCACCCAGCGCGCGCAGCACGGCCGCGGCATCGAGCACATCGCCGGTGAGGGCATCGTCGGCTTCGAGGTAACGAACGGCGTTACTGAGCACCGCCGGCGTCTCGGTGTCGTGGGCGAGCTCGAGCATCGCCACGGCGTGACGCAGGCTGGCGGTGGTGCCCGGAGCGGTGTCGTGACACACCACCTCGAGGGCAATCGCACCGGGGAGCGTGTGGCTCCACCAGGCGAGCAACTCACGCGCACGGTCTGTCTCGCCGCGGGCGAGTGCCTGCCCCACGTCGGAGGCGGGGCCGAGAAGAATCGTGACGGCAATGCCGTCGGGGCCGCGCAGCAGCGGGCGGAGTCGACCGCGGGCCAGTGCCGGCGGTGAGCTGCGCGTACTGCGCGCGTGGGCGGCGGTGATGGCCCGTGCCATGCTCGCCCAGCCACGTCCTTCGCAGTGTCCGTGGGCGAGCAGGGTGAGGCGACCCGCCTGCTGTCCGTCGCTCTCGCGCAGCGCCAGGTCCACACCCACAATCGGTTGGAGTCCGTTGGCTACACACGCGCGAATGTGGCGCACGGCGCCGTAGAGCCCGTCACGGTCGGTGATGGCCGCCGCCCACGCGCCCGCGGCCTTTTGTGCCGCCACGAGCACCTCGGGCCGGGCGGTGCCGTAGTGCGCCGAAAACGCCGAGGCAACGTGTAGATGGGTGAAGTCGGGCACGGTAATCGGTTAAGCAAAAAGTCGTTGATCAAGCTCGATTGTGGATGCTCCCACGAGTCGCCACGCATCACCGTGCTGGGCGAGGTCGTACACACCGTCATCGACCGGCACACCCGCAGTGACGGCAATCGCGTCCACGCGCCACGTGGGCACGTCGAGCGGCGGTGTCTGACCGCGAGTGACGCGATCGTTACTGCGCCACCACACGCGGCGACTCAGCCACGGTTCGGGCGCACTGACAATGGCGTAGCTGATGCCGCGCCAGCGAAACGACAGCGGAACTCCTCCGGCCGAGAGATCCACCTGTACGGGTTCGTCGATGTACATGGAGGCTCCTCGTGAAATTCGAATATATCTTCGAACACCACGTTAGGAAAAACCACGGACACCAAAGTGTGGAGGACAGGTTGAGGGTTACGAATTCTGGCCGTGAATCTGTTGTTTATCTAGTCTGGAAGGGTGGTCGACCTCAATGCTCTTCCCGCAGATTTGCCCATCCCGAAGGATGACGGCGCTGCCGATCACCTTGTGGGCATGCGCATCCCCGCCCTCGACCTTGCGAGTACGGGCGGTCAGCAGGTTGCTCTGGGTTCTCTCGGCGCGGAACGCACGGTCATTTATGTCTACCCCTTGACTGGTAGGCCGGGAGAGGACCTCCCTGTGGGATGGGACGACATCCCCGGTGCGCGGGGGTGCACTCCCGAAGCCTGCAGTTTTCGAGATCACTTCGCGGAGCTTCGCGACGCGGGGGCTCACAGAGTATTCGGTCTATCGAGACAGACAACCGAGTATCAATCTGAGGTCGCGCAGCGCCTGCACCTGCCGTTTGAGTTGCTTTCAGATGCGGAGGGCCACTTCGGAGAAGCGCTGGGTTTACCCGTCTTTCACGTCGACACGTTGACGCTCTATCGTCGGATCACTCTCATCCTCAGAAATTCGCAGATAGAGAAGGTCTTCTATCCCGTATTTCCGCCCGATCGCCATGCTGAGGAAGTTCTTGCTTGGCTCCAGACTCAACAGTGAGCTTCTCAAAGAATCTAGCCGTCGAGTTCGACCAGGCGCGCCGCGACCATATCGCGCAGTAAATCCGCATCGACATCCCAGTCCACTGGCACCTGGAAGGTGGCCTTGTTCACCACGTAGTCCGCAAGACGTGCGCGGAAGGGCTCGAGGGTCCCGGTTCCCCAGGGTGCGAGCGTCAGGTGGTTCTTTGCTGCGCTCATTCCGAACACGTAGTCCTTGCCCCGATGAATCTGAGGAACGTTCCACGCAATCTTCACCGTGAGGTCCGGAAAATAGCCCGTGATGGAATCGACCACGGCGCGCAGGGTGGCGGCTTTCACGGAATCGAGGCTCGCCAGATAGTCATCGAGTGAGGCAAAACGTGGAGCAGACACGCAACTAGCGTAAAGCCAGAGGCTCCGCCCGGGCTAGCTGTAGCGCCGGATCGGCGTATCGCCGGCCTCGAGCACGCCAAGATTGGTCAGCTGCTCAATCATGCCTGCGCCGTCGTGTGCGTAAACCCACGGCGCGGTGCCGTGCAGCTGCTTGGCGAGGCCTTTGCGCCTACCTCCGGCCAGCACCGCTTCGGAGGTGGAGAGCTGGCGGATGGCAACGAACGAGACGTTGTCCGGATGGTTTGCTTCGAACTCGCCGTAGATTGCTTCGTCGTGCTGGCCGTCGTCGCCGATCATGATCCACTTGATGTGCGGAAAGTCCTTGGCAAGCTTTTCGAGCTGGCGCTTCTTGTGCTCTTGTCCCGAACGAAACAGCCGGTCGTGCGTGGGCCCCCAGTCGGTGAGCAGCATGGTGCCGATCGGGTAAAGGTTGCGCGACAGGAATCGACGCAGCGTAGGGGCGACATTCCAGGCCCCCGTGGACAGGTAGAACACCGGCATGCCGGATTCGAGTTGCGACATGCGCGAGAGAAAAACGGCCATCCCGGGGGTGGGCACGCGCGCGTGCTCGGTGAGTACGAACGAGTTCCACGCGGCTAAGAACGGGCGCGGCAGTGCGGTAACCATCACGGTGTCGTCGACATCGCAGACGATTCCGCGCGTTGCCGTGGGCGATGCCACGTTGATCAGAACATCCACGGGCAGCGAATCCTCGACCGTGAGCTTGGCCACGTGTTCGCCCTGGGGTAGGACAAACGCCAGGTGCACGTCAACCACGCCACCGCGGTCGGCTGTGACAGTTTCTGTGTAGTTCTCGATACTGATGGTCACCTTGGCGCTTGCCACGGGCACACTGACAAACGAACGCCACCCGCGCACCGACTCGAAGCGGCGGGCGAACTTGCGGGCCCGGCGGCTGCCCGGCTTCAGCACGGGTGCGAGAACCACGCGGCACAGAACGCGGATCTCGGTTGCTGTGCCGTAACCGCGGTAGGGCACGACCGTCGGCAGCAGTCCCCGACGCCTGGCGAATTGTGCCCGAAGCTTGTGCATGCGGTCTTCGAAGCGCGCCAGCGGGTGAATCTTGGGCAGCTGCTGCGTTGCGTGCCTCACCCTGTTGGAAGATGCCATGGTGTCAGTTTCCCATGTTTGTCACGGCCAAAAGTTCCTCGAGATCTGTCGCTTCATTTGTCGCCGAGTTCCTTGCGCGACAGGCGCTTCTTCGCGAAGTGGGTGGCCACAATGAAGATGACCACGCCGCCGATAAACACCCATCCCGCGCCCTTGAACGTGGTGGCAAAAATCTCGAACTGCTCGGCGAGAAGAAAGCCCGCGGTGACGTAGAGCATCGTCCAGAGCACGCAGGCGAGTGCCGTCCAGCGAATAAACACTCGATAGCGCATGGCGCTCATGCCGCAAACGAGGGGCACGACCGGGTGGAGCACTGGCAGGAACCGACTCACAAAGACGGCGAGCACGCCGCGTTTTGCGAGGTAGGCCTCAGCCACCGACCACGTGTCGCCAATCAGGCGCTTGCCTAGTTTGCTGTCGCGAATGCGGCGCCCGATGGTGCGCCCCAGAAAGAAGCCCAAGGATTCTCCGGCCAAGGAGCCCACGAGAACTGCGAGAACGAGGTACCAGTACTGACTAGCGTTGCTCACGCCGGTAGCGGCAATAAAGACGATTGTGTCTCCGGGTACCACCAGGCCGACCAAGATCGAGGTCTCGAAGAACATCCCCAGGCCTGCTATGAAAACGCGAAGAACGGGATCGACCCCGGAAACCGTGGTGATAAACCAGTTGACAATCTCGTTCATGTCACGCCCCTCCGCTCACGTTGATGGCCCGAGACCAGTACATTTTTTGCCACGCCTCGAGGCGATCGTCGCCTCGCGACAACGCGGGTCCGGCATGCCATTCGGTGACGCCACGGATGCCGTGCAGCGCATTGAGGGCCCATAGGTTTACCCCAGCTAGGTCGACCGGGCGAATCTCTTCTTCTCGAATGTCAAGACCGGCCGCCACAGCCATCTGGCGGACAACGTCGACAGTGACCGACGAAACCCGGTTTGCCGGCCGAGATTCCCCGCCAGCACGAATCGGCTGTGTGTAGAGAACGTCGCCGCGCCACCATACGAAGCACGTTGTTGCTCCGTCGGTCAGAAATCCGGCGGCATCCATAATCACGGCCTCGTCTGCGCCCGCCTCCTGAGCCCGCTCGCGAAGCTCGGCGAGTGCGGGAATGTCGGGCCCCTTGATGCCGGGCTCCGTTCGCGGGTCGTCGGGCGACGTCCACAGTGTCACGTTGCGACCCAGCGGGGGAGCGGGCCGGATCCATAACTCGAGTTCCCCGCGCTCTGTGAGATCGAAGCGAGGAAACCAGAGCCCTGATGCCGGCAGCGCGGCAAATGCGGTATCCACAAAGGCGGTCGGTGCGTTCACCATGCCCTGGGTATCGGCATCGCGCAGAAACCGCGCCCGGTGTAGCTCGGGGGCAACCACGGCACCGTCGCGAATCACAAACGAGTCGGCAACAAAAAGACCGAGCGCGGGGCCTGTGGCCGGGCGCAGTTCACTGCCATTCCAGCGGTACCTGCCCTCGGTGAGTGTCACCGCTCTAGGCTAATACGGTGACCCCGCCGGCCGTTCGCACGCACGTGCCGGAATGGTGCGACCCCGAGTGGGTTTTTCTTGCGCACGCGCGCAACCGCGCCGTGGAGACCCACGATGACTGGCCTCATCTCGTGTGGCTCGACGCCGGCCCCGACGCCCGCG
>JAIOXH010000101.1 GCA_021741765.1 Aurantimicrobium sp. | reverse complement strand
GAATCCACCACGGTCGGATAAAGAAGAACAGCAGAAGTCCCACCGAAATCACCGATGTCCAACCGTAGAAAATCAGCACGGCGTGCAGGTGCGAGTGTCCCATGTCGAGCAACCGGTGATGCAGGTGCTTCCGGTCGGCCGTGAAGGGTGACTTTCCGGCTCGCAGTCGGCGGAAGACCGCGAGCGCAAAGTCGGCCAGCGGCAGGATCAAAACAGCGATGGGGAGCACGATCGGCAAGAACGCCGGCAAGACCTGCGAGCGTCCCAGCGCCACCGGATCAACCTGGCCCGTCACCGAGATGGCGCTCGTGGCCATGAGTAGGCCAACGAGCATCGAGCCGGCGTCACCCATAAAGAGTCGAGCGCGGTGCCAGTTGAAGGGCAGGAAACCCAGGCACATGCCCACCACAACGGCGGCCATCAGGGAGGCCAGGCTGAAGTAGTTCGTGGGCGAAACATCGCGCGCCAGGAGGTAGCTGTAAACCAGGAACACGCCATTGGCAATGATGGCGACGCCCGCGACGAGGCCGTCAAGACCATCGATAAAGTTCACCGCGTTCATCACGAGAACAATCGTGAACAGCGTGATCAGGAAAGACAGCAGCGGAGAACCGACCGTGATTCCGCCAATGGGCAGCGAGATAATCTGAACGCCCTGCCAGGTGACCAGCGCGGCGACCAGAAGCTGGGCGGCCAGCTTGATCGTCCAGTCCAGGTCCCAGATGTCGTCGGCAACACCCACGATCACGATCAGGAGGGCGGCACCGAGAATTGCCAGAATCTGGGTGGGCTCGGTAAAGACCACCCGGAAGTACGGGATGCGGCTGGCGATGAGAAATGCCACGATCAGGGCCACGAACATGGCGATACCGCCAAGCCGAGGCGTGGGGCGCACGTGCACATCGCGCTCGCGAATTTTGGGATACAGCCGGTACTTGCGGCTGACCTTGAGAATCACCCACGAAAAACAGAACGAGACAGACGCCGCCACGAGCACCATGAGAACGAGTGTCAACACGGCTAGCTCCCTCCCGCGGTTTTTTTGAATTCCGGAGGGTCTACCTCAAGCGCGTCCCCGAGAATCTTGCGCAGGGCTGCTGCGGTCACCTTTCCGGAGCGGACGATGCGCACACCCCCCGTTCCCCTCGTGAGTCCCGTTGCATCGACGATGGTTGAAGCCTTAACGCCTACGGTGCCGGCTTCGAGATATACCGATACCCGGCCACCCAGCTGCTCTTTGGCCGCGGAGGCCGTCGCCCCCGGCGCTTGACCGGTCAGGTTTGCGGATGACACCGCGAGCGGGCCCGTCTCCGCAAGAAGTTCGAGCGCGAGCGGGTGGTTGGGGATGCGCACAGCGACGGTTCCGAGGGTGTCGCCTAAGTCCCAGGCGAGTGATGGTTGCGCATCCACAATGATGGTGAGTCCGCCCGGCCAAAACTTTGTGCCGAGCGCGCGCACGGCATCCGGCACCGTCTCGGCGAGTGCATCCAGTGCGCTCAGCGAACTGATGAGGACCGGCGGCGGAGAGGTGCGGGTGCGTCCCTTGGCTTCGAGGAGGCGCTGCACGGCCGCGGGCGAAAACGCATCGGCGGCAACGCCATAGACAGTGTCGGTGGGCAACACCACAAGCTCACCCTGGGCAATCGCCCGGCGAGCGGCTCGCATGCCGGCGAGGAGCTCGGCATCGATGCTGCAGTCGAAGAGTTGAGACATATTGCTGACCATGTTACGCGTGGGGCTGTGCCCTCAGGCCCTAACTGGGCCACACACCCGTCGTGTAGCGATCGCGCGTGGTGAGGTCGGGATGTGTCGACACGGGCCGCCAGCCGGCTTGGGTGAGAATCTGACGAACGTCGGCACCCTGCAGTTCGCCGTGTTCGATGGCCAGAAGCCCGCCCGGTGCCACGAGGTCGCGCGCCACGTGTGCCAACACCCGCACGGCGTCGAGCCCGTCGGGCCCCCCGTAGAGCGCGAGGGCGGGGTCATAGAGGCGCACCTCAGTATCGCGCGGCACAGCCTCATCGGGGATGTACGGCGGATTGGATACAACCACATCAAACGTTCCCGCCACGTCACCCACCAGCGTCACCGAGTCGGCCAAATCGCCCTGCAGGAGGGTCACCGGGTTTCCGTTGGTCTCGTTGTTTCTGCAGGCCCACTCGAGCGCTTCCGAGCTCTTTTCGACGGCCCACACCTGGGCGTGCGGGGCCTCGGTGGCCACCGCGAGCGCGATGGCCCCGGAGCCCGTGCCGAGGTCAATGACGCGCGGGCTGGGCTGACCCGAGGCCATCACGGCGTCGACCACCATCTGCACGAGCAGTTCGGTCTCGGGGCGCGGCACAAAGGCCCCCGGCCCCACGGCGAGCACGAGCTGTCGGAAGCCGGCCTCCCCCGTGATGTGTTGCAGGGGTTCGCGCCTGGATCGCCGCCCGACGAGGCCCCAAAACTGTTCGCGCTGAGGGCCCGACCACGCAAAATCCGAGACGAGCCGCGCGGCCAGTTCCCCCCGTCCCACACCGAGAACGTGAGCCGCCAGGAGGAGAGCATCCACCTCGGGGGTCGCTATGCCCGCCTCGGCGAATTCCCCAGCAGCTGCCGAGACGGCGTCGCCCAAGGATTCCCCGTTTGTCATGATGTCTTCGAACGTAACAGAACCAGAGCGCATACTGAGAGGACGTAATCTTGCTCTCAACGCATATTTTTTTCCGCCCCTCTCGCACACGAAAGGCATCCCGTGGCTCGCATCTACGAAGACATCACTCAGCTCACCGGGAACACCCCGCTGGTAAAAATCAACAAGCTCACTGAGGGCATCGACACCAACCTGCTGGCCAAGCTCGAGTTTTATAACCCCGGCAACAGCGTGAAGGACCGCCTCGGTAGGGCAATCATCGATGCTGCCGAGAAGTCTGGCGCGCTCAAGCCCGGTGGCACCATCGTTGAGGGCACGAGTGGCAACACGGGGATCGCCCTCGCTCTGATTGGTGCGGCGCGCGGCTACAAGGTGATTCTCACCATGCCCGAGACCATGAGCATCGAACGGCGCGTGCTCGTTCGCGCCTACGGTGCCGAAATAGTTCTGACGCCCGGCCCCGAGGGAATGAAGGGTGCCGTATCCAAAGCCGAGGAAATTGTGGCCAACACGCCCGGCGCTATCCTCGCTCGCCAGTTCGACAATGAGGCCAACCCGGCCATTCACCGGGCGACCACCGCTGAAGAGGTCTGGAATGACACCGACGGCAAGGTCGACATTTTTATTGCCGGTGTGGGTACGGGGGGTACGATCACCGGCGTGGGCCAGGTTCTCAAGGAGCGCAAGCCCGGCATCCAGATCATCGGCGTCGAGCCCGAGGAATCCCCCATCCTCAATGGCGGAACTCCCGGGCCCCACAAGATTCAGGGCATCGGTGCCAACTTCATCCCGTCGATTCTCGATCGGTCCGTGATTGACGAGGTCTTCGACGTCAACCTCGATCAAGCTCTCGTGGTAGCTCGCCGCCTGGCTGCCGAGGAAGGCATCCTCTCGGGTATCTCCACCGGCGCCATTTTCCACGCCGCCATCGAGGTGGCGAAGCGACCCGAGAACGCCGGCAAGACCATCGTCGCCATTGTGTGTGATTACGGCGAGCGCTACGTCTCAACCATGCTGTGGGAGCCCTTCCGCGACTAGCCTAGGAAGCATGTCACCCTTTCGCGAAGACCTGCTCAATGCACGCGCTCACGACCCTGCGGCCCGCAACTCGTTCGAGACGTTCTTTGTGGCATCCGGGTTGCACGCCGTGTGGTGGCATCGCTGGCACCACTGGCTCTGGACTCACGGGCTGAAGTTTCCGGCCCGCGTGGGGGCACAGATGATGCGATTCTGGACGGGCATTGAGATTCACCCGGGTGCCACCATCGGGCGCCGTTTCTTTATCGACCACGGCATGGGCGTCGTGATTGGCGAAACAGCCGAAATCGGCGACGACGTGATGATGTATCACGGCGTGACCCTCGGCGGTCGGTCGCTCGAACACGCCAAGCGCCACCCCACCGTTCGCGACGGTGTGACGATTGGTGCGGGCGCCAAGGTGCTCGGCCCCGTCGTGATTGGCGAGCGGAGCATCATCGGTGCCAACGCGGTTGTGGTGACCGAAGTTCCGGCGGATTCTGTGGCTGTCGGCATTCCGGCCGTCATCAAGCCGCGCAAACAGGTCATGGGATCAAGCGGGTCCCTTCGAAAGAAGGCGTCACCCGCAGATGACCCCGGGGTCGATGTGGCCTGGACGGACCCGGCCGTCTTTATCTAGTTCGCCGGTTTGAGTGTCCGCCGGCTTAAATCTCCGCCGGTTTTTTCGTCGCCGGCCCTCCTCGCCGCTCCGCGCTTCTTCAGTTTGAGTTGCCTGGCAAAGACGTCGACGACAACGTCGCCGGCCTCAGACCAGCTGCTGCCCACCATGGACGCTGCGAGAGCGCGCGAATGGTCCACCTGATCGGGTCGGTCCACAGCCTCAATCAGCGCGTCGACCATGGCACCCACGGAGAGTGGCACAAAGGCGATGCGCGTATCGTCGCGCAAACTCTCGCGGGTGTTCTCACCGTCGTTAACCACGGGAATGGTGCCACACGCTATGTTCTCGAACGGCACCAGTGAGGCGCACGTAAGCGAAATAGTGAGCATGGCGGCACAGCGGTTATACAGCGGAGGCAGGTCGGCGACGCTCAGCGTGCCGTGGTTAACAAACGGGAACGTGAGGCCGGCCTTCGACATGTCCCAGCCGGCAATGTTGATTGTGATGTCGGGCCGCCTACGGTGCAGTTCTTCCAACACGAGCAGCCCAAACTCGGTTCCGCGCCGCCCCGTCGACGGCCGCGCGTAGAACATGATCTCGGAGCGCCTCTCGTCGTTCGTTCGCTGGTAGACCGAGGCGTCGGCGGCGTACTCGTAGGAATCGCAGGTCATGCCATAGTCGCGCCGGAGCTTGTTGGCCAACCACGGCCCGACGGTAACTCCGTGCAAACCGAGACGGTAAGAGTTTTCGGCGACCACATAATCGGGGCTCTGCGGAAAAAAATACGGCTCGAAGTCTTGCACCCAGTAAATGCGAGGAACGTTGCGCTCGTAGCGCCACGCTGCGTATGCGGTTGCCCAGTCGGAGGCAACTACGGCATCAAAGTCACCGACCACGCCGGTCGCCGGGTCGTAAATCTTAAAGGTGGCGTCCAGCGGTGGATAGCCCGTGTTGCCGGCGAGCATCTGGGTCACGCCCGCGACCCTCACTTTCGGAAACGTCGTAGCCGAGTAAAGAAAAAC
>JAIOXH010000100.1 GCA_021741765.1 Aurantimicrobium sp. | reverse complement strand
CCCGGCTACAGGCTCGTGCTGGGGCAGATTGCCAAGGATCTCGATGTCAGCGTGGTTCCCGTTCGGGAAGCCATTCGCCGCCTTGAGGCTGAGGGGCTCGTGACGTTCACCACAAACGTGGGCGCGCAGGTGGTTGCCGTTGACGCACGTGAGTACCAGTACACGATGGAGACGCTGAGCCTCGTTGAGGGCATGGCTACCGCCATGGCCGCGCCGAACGTTTCGGCAGACGATCTGGCGCTGGCCCGCAAGATCAACCAGGAAATGCGCGAATGTCTCAACAACTTTGACCCGAGCCGGTTTACCGAACTCAACCACGAGTTCCACGCGGTGTTCTTTGAACACTGCTCGAACCTGCACATCCTCGATCTGGTGCACCGCGGCTGGAACCGCCTCGCCACCATCCGAGAATCGTCGTTTGGCTACATTCCCGGGCGCGCCCAGGAGTCGGTGGAGGAACACGAAAACCTCGTGAATCTGATTGCCGGGGGCGCAGACGCCCTCACCATCGAGATGGCAGCTCGGCAGCACCGTCTTTCCACACTCAACGCCTATCTCGACAGCAAGAACTCGGCCGCATCCCCTCGCTGACTAAAAGAATTCGCCCCACTCACCCCAGACCCTACGAAAGGCACACCATGAAGTTCCGCAGTGATCCCCGTCAGATCAAGGGCAGTCTCGCTCCCCTCATGACGCCCTTTACCGCCGACGGCGCTGTCGACCACGACTCGCTGGCCAACATGGTCAGCTGGCAGTTGGCCAATGGCACCAACGGCATCTCGCTCGGTGGTTCGACCGGCGAGCCCAGCTCGCAGTCCATCGCCGAGCGCATCGCCGCCATGAAGACCGTGAACGACGCCATCGGTGATCGCGTGCCCTTCATGCCCGGCACGGGATCGGCCAAGCTCGACGAAACCCTCGAGGTCACCGCGGCTGCCCAGGCCATGGGTGTCGACGCCGCACTCATCATCACGCCCTACTACGCTCGCCCCACGCAGGAGGCGCTTTACCAGTGGTACGCCACCGTGGCGCGCGAGTTCCCCGACCTACCACTCGTGGCTTACAACGTGCCCATTCGCACCTCGGTGGAACTGGCGCCCGAGACGTTCGCACGTCTCTACCGCGACTTCGACAACATCGTGGGCATCAAGGAAACCACCAAAGACTTCGAGCACTTCTCTTACGTGTTCCACAAGTGCGGCAAGGACCTGCTCATGTGGTCGGGAATCGAGCTGCTGTGCCTGCCCCTGCTCGCGCTGGGCGGCATCGGCTTCATCTCGGCTCTGGCCAACATCGCTCCGCAGGCTGTGAGCGACATGTTCTGGGCCTACGAAGAGGGCAACCACGAGCGTGCGCGCGAAATCCACTACGGCGTGCACCCGCTCGTTGACCTGCTCTTTGTGGAGACCAACCCCGCTCCCGGCAAGTACGGGCTCGGGCGCATGGGCCTGATCAGGTCGGGCTTCGCTCGTCCCACGCTGATCACCCCCCCCCCGGGCCGGATCGAGAAGATCGAGTCGCTGCTGGCCGAGGGCGAAAAGTGGATCACCCCCGTCCTTCCCGAATTCGACATGAGGAGAAAATAATCATGGCTACCGACTACGCACCCAAGGATCTACCCGAGCACCTGCGCCTCTACATTGGCGGCGAGTGGGTTGACGCCACCGGCGGAGCAACGTTCGACGTGCTCGAGCCCGTCTCCAACGAGACCTACATCACGGCAGCTTCGGCAACGCCCGATGACGTCAATCGTGCGGTAGCCGCAGCCAAGAAAGCCTTCGATGAGGGCCCCTGGCCGCGCATGCTCCCCCGTGAGCGCTCACGCATCCTGCACAAGATTGCCGACATCGTGGAGTCTCGGGATGCGCGTCTCGCCGAGATAGAATCTTACGATTCCGGTTTGCCCATCGCTCAGGCCCTCGGGCAAGCGCGCCGTGCAGCCGAGAACTTCCGGTTCTTTGCCGACCTGATTGTGTCTCAGCACGACAACGCCTTCAAGGTGCCCGGTCGTCAGATGAACTACGTGAACCGCAAACCCATCGGCGTGGCCGGCCTCATCACGCCCTGGAACGTGCCGTTCATGCAGGAGTCGTGGAAGCTGGCTCCGGCCATGGCCACTGGCAACACGGTCGTACTCAAGCCCGCCAGCTACACCCCGCTCTCCGCCGCTCTGTGGCCCGAGATCTTTGAAGAGGCCGGCGTTCCCGCGGGCGTCTTCAACCTGATCTTCGGTTCGGGTGGCGTGGCCGGCGATGCCTTAGTGAAGCACCCCGATGTGCCGCTCATCTCGTTCACGGGTGACAGCTCCACGGGCGCCACGCTCTCGACCAACGCGGCTCCGTTCCTCAAGAGCCTGTCGCTTGAGCTCGGCGGCAAGAGCCCCGCGATCGTGTTCGCCGATGCCGACCTCGAAGCTGCACTGGATGCCACCGTGTTTGGTGTCTTCAGCCTGAACGGCGAGCGCTGCACGGCCGGTAGTCGTGTGCTCGTTCAGCGCGAGATCTACGACGACTTCATTCAGAAGTTTGCCGAGCGCGCCAAGAACATCGTGGTGGGTCTACCCACCGACCCCAAGAGTGAAGTGAGTGCCCTCGTGCACCCCAACCACTTCGACAAGGTGATGAGCTACGTCGAGATCGGTAAGAGCGAGGGACGCCTTCTGGCCGGTGGCGGTCGCCCCGAGGGATTCCCCACAGGAAACTTTGTGGCTCCCACGGTGTTCGTCGACGTCAAGTCGGATGCCCGCATCTTCCAGGAAGAGATCTTCGGCCCGGTGGTGGCTATCACGCCGTTCGACACCGACGAAGAAGCGCTCCGACTGGCCAACGACACCCGTTACGGCCTGGCCGCCTACGTGTGGACCACCAACCTCAAGCGCGCGCACAACTTCGCGCAGGCGATTGAGTCGGGCATGGTCTGGCTCAACTCGAACAACGTGCGCGACCTGCGCACGCCGTTCGGTGGCGTCAAGGCTTCTGGCCTCGGCCGCGAGGGTGGCTACCGCTCGATTGATTTCTACACGACTCAGCAGTCGGTGCAAATCACGCTCGAAGAATCGCACTCGCCGCGCTTCGGCGTGGGTGGCGCAACCCCAGGCAAGCACTAGACCTCAACCCGGAAAGGAACCATCATGTCTGAACTATCAGGACGAACGAAGACGTCGAGTGGCTTCTATGTCACGAAAGAAGCGCCCATCAAGACCGACAACCCGGTGCCCACGCCGAAGGTCGGTCCGCCCGACATTCTGCGCTGTGCCTACATGGAAATCATCGTCACTGATCTGGCCAAGTCGCGCCACTTCTATGTTGAGGTTCTCGGCTTGACCGTCACCGAAGAAGACGACTCTGCGGTGTACCTGCGCAGTCTCGAGGAGTTTATTCACCACAACCTCGTACTGCGCAAGGGTCCGATTGCCGGAGTGTCCGCCTTCTCGTACCGCGTGCGCACGCCCGAAGACCTCGACAAGGCCGTGGCGTTCTACACCGAGCTCGGCTGTCGCGTGGAGCGTCGCAAGGATGGCTTCTCCAAGGGCATCGGCGACTCGGTGCGCGTTGAAGACCCCTTGGGCTTCCCCATCGAGTTCTTCCATGACACCGAACACGTAGAGCGACTGGCCTGGCGCTACGACCTCTACACGCCCGGCGCGCTCGTGCGCCTCGACCACTTCAACCAGGTCACGCCGGATGTGCCGCGCGCCGTCAAGTTCATGCAGGATCTCGGCTTCCGCGTCACCGAAGACATTCAAGACGAAGAAGGTACGGTCTACGCCGCGTGGATTCGTCGCAAATCCACCGTGCACGACACCGCCCTCACCGGTGGTGACGGCCCGCGCATGCACCACGTGGCCTTCGCGACACACGAGAAGCACAACATCCTCGCCATCTGCGACAAGTTGGGGTCGCTCCGCATGTCGGACCACATCGAGCGTGGTCCCGGTCGCCACGGTGTGTCGAACGCCTTCTACCTCTACCTGCGTGACCCCGACGGTCACCGCGTTGAGATCTACACACAGGACTACTACACGGGCGATCCCGACAACCCTGTTGTCACGTGGGACGTTCACGACAACCAGCGCCGCGACTGGTGGGGCACGCCCGTTGTGCCCAGTTGGTACACCGAGGCCTCGCTTGTCATGGACCTCGACGGAAACCCTCAGCCTCTCGTGGCGCGCACCGAGGCCACAGAAATGGCAGTCACCATTGGGGCCGACGGCTTCTCCTACACCCGTGAGGGTGAAGAGATGCCTGACTTCAAGTTGGGTGAGTACAAGCTCGGTAACCAGCTCTAACCAATTGCTTGAGGGGTCCTCCCCTATGCACGGTCGCCCGGAGAGGCCCATCCACGCCAAGACCATGCAGAGGAAAGGACCCCTTTTGCGCGCCTAAAGCTATTCGTTGCGTTTCTGTTCCCGGAGCTTGCGGATACCGAGGATAAACGCGCCGATGGCGAACGTGAGAAGAGCGAAAATGACGTTGCCCGGATACGGCGTCAAGACCAGCCACAACACTACGACAACAATCACGGCAATCCACGGCCCTCGGAAACTCCGTGGCTTGTGCATCTGAGCGGGTGCGTGCACATATTCGGCGTCATCAATAAATCCGTCGAACACCCAGTCGCGCGGAATCTTGATGCGCACGTTGCTCATGAGCCCTTGGTCGGTGTTTTTGCACCAGAGCGAGCCCTGAACGAGCGCGACGGCGCCGGCGGCCTCCACACGATCGAGTTCGGGGGCAAAGTGAGCGGCATCTTCGGCCGACAGGTGCCCCACCACCTCTTCTTGAATTATTACCGCGACGGCATTGGCGTCAGCGGGGTTTTGTGGCTCACGCTTGAGGACAACCGGTGTGGGTTGAATCACGGCCATGTTGAGCGGGGGTGTTCCCACAATGCGCTCCATGGCGGCCCGATAAAATCGTTCTCCGACCACCTCAACCTCCTGCGCGTCCTCGGCAGGAATGGGATGCACCTTCACGTTGTCAGCCCCGTCACGCTGTCAGCCCCTTCGTCGTTGTTTAGTTCAACACGAGCAGCAGACGGCGAAACGGAGCGGTCCTATGCCGCAGGGGTGTCGAACTGCGAGCGACGATAGTCGCGCGGACTCATGCCGTAGGCATTGCGGAAGATGCGCGAAAAGTGGGCGCCGTCGTAGATGCCCCACTGGGCAGCAATCTGGCCCACCGTGAGATGCGCGTCCGCGGGGTCAGCCAGTTGTCGGCGACACTCTTCGAGTCGGCGGTCGCGGATGAACTGCGACACCGTGATGCGCTCCGCGTGAAAAATCTTGTGCACCTGGCGGGTCGAAATAAAGTTGGCGTGTGCAATCACGTC
>JAIOXH010000007.1 GCA_021741765.1 Aurantimicrobium sp. | reverse complement strand
AGAAGTTGTTCGAGAGTGGTGGTGCTCCCGGCGCGGCGAGGCATGCCTAGGCCCACAGATGAATTCACGCCCCAAGTCTACGAGTTCTCGGCGTCATCGCTCTCTCCACCGTCGGCGCGCTCGGCTACCCTTGACGTATGACCGCCGAAACCTCCACGCTCGAAAAGCCGTGGTCGGTTGCCAATCTCACCGCGCAACTCAAGGCGTACATCGATCGCCTCGGGCTGGTGTGGGTTGAGGGCGAGATAACGCAGATTTCGAACGGCAAGATGGGCCGCTTCGGCACGCTCCGCGACCTGGCCGAAGAAACGGCTATGGGCTTCACCATTTGGGCGTCGGCGGCCGACCAGGTGCCCGCCGACCTCAAAGCCGGCGACCGCGTGATTGCGCTGGCCAAGGTGGACTTCTGGAAGAAGAACGGCGACGTCAAACTCGTCATTCAGCAGATGCGCCACGTGGGTCTGGGCGACCTGCTCGAGAAGCTCGAACAGTTGCGCGCCAAGCTGGCTGCCGAGGGGCTGTTTGCGCTCGAGCGCAAAAAGCCGCTGCCGTTCTTGCCCGCGCGCATCGGTCTCATCACGGGCGCCGACTCAGATGCCGAGAAAGACGTACTCAAGAACGCACGACTGCGTTGGCCCGCCGCGGTGTTCGAGGTGCGGCACACGCCCGTGCAGGGCCCCGAGACGGCTTCGCGCGTGATTGCCGCGCTGGCCGAACTCGACGCCATCGCCGAGGTTGAGGTGATCATCATCGCACGCGGTGGCGGTGACTTCTTAAACCTTCTGCCCTTCTCAGACGAAACCCTCGTGCGCGCTGTGGCGGCCTGCGAAACACCCGTGGTGAGCGCCATTGGCCACGAAGCAGATCGCCCCCTGCTCGACGAGGTGGCCGACCTGCGAGCATCCACCCCCACCGACGCCGGCAAGCGCGTGGTTCCCGACATCGCCGAGGAGCTGGCCCGCGTTGCCGAGGCGCGCGCGCGAATTCGCAATCGCGTGACCAGCGTCGTGAGCAACGAGGTGACCAAGCTCGAACAACTGCGCAGTCGTCCCGTGCTGGCGTCGTACGCCTGGATTACCGATCAGCGCGCCGAAGACATCCTGCGAAATGTGCAGCGCGGCCACGGCATCGTGATGCACGCACTCGACATGGCGCGGGCCTCGGCGCAAGGGTTGCGCGGGCAGCTGCGGTCCCTCTCGCCCCAGCAAACGCTTGACCGCGGTTATGCGATTGCGCTGACGAAAAACAAGAACCTCGTGCGTTCCACGGCTGATGCCCCGGCCGGTACCGAACTCAGCCTGATGCTGGCTGATGGACGCCTCAGCGCGACCAGCGCCGGCGCAGAAACCGACGCGGGTCCTCCCCGCAACACGAAATAGAATGGGAACTATGGCCACCGAACCCGCGAAGTTGAGCTATGAAGAGGCGCGCAACGAACTCGTTTCCGTTGTTGCCGAACTCGAAGCGGGAACGGCCACCCTCGAACAGACCATCGAGCTGTGGGAGCGCGGGGAAGCCCTGGCGGCCCGTTGCGAAGAGTGGCTTGTGGGCGCCAAGGAGCGCCTCAACAAGGCCAAGGCAGCCTCAACCGAAACGGACGACTGACGTGGCCCGCTCGAAAACCACCAAACCGCCTCGCGAGGTGGCTGAGCTCGGTCGGCCCGAGACGCCCGAAGAGACCGCGGCGCGCAAGGCGCAGAACTCGCGGCTATATCGCGAACGCAAGACGGTTAACAACCTGATCTACTCGCTGCTGGCAACCCTCGGAGTCGTTGCGGTGATTTTCTTTGCTGTGCCGCGCCCCGACATTCCAAAAAACTGGGAGGTCGACTACGCCGCTGTGGGCCTCGCCGCCCAGTCATCTGTTGATGGTGTGCTCATCACGCCTGACATGTCGACTGCGTGGCGCGCCAACGTGGCAAAGCTGGACCGCGTTGACAATCTTCCCGCGTGGAAGGTCAACTTCCTCACGCCCACGGACGAGTACATCACCTACCAGCAGATCTTTGGCGAGGATGACGCGGGTCTGCGGCGCATTCTCGAAGACCGCGTGCCCACGGGTGATGTCACCTTCGGTGCCGGCCAGGTGTGGACGGTTTTCGCCAGCGCCTCGGCAACAGATCCGTTAGCACCACAGGACTACGCCCTCGCCACCTTCGCTTTCGGCGATGCGTTTATTCTTACCGGCTCTGGCACCGTTGACGAATTCGCCGAACTGGCCGGCGCCCTCTCCGCATCGATGGCAGAGGTGGCACCATGAGCCGCGTCACTCCGGCACAAGCCTGGTCCGAACTCCGACTGGGAAACAAGCGATTTACCTCTGGTCATCCTGCTCACCCGCGGCAAGACATCGAGCGGCTTTCTGAGCTCAAGGATTCTCAGGCACCGTCTGTTGCGCTGTTCGGATGTTCAGACTCCCGACTTGCGGCCGAGATCATCTTCGATAAGGGCCTCGGCGACCTTTTCGTTGTGCGGAACGCCGGTCAGATCATCTCTGACTCGGTTATTGGCTCGCTCGAGTACGCGGTGGGTGTGCTCGACGTCTCGCTCATCTTGGTTCTGGGACACGACCGCTGTGGTGCCGTGGGCGGTGCGATAGCGCTGCTCGACCCCGAAAACCCCGGTTTTCCGCCACACGTGACAGAGTTGGTCAGCAAGATTACGCCCGCCGTTCGCCGCGTCGCCGGTGCGCAGAATCTCTTTGGCTCCGACGGCAGCGTCGACTTCGCTGCTCTCGACCCTATGGAGGTCGGTCGTGAGCACCTGCGGGACACCATCTCCGAACTTCTCGAGGCCAGCGAACTCATCTCAGAATCCATCGCCAGCGGTAATCTTGCGGTGGTGGGAGCGAACTACCGTCTCAGTGAGGGCATGGTCGTTCCCGATGTTGTTGTCGGCGTCATCGAATAGACGCCCCTCCCCCCTAAGGATCACCCGTGGCGAAAGACCCCCAGTTCCGCGTTGAGCACGACACGATGGGCGAGGTTCTCGTTCCCAAAGATGCTCTCTACGCAGCGCAAACTCAACGCGCGGTAGAGAACTTCCCGATCTCCGGCACCGGACTTGAGTCAGCCCACATCGCCGCCCTCGCGCAGATTAAGAAGTCGGCAGCGCTGGCCAACGCTCAGTTGGGTGTTCTCGACGCAAAAATTGCCGAGTCGATTGCCTACGCGGCCGACGAGGTGATCACGGGCAAGTACGACGCCGAGTTCCCGGTTGACGTTTACCAAACCGGTAGCGGCACCAGCTCCAACATGAACATGAACGAGGTGCTCGCCACGCTCGCCACCCGCAAGCTGGGCAAGCCCGTTCACCCCAACGATCACGTCAACTGCTCGCAGTCGTCCAACGATGTGTTCCCCACCTCGGTGCACGTTGCTGTTACCGGCGCACTCATTCGCGACCTCATTCCCGCCATGAACTACCTCGCCACATCGCTCGAGAAGAAAGCCAAGAAGTGGGCCACGGTTGTTAAGTCCGGACGCACCCACCTCATGGACGCCACGCCCGTCACGCTGGGACAAGAGTTTGGTGGCTACGCGGCACAGGTTCGTCTGGGCATTGAGCGCGTGAAGGCAGCCCTCCCGCGCGTGGCCGAGGTTCCCTTGGGCGGCACCGCCGTGGGCACGGGAATCAACACCCCCAAGGGATTCCCTCAGCTCGTGATCAAGCTGCTCGCCAAAGAGACCAAGCTGCCCATCACCGAGAGCCGCGACCACTTTGAAGCGCAGGCCAACCGCGACGGCCTCGTTGAGGCCATGGGTGCTTTGCGCACCATCGCCGTGAGCTACACCAAGATCAACAACGACCTGCGCTGGATGGGCTCGGGCCCCAACACAGGTCTTGCTGAAATTAACATCCCCGACCTGCAGCCCGGATCCTCCATCATGCCCGGCAAGGTCAACCCCGTTATTCCCGAGGCCGTGCTCATGGTGTGTGCTCGAGTTATCGGTAACGACGCCACCGTTGCCTGGGCCGGCGCCTCAGGCCTGTTCGAACTCAACGTGCAGATTCCCGTCATGGGTTCTGCCGTGCTCGAGTCGATCCGCCTGCTCGCCGCATCCAGCCGCGTGCTCGCCGACAAGACCATCGACGGACTCGAGGCAAACGTTAAGCGCGCACGTGCCATGGCCGAGTCGAGCCCGTCCATCGTGACACCGCTCAACAAGTTCATCGGTTACGAAGCGGCCGCCAAGATCGCCAAGCACGCCGTGGCCAAGGGCCTCACCATTCGCGAAGCAACCATCGAGCTCGGTTACGTGGACGGCACCAAACTCACCCTCGCGCAGCTCGACAAGGCCCTCGACGTCTTGTCGATGACCCGCCCGGGCTAAGCCTCAGAGGTTGCGTTGGCTGCCTGAGCCGCCTTGTTACGAACGTGGCGGCGGCGCGCCAAGAGCACCTCAATCGGGAACGGCAGTGACGACAGCACCACAAAACCGAGCATGAACCACTCGATGTTGCGCTCCACGTATTCGATGCGGCCGAGGAAATACCCCAGGTTCATGAGGACCACGACCCACAGAACTCCGCCGACCACGTTGAAGAGCAAATACTTTTTCGGCTTCATTTGAGCAATGCCTGCCACGAGCGGCACGAGCGCTCTGAGCACTGGAATAAAGCGGGCGAGAATGAGGGCGCGCCATCCGTAGTGCTCAAAGAAGTTGTTGGCCCGCTCAACCGTTGTGGGGCTAAAGAACCAGTTGCGTTTTCGGGCAAAAACGCGCGGCCCCACCTTGCGCCCGAACCAGTAACCCACCTGTGACCCGGCAATCGCGGCCACTAAAACGAGTCCGACCGCGGGGACGAAGGGGATGTCGGCGAGGTACGTGGCGAGAGCGAGGCCAAAGATAAAGAGCAGTGAATCGCCCGGAAGGAATGACCCCACAATGGTGGCCGTCTCGAAGAAGATAACCGTCACAACACCAACGAGCGCAAAAGCACCCATCGCCGTAATCAGCGACTCGGGGTCAAGCAGATTGACGTTCACGAGCACCTACCGGCTGTGCCGCAGCGACAACGCGGTCGTAGTGGTCGAGAAGGATGGCGTTGTTTGCATGCCACGATTTTAACCGGACGGACCTGCGAGAATCCTCAGCGATTCGAGCGCGCAGGTGATCATCCGCGAGGAGTTTCTCAACGAACGGCCGGAAGGTCTGCGGGCGGTGGGGTTCACCCAAGAAGCCGTTGACTCCCGGCTGAATCAGAAAGAGGGGCCCGCCTGAGGCAGGTGCAACCACCGGGACTCCCGACGCCTGCGCCTCTTGGATGGTCTGCCCGAACGTTTCTTCGGCACCAAAGTGAACGAAGACGTCAAGCATGGCGTAAGCGTTAGCCAGTTCCTCGCCCCGGAGCGATCCGAGGAACGTGACCGGCTTGCCGGCAAATCGAGCTTCGAGGTGGGCACGCTCAGGGCCATCGCCCACAATCACGAAGTGCGTATTCGGCATATCAACGAGCGCCTCGAACTGGTTGACCTGCTTCTCGGCGGCGAGTCGACCAATAAAGCCCACGACGTGCTTATCTCCGGCGATGACCTGACGCATCGCCTTTACCTCGGGCGTCAGGCGACGGTCGGGGTGAAAGAGGTCAAGGTCGACGCCGCGTCCCCACACCTCAACGTTCTTCACGCCGAGTTTGGTGAGATAGGTCGCTGATGCGGGCGTGGGGGCCAAAGTTACGGTGGCAGGGGCGTGGATGGCCGCAATCATGCGGTCAACAGCGGGTCGCGCAAACTGCATGTTGTAGCGGGCCAGGTATCCACTAACGTCGGTCTGGTAAACAGCAACGCTAGGCACACGTAGCTTGGCTGCCGCGGCAATAGCCTGTCCGCCCAACCAGAACGGGCTCGCCACGTGAACGACGTCGGGTCGAAACTGGGCCAGCGTGGCCGTGAGGTAGGGGTTAGGAAGCCCCACGGCGAACTGCTTGAACGGAATCGCCGGCGCCCGGAAGCACTCGACGTTTCCGAAGAAACGCTCGGAGTATGTCGGAGAAATAAGCATGGCCTCGTGGCCGGCCTTCTCGAGGGACTCGAGAACACGCAGCACGGAGTTCGTCACGCCGTTGAGCGCCGGAAGAAACGATTCCGTCACAATGGCCACACGCATATTCACCCTCCAAACGCTAACGGGGTGCTTTCGGAGACCGGTGTACTTTCGCTTAATGTCGTGCCAACAGCGGGTAACGAAACGGTGTCGATAATTGACCACGGATGATTGTCAATCGGTGAGAGCCGGGGGCGCTTGGCAACTACGCGGTCACCAGCCGTGGTTCCGCGCGCGACGCGAACAAAATACGGCGTGACGTCACGTGCCATCCACGCGGCGAGGTCTCGCGTGGAGTGCCGGGCATCGGAGAGCACCTCGCTCTCGGGCATCAGAATTCGTTTCGTGAGCTTGAGCGTCCCCGCTGCGGCGTTAGCTACGCTGCTGTGCGCTCCCACACCAAAGTGCACGCGGTCACGCGCCCAGGCCCGCACATCGTGCAGCAGTTCGTTCCGGTACAGGTCGATAACGCCGCACCCCATTTCGGCAGCAACGGCTTCGATCATTTCGGTCATGCGTGCGGCGCGAGCGCGCCCCGACGAGAAGGCTCGAACGTGGACGGGGTTGATGCTGTTGGCAACGAGCACCGTGGCGCCCGAATCGCGGAGGCGCGAAATGCCGTTCCGGTAGAGCTCGCCCAGACGAGCCCAATCCACGTCGCTGTTCCAGAGATTGTTGCCTCCCGCCATCACCGTCACCAGGTCTGGCTTGAGGTGCAGAGCTTGTGCTAACTGAGTTGTCATGACCTGCTCAATTTTTCGCGACCGAACCGCGAGGTTCGCGTAGCGCAGAGCAACGCCTTCGCTGGCGCTCGACTCGTGGAGAATGGCCGCGAGGCGGTCGGCCCAGCCGGCGTGTTGCCGATCCCAGTGGAACCGTTCGTCTCCCAGCCCCTCGGTGAGCGAGTCTCCGATGGCAACAAAACGACGAAAAACCTTGTGGGTCACATCGCTATTCAGCTCCGCGAAGGTAAACGGACGCTAGACCGACACGAAACGGTGGCTAACGTTCGGTGAACGTCACTAGCGTCAGCGCCACATCATGGCGAGGTGCGTGACTAGTGGCCTTCCAGCAGCTCCGTGACGAGTGCCGCGATGGCCGACCGCTCGGAACGCGTGAGCGTGATATGAGCGAAGAGCGATTGCCCTTTGAGGCTTTCGATCACGCTGGCCACACCGTCGTGTCGTCCCACGCGCAGGTTGTCGCGCTGCGCCACATCGTGCGTGAGAACGACACGAGAGTTTTGTCCGATGCGACTCAGCACGGTGAGCAAAACGTTGCGCTCCAGGCTCTGGGCTTCGTCCACAATGACGAAGGCGTCGTGCAGGGAACGGCCGCGAATGTGGGTAAGAGGCAGGACTTCGAGCAGTCCGCGCTCCACCACCTCATCAATCACGTTCTGTGAGACCAGGGCACCGAGCGTGTCAAAAATGGCTTGACCCAGGGGTTCATCTTCTCGCCCTGATCCCCGGGCAGGTAGCCCAGTTCCTGACCGCCCACGGCGTACAGAGGTCGGAAAACCACGATCTTCTTGTGCTGCTGACGTTCCAGCACGGCCTCGAGCCCGGCACACAGCGCGAGGGCAGACTTACCGGTACCGGCCCGACCGCCCAGCGAGACAATGCCCAACTGCGAGTCGAGCAACATGTCGATGGCGAGGCGCTGTTCGGCCGAACGACCGTGGAGGCCAAAGAGATCCCGGTCGCCGCGCACCAGATGGATTTCGCCGTCAGCAACGATGCGTCCTAATGCCGAACCGCGGTCCGAGTGAATCACGAGCCCGGTGTTGATGGGCAAGCCGATCACATCTCGCGTGCGCAGTTTTTCGGTCTCGTAGAGGTCGGCCATGTCATCGCTCGACAGGGTGACCTCCGAGGTGCCTAACCAGCTGGGGTCGGTGGCGAGCTCAGCCCGGTACTCCTCGGCCGATAGTCCGATGGACGCAGCCTTGACGCGCATCGGCAGATCTTTGCTCACGACGGTGACCGCGAGGCCGTCGCCCGAGAGGTTGAGGGCCACCGCCAAAATGCGCGAGTCGTTATCTCCCAGCTGCAACCCGGAGGGAAGCACCGATTGGTTGGAGTGATTGAGTTCGACGCGAATCGAACCGCCACCCTCGAGGGGGATCGGAAAATCGAGGCGCTCGTGTTTGATGCGCAGGTCGTCGAGTGCCCTGAGGGCCTGCCTGGCGAAGTACCCAATCTCGGGATCGTGGCGCTTCTTCTCGAGCTCACTGATCACGATGACTGGGATGACCACGGCGTGTTCGGCAAAACGAAACAGCGCCGTGGGATCAGACAAAAGCACCGAGGTGTCGAGCACAAAAGTGCGCTCGGCCTGGCGTCCCTTCACAGCAGTGGTGGATGATTCCTTCGTTTGGCGCGAGGTTGTCGGCGACGACGTCTGCACACCACTGGGTCGCTGGGTCATGGCATCAAACTACGACTCGTCGAGCCCCGAATGAGCGTGCGACACGCCCGGGCGGAGGGTCTTGAGGAATTCTTAACCCGCGCGCAAGAAACGCTGCGGCTAACCGCCGAATCGGCGCTCCCGACGACCAAAGTCACGCATGGCACGCAAGAAGTCGACCTCGCGAAGGTCGGGGTACAGGGCCTCCACAAAATAGAACTCGGAATGGGCGCTCTGCCACAGCATGAAATCGCTGAGCCGTTGTTCACCGGACGTGCGGATGACCAGATCGGGATCGGGGAGGCCTCCGGTGTACAAGTGGTCACCAATCAGCTCTGGCGATAACCGCTCGGCGAGATCGTCAATGGTTCCTCCCGCGGTCTCGTGCTCTCGGATAATGCTGCGCACGGCATCCGCAATTTCGGCGCGTCCGCCATAGCCGATTGCCAGGTTCACGTGCAAGCCCGTGTTGTCGGCAGTGGCCTCTTCAACGGCGATGAGGCGCTTCAGGAGGTCGGCATCCAGGCCGTCGGCGCTTCCCACGTGCTTGATTTTCCAGTTCCGCTGGTGGCCAAGGTCTTCGGCGAGGCCGGCGATGATGTCAAAGAGTTCGCGCAGTTCTTCGGGCGGGCGACCAGTGAGGTTGTCGGTCGACAACAGGTAGAGCGTGACCATACTGATACCCAGTTCGTCGCACCACACAAGGAACTCGGGAATCTTTCGCGCCCCGGCCCGGTGCCCATGGGCGCTGCTTTCCAGTGCGCGCTCTTTGGCCCAACGGCGATTGCCGTCAACAATCATGCCGATGTGGTGGGGCAGTCGGCTCGGATCAAGTTGCTTGCGTAGGCGACGCGCGTAAAGGCCATAAACAAGACCGGGCTGGTCGCGGTTCTCAGACATGACACGTCACCGCCCCGAAGACGATGCGCATCACTGACATGTGAGGGACGAGCTACTTCTTGCCTGCGGCGGCCTGCTCGGCGTCGAGCTTAGCCTCGATCTCGGCCTGGTAACGCTGACGGCGAATGCGGCGCACCATGTCCCAGACCAGGAGTACCGTGACCACGGCAACAAAAATGGTGGCCAAAAAACCAACGGCACCGGGTGTGACAACGTTGGGATCGATGGCGGTATCTTCGGCGATGTACACGCTCGATCCTTTCAGCTTGGGGCGGCTAACCTGATAGGACAAGCCTACCGCGCACATTTTGAGAAGAGAGGCTGCGACGAGTGTCAGTACCGACGATTGATCAGCGATACGGGCGCAAATTGTCAGCGCGAGGCCGGCGGCGCGCGCTCGTAATTCTGATCACCGCTCTCGGGGTGCTCACCCTCGCTTGGTTCGTCTGGGCCAACCCGATTGATGTGGGACCACAGGCTGTGTCGCGAGACACGGGCTTCAGATTGACAGACGACCGAGTCACCGTGATGTTCGACATCTCGATTACCCCAGGGTCCACGGGCGCGTGTGCCGTGCAGGCTCTCGACAAGTCTTTCGCCGTCGTGGGCTGGAAGGTCGTGACGTACGGCGCTGTGAGTGAAGAGACTCGGAGCGAAGAAGTCACGTTGCGAGTCACGTCACCCGCCGTGACCGGTTTGGTCTCTTCGTGCTGGCTCACCTAGTCTCTCTTTATGGCTGATCAGACCACTCCCTTCCTCACCCAAGAGGCTTTCGACCGCTTAGGCGCCGAGCTTGCCGACCTCTCTACCCGCGGGCGCGAAGAGATTGCCAAGCGTATTGAATTGGCCCGCGAAGAGGGCGACCTCAAGGAGAACGGTGGATACCACGCCGCCAAAGAGGAACAGGGCAAGATGGAGGCGCGTATTCGCACGCTTCAGCACATCCTCAAAGAGGCTCGGGTTGGCGAGGCGCCCGAAAGCAAGGGCATTGTGGAACCGGGCACCATCGTTGTTGCCATCGTTGCCGGCGACAAAGAGGAGTTCCTCCTCGGAAGCCGCGAGATTGCTGCGGGTGTCGATATCGATGTGCGCAGCGAGTCGAGTCCGCTCGGCGCCGCAATTATCGGCATGAAGCCCGGAGAGACGACGACCTACAAGGCGCCCAACGGTCGCGACATCGAGGTCACCATCAAGGACGTCAAGACCTTTTCGGGGTAGTCGCTTCGGACGCCACCTGCGGTCGGAATGATTCTGCGGCTAGACGTCGTCAACGACACGAATCTTGTAGCCAGCGTCGGTGAGTTTCTTCATCACGGCCGTGCGGTGATCTGATCCGCGTGTCTCAATGTGCAACTCGAGTTCGGCCTCGTTGATCTGGAACTTACCGTGACGGGTGTGCACGACCTCGACCACGTTGGCGTTGGCTTCGGCAACGAGTTCGGCCGTGCGTGCGAGCTGGCCCGGACGGTCGGGAAGCATGATGCGCAACTTGAGATAACGCTCCGATGCGGCCAAGCCGTGGGCGACGATGCGCTGCAGGAGCATGGGGTCGATGTTTCCGCCGGAGAGGATTGCTACCGTCTTGCCGGTCCCCTTTACTTTTCCGGCAAGAATGGCTGCCGCGGCCACGGCACCCGCCGGTTCAACAACAAGCTTCGCCCGCTCAAGCAGCATGACCAACGCGCGAGCCGTGTCGTCATCGCTCACGGTCACGACCTCATCGACGGTGGCCTGAATGATCTCAAAATTGAGCGTGCCGGGCGTAGCCACAGCGATGCCATCGGAGATGGTGGGCAGAACATCAATTTTGACGGGCTTTCCGGCGGCGAGCGATGGCGGATACGCAGCGGCGTTCTCGGCCTGCACGCCGATGATGCGCACGGTGCGCCCCTCAAGGGCCGAGCGCTGCTTGATGGCGCTGGCCACTCCCGAGATAAGTCCACCGCCGCCGATTGGCACGATGACGGTGTCGACGTCCGGCACCTGATCGAGGATGTCAAGGCCAAGGGTTCCTTGACCCGTGACTACTTTGGGATGGTCAAAGGGCGGGATGAACACGGCCCCCGTTTCGGCAACGAAATCCTTGGCAGCCTTGAGTGCCTCGTTAAAGATGTTGCCGGCCAACACGACCTCGGCGCCGTAGTCCTGCGTGGCCTGCAACTTGGGCAGAGCAACGCCCACAGGCATGAAGATGGTGGCCTTGATGCCCAAGGCTTGGGCGGCACGCGCCACACCCTGCGAGTGGTTGCCGGCCGATGCGGCCACGACGCCGCGGGCACGCTCTTCGGCGGTCAGCGACGAGATGAGATTGTACGCACCGCGCAACTTGTAGCTACCGGTGCGCTGCAAGTTTTCGCACTTGAGAAGCACCTCTGAGCCCAAAACGCGCGAGAGGAAGCGCGAGGATTCCATGGGAGTCACCTGCGCCACCTGAGCCACAACCGGGCGCGCTGCCTCGAAGTCGGCCAAAGTGGGGCCAGGGATTGTGAGGGCGCGCGTCATAAATGAAATCCTAGGCTCTAGAACTTGCCACCCATGTCATGTAGGCGCTCAATTCGCTCGGCAATCGGTGGGTGCGTCGAAAGCATGCGCGCCGCGAAACCGGGTTTGTCGGGGTCGGAAATCCACATGTGAGCCATGCTCGATGACTTTCGGCGCACCGGTGCGCCGTATTCCCCAAGCTTTTGCAACGCACTGGCCAGTCCCTCAGGGTGTCGCGTGGTGAGGGCGCCCGTGGCGTCGGCTAGGTATTCGCGCTGACGCGAAACGGCCAGTTGCACGAGCATGGCCACGAGCGGAGCCACGATGATGGCAACCAGGCCCAATATGGCGACAACGGGATTGTTGTTGTCTCGCCCCCGGCCAAAGAATGACATGCGAAGCAGGATGTCGGCGATGATTCCCACCGCCACCACGAGGCCGAAAACGATCATCGAGACGCGAATGTCGAAGTTCTGAATGTGCCCCATCTCGTGGGCCAAGACGCCCTCGAGCTCGGCATCGTTCATGATGTCGAGTAAACCGGACGTGACGGCGATGGACGCGTGCTTGGGGTCGCGGCCCGTGGCAAAGGCGTTCGGTGCCGGGTCGTTGATGATGTACACCTTGGGCATGGGCATCCCCGTAGTGATGGAGATATTTTCGACCATGTTCCATAGTCGCGGATTCTGCTCGCGCTGAATCTGAATTGCGCCGGTGAACAAGAGAGCTTGCGACCCGGCGGCGAAATACTGAATGACAACGTAGAGAATGGCGCCTATCACGATCAGAAAGAGCAACGAGATGCTGTTGTAGGTGTAACTAGCCAACCACGCGAGCCCTCCGATGATGATCAAGAAAATCACCATGATGAAGACGGTGTTGCGTTTGTTGGCCGCTATGGCGGAATACACGTATACCTACCCGTTGAGGAGTGAGAGTGGCAAGAACTGCCGGTTAGAACTGAACGCGCGGGGGCTCTTGCAGTGAGGCGGCATCCGCGACATCGAAGAACTCGCGGTCGCCAAAACCAAGTCGCTTTGCCCAGGCATTGTTGGGGAAGACCTTGATCTTGGTGTTGAACTCGCGCACACCACCGTTGTAGAAGCGGCGCGCAGCCTGAATCTTGTCCTCGGTGTCAACCAGTTCGCCCTGGAGTTGCAAGAAGTTGGCGCTGGCCTGAAGCTGCGGGTAGGCCTCAGCAACGGCAAAGATGCTCTTGAGTGCCGTCTGCATCATGCCCTCGGCCTTGGCAGCTTCGGCCGGACCCTCGGCAGAGACCGTGGCGGCACGCGCTTTAGTGACGTTCTCGAACACGGCCTTCTCGTGTGAGGCGTACCCCTTGACCGTCTCAATGAGGTTGGGGATCAGGTCGGCGCGTCGCTTGAGCTGAACCGTGATGTCGCTCCACGCCTCGTCAACACGAATGTTGAGCGTAACCAGCGCGTTGTAGGTGGCCCACAGGTAGATGCCCACGATAACGGCGAGAACAACGACGACAATGATGATCGGAATGAGAACGTCCATGCCCCTATCGTATTGGCGAAGGCTGAGCGTCGCCCGAAAGAATGGTGAGCAGGATGAGTTCCCCCACTGGGACTCGACTCCCCTACTCGCACTACGCGCCACGAGACACGCTCGTGACGGTGCGAGCGGGGGCCCACGAAGGGTTCTCGCGCAAGCAGAGCCACGATTAAAGGGACCCGCCGAAAGCGGGTCGCTTTAATCGTGCCCCCACTGGGACTCGAACCCAGACTGGAACGATTTTAAGTCGTCTGCCTCTGCCGATTGGGCTATGGGGGCCCGTTGTATGCCGACCCCGACAGGCTACCGAACGCGGATCGCGTATTCCTCAAACGAGGCGCGTGGCGTCTTGTAGGCGGTGAGAGACGCGATGTCGCGACCTAAGAAGAAGTTATTGATCCAACCCCAGATCACACGAACCTTACGTTCGAACGTGGGCATGGCGAGTCCGTGGTAACCGCGGTGAGCCAACCACGCGAGGTAACCCGTGAGAACCAACTTGCCCGACTGAAAAACCCCGACGTTGAGACCCAGGCCCGCAACCACGCCAAGGTTGTAGTGAACGTAGTCGCGAACACCTTCGCCGCGGATATCCGCCGTGATGTTCTTAGCCAAGAGCTTGGCCTGGCGCACGGCGTGCTGCGCGTTCGGAACGCAGAAGCCACCGAAGCCGCCGCCGGAAAGATCCGGAACTGCCGTGGCATCGCCCGCCCCCCACGCACCCTCGAGAGGGCCATCTTCGCCCTCGACGCGCAGGTCGGCCCGCATTCGCAGGCGACCACGGTCATCGAGCGGGAAGTCGGTCTGGCCGAGGGCCGGGTTGGCCATAACACCGGCCGTCCAGATGATCAGATCCGAGCTAAACGATTCGCCCGAGGAGAGCTCAATCTTACCGTCCGCAGCAGACCGAAGCTGCGTGCCGAGGTGCACGGTAGCTCCGCGCTGCGCGAGGTTCTTGAGAACCCACTGGCTGGTCTTGAGCGAAACTTCCGGCATGATGCGGTCCATGGCCTCGACGAGGTGAAAGTGAGTATCGTCAAACGATATCTCGGGGTAGTCCTTGAGGATGGCGCTGGCCAGAGAGCGCAGCTCGGCGAAGATCTCGATGCCGGCAAACCCGCCACCGATAACGACCACGGTGAGTAGGCGATCGCGATCCGGCCCCGGCGGCATGCCCGCTGCCTTGTCGAAGTCATTGAGCATGCGGTCGCGCACGTAAATGGCTTCTTCGATGGTCTTTAGGCCGATCGCTTTCTCGGCAATGCCCGCAATGGGAAAGGTGCGCGAAACCGAACCAGCCGTGTATACGACGTGGTCATACTCGACGTCGTAGTTTTTGCCTTCTTCGGGCGTGATTGTCGCCGACTTGTTTTGGTGACTTATGGCTGTCACTTTGCCCGCCACGATGTGCGTTTTCTTGAGGTGCGAACGCAAAGGAACAATGGCGTGCCTGGCCTCGATTGAGCCGGCAGCGATTTCTGGCAGAAATGGCTGATACGTCATGTAGGGGCGAGGGTCGACGAGAGTAACCTCGGCCTCTCCGGGGCGAAGCCACTTTTCGAGCTTCCAGGCGGTGTAGAAACCGGCATAGCCGGCACCGACAATGAGAATCTTGGTCACAGTCGAAGTCTCCGTTTTGAGCAATGGGGTGGGTGCGCTGTCGCGACGCCCCTAAGAGCGGCTGTCGCGACGGCGACGACGTGCGCGCCGGGTTACGGCGGCGATGCCCAGCCCAATAAGACTACCGAATACGAGCACAAACAATGACGGTATGCCATATCTCTGAACAAAATAGCCCCACGCCGGCCACATCAGTCGGCCGAGGGGAAGAGCGGCAGGGGTGGACGTGGGGTGTGCCGTGGGTGCGTCTGTGGATTCAGCCCGTCGATTGAGGCGAATCCACTCCTCGAGCGATCCCATGGGGTTGTTGGTTACGGTCGCAACGTCGGCGGAAACCGCCGCGGCAGCGTTGATGCGGCCATAACCGTAGAGGGGACTTGGCGAAGTTCCCACCGGCGTTGCCGTGGCCAGTATGCGTTGAATGACATTGGCTGCGTCGAGCTCAGGATGCGCGGCGCGAACGAGTGCGACGAGCCCCGACACAATGGGAGCCGCACCACTACTGCCGGCCCACGTTTGGGGCTCACCGAATCGGTTGATGCCGATGAGATCCTCCGAAGGCGCCGCCACGCCGATCGTGATGCCCTGAGTGGAGGCATCCCACGAGGCGTTACCGTCGCGGTCGAAGCCACCTACGCCGAGCACGCCGGGCATAGTTGCGGGCGCACCCACCTCGTCGGTTCCATTACCGCGATTGCCCGCTGCGGCCACCACCACCACGTCGTTCTCGAAGGCATAGAGCATGGCGTCGTCCCAACTCTGCGGCCAGTCGAGAGTGTTGCGGGTGATCGACATGTTTATCACCTTCGCTCCCTGGTCGACAGACCAGCGCAGGGCACTGGCCACCTGGTCGTCGGCCGAAATCTCGCTGACTCCCCCGAACCCAACGGATGCCGAGAGCAGCTGTGCTTGAGGGGCGGTTCCGATGATTCCGTTTCCTGTGCCGCGTCCGGCCAGCACCGAGGCAACCATGGTGCCGTGATTGAGCTGCACGCCCACAGGTGTGCGACCGTCGGGGCTACCGACGCCGGAGAAATCAGCCCCGCCCACAACGGCGCCCGCGAGATCGGGAACATCGGCAATGCCCGAATCGATCACGGCAACCAAGACACCCTCGCCCTGCGTGACGTTCCACGCCTCAGTGAAACCGTAGGGTTCAAGCCACCACTCCGCGTCGCGCACCCACGTAGCCGAAGCGGGCGCCGCGGAAACCAGAACGAACGAGACAACCGACAGCACGCCGGCCAGAAGGGAGACGAGAGTGCGCCCGCGTCGGGCTCGCTGACTAGACATCGTAGGGAACACACGCACAGACGTTGGGTGACCAGGTTGCCCGCTCGAGCGCGAGATCACCGATGGGATTTACGCCCGGGCCGACAGCCAGGGAGTGGCCGGCCAGAGCGTGCAAACATTTGACTCGCGTCGGCATGCCACCGGCCGAAATGCCCGCAATTTCGTCGACAACTCCCACGGCCTCGCGAGCCGCGAGATATGACTCATGAGCACGTTGATAGGCAGCACGAATATCGGGTTCGTCTGCGAGGAGTTGTGCAAACTCGTTCATGACGTGGTCACCCTCGAGCTCGGAGAGCGACGACGTAGCGGCCGGATGGGTCAAATAATAGAAGGTGGGAAACGGTGTTCCGTCACCGAGTCGGGGCTTGGTGCACACCACGGTGGGTGAACCACACACGCAGCGAGCGGCAATGGCCACCACGTCGCGAACGGGTCTGCCCAATTGCGCCGAAACGATAGCCAAATCCTTGGTCGTGGGCGCAAAAGCTGATGCTGTGAAAGCCACAACTACCTCGATCCCGGGGCGTTGGCGGCAGCGTCTAGCTCGGCCGGGGTGGCGTCCGATAGTCCCGCGACCATGACCGAATTGAAGATTCCGCGCACCCAATCAGACTTCGTGGATTGAACCGACGTGCTGGGTTTCTCAAGTGGACGTTCGACGATCGGCACGTCACTGATCACAATGAAACTGATGTCACCGGGCATCACATAGAAGAGACGCTCGCGAGCCTGTGCGCGAATATACGCCGGGTCTTCCCACCGAGCGCGCTGCTTTTCGAGGGCATCGATGGCCAGCTCCTTCTCGCGCACCACTTCTTCGAGGTCAGCGACATCACGTCGCTGCTCAACGAAAACATTGATCTGCGGGCCGAGAACGCCCACGCCCATGATGACGAGCGCCAGCATGAGAATCGTTGCTCCCGAGATGCGAAAACTGCCCAGCCACAGGCCCAGGCGGCGCTCACCGCTGGGTGTTACCTCCGTGCGTGCACGCACCCACGTTCGCGCCGGTTTAAGTCGGAAGGTGCTCGTCTCAGGAGTTGCCCGCGGCTTTTCGGATCGAACTTTCTTGGTTCGCACTGCGCCCGGGCGAGATTTCGGTGCACCGGCCGGGTTGTCGCGGTTTACCCCGCGAACGTCGGGGCGCTTCGGATCCATAAGAAAAGGCTAAGTGCTTACGCTGTGAATCGGGGGAAAGCGGAGCGGCCGGCGAAGACCGAAGCCTCGCCGAGCTCTTCTTCGATGCGCAGCAACTGGTTGTACTTGGCCACACGTTCACTTCGTGCGGGCGCGCCCGTCTTGATCTGACCGCAGTCGGTGGCCACGGCGAGGTCAGCGATGGTGGTGTCCTCCGTTTCGCCCGAACGGTGCGACAGGATGGCCGACATTCCGTGACGCTGTGCCATCGAAACGGCATCGAGCGTCTCGGTGAGGGTGCCGATCTGGTTGACCTTTACGAGGATGCTGTTGCCCGCGCGCTTGGCGATACCGTCGGCCAGACGGGTGGGGTTGGTCACGTAGAGGTCGTCGCCCACGAGCTGAACTTTGTCGCCGAGTTCAGCGGTGAGGTGAGTCCAGCCCGCCCAGTCGTCTTCGGCCAGCGGGTCTTCAATGGACACGAGGGGGGAGGCCGCGACGGGCTCGGCGTAGTAGGCGGACATCTCGGCCGCCGAGCGCTTGGTGCCTTCAAACAGGTAGGCGCCGTCGGCGAAGAATTCGGTTGACGCCACATCGAGCGCGAGGGCGACATCCTTGCCCGGCTTCAGGCCCGCCTTGCCGATGGCCTCCATGATGAGCTCGAGGGCAGCACGGTTGTTGGGCAGGTCGGGTGCGAAACCGCCTTCGTCGCCGAGTCCCGTGGAGAGACCCTTACTCTTCAAGAGATCTTTGAGTGCGTGGTAAACCTCGGTTCCCCAGCGCAGGGCCTCGGAGAACGACGCTGCGCCCAGAGGAACGGCCATGAACTCTTGGATGTCAACACCGGTGTCGGCGTGCGCGCCACCGTTGATGATGTTCATGAGCGGGACGGGAAGCGTGTGAGCGTTGGGTCCACCCACGTAGCGAAAGAGTGGGAGGTTGCGCGAGTCTGCCGCGGCGCGTGCCACAGCAAGGCTCACGCCCAGGATGGAGTTGGCGCCGAGCTTCTTCTTATTGTCTGTGCCGTCGAGCGCAATGAGCGTGGCATCGATGAGCCTTTGGTCGGTCGCATCCATGCCGTCGAGCACCGGGGCGATGGTCTGAGTAACCGCCGCGAGTGCCTTGAGGACACCCTTGCCAAGGTAGCGACCCTTGTCACCATCGCGCAGCTCGTAGGCCTCAAAGGCACCAGTTGACGCACCCGAGGGTACGGCCGCCCGGGAAACCGTGCCGTCGGTGAGGAGCACCTCAACCTCGACCGTGGGATTTCCCCGCGAGTCAAGAATTTCGCGGGCGCCGATGGCATCGATGTAGGTCACGTGGTCTCCTGGTAGGTGTGTTCGGGAAGGGCAAGAATCAGTTGTTCGCCCCCAATTCTAGGGGCGAGCGCAGGTGGGGCCTCAGTCGGTAAGTTCTTTGAGTGTCAGGCTGGCCAGTGTGCGGTCATCCGCCGAGACGAAAGCGAACGATGTGAAACCCGCCAGTCTTGCGCGTTCGAGCACGGGCGCGAGATTCTTGACGCGGCGCTCAAGGCGCACACGCTTGCCCTGTGCCACCAGTTCGGCCTTGATGGCCATGAGGGTGGCCAGGGCGCCATCCGCGTTACCGAACACCGGCTCGTGGATGAGCACAACACCCGCCGACGGCGCTGCGACCGCGGGAATCAGGTCGATGATGCGCTCGAAGCCGAGCGAGAAGCCGACGGCCGGCACGTCGTCGCCTAGGAATCGGCCGATCATGCCGTCGTAGCGACCACCGCCACCAATCGACGGACCCGAGGCGGGGTGCGAAATCTCGAAAATCGTGGACGTGTAATAGCCCATGCCTCGCACGAGGGTGGGATCGAACACCACGGTCACGCCGGCGGGCAAGTGCCCCAGCGCGTTGGCAAGGATCTCGAGGGCGGCAACGGCATCCGGGTCGATGCCCTCGGGCAGCACGTCAAGAATCGCCTCGGTGGTGAGGGCGATGCCCCCGGCGGCGAGGGCGGGCGCCATGCCGTCGAGCAGACCGCCGAGAACCGCGGCGGAATCCGCACCGAATTCAGCAAGTTCGGCGACGACACCGGCTACGCCAATCTTGTCGAGCTTGTCGACCGAGATCAGCACCTGGTCGAAGCGTTCACGAGCAAAGCCGCACCAGTGCAGGATGCCCGCCAGGATGCGCCGGTCGTTGAGACGAATGGTGCAGTCGGCAAGGCCCAGCGCAACCAGCGCGGCCGACGTCGCGGTGATCAACTCAACCTCGGCCAGGGGCGTGGCGTCTCCCACGATGTCGATGTCGCACTGCACGAACTGGCGGAATCGGCCCTTCTGCGGGCGCCCGGCTCGCCAGACAGGGCCCACGTGCATGGCACGAAAAACGCCCGGCAACTCGGCGCGGTGCGTGGCGTAGTAGCGTGCCAGCGGAACGGTGAGGTCGAAGCGCAGTCCCAGGTCGGCGAGCGCGTGCGGATCGCCCGCTGCCGACGCCGCAGCTAAGTCGTCGTGAGAGAGCCCGCGCTTGAGCACACTGAACCCTAGCTTCTCGTTGTCTCCCCCGAGCCCGGAGTGCAGACGGTCGTAGTCTTCGACCACCGGCGTCTCGATCTCATCGAAGCCGTGTGCCACATAGGTTTGGCGAATCAGACCGAGTGCGTGCTCGCGCCGAGACTTCTCCGCGGGCAGAAAATCGCGCATTCCTCGAGGGGGATTTACGTCGCGCGCCATGACCCTTATTCTCGCACGCGCGACAGAATGGGCATGCACCCCCACAGAGGAGAAACCGTGATTGTGATTACCGGCGCCACCGGCCATGTCGGCGGCGAAGCTGCCCGTCTCCTCATTGAATCGGGGGTTGAGGTTCGACTGTTGGTGCGAGATGCACAGAAGGCTGCGCACCTCGGTGCCGCCGAGGTGCTGGAAGGCGACTTTGCGGATCCCCAGCGCATCGCCGACGCCCTGAATCCGGGTGACCGCGTCTTCATGGTCTCGCTCTACGAGACCCACGACGAGCGTCTCCGTAAGCACAGCGCCTTCCTTGAGGCTGCGGGGCAGGCAGATGTGGCTCAGCTCGCCTACCTGTCGTTCGTCAACGCTGCCGTCGACGCCGTTTTCATTCACAGCGTGTCTCACGCCGAGACCGAAGACATGATTCGCGAATCCGGAGTGCCGTTCACTTTCCTGAGGACCGGCTTGTACCAGTCGGGCGCCCCACTCATGTTTGACAAAGGCCTATGCGCAGCCCCCGGAGGAAACGGAAGCGTGAGTTGGGTCTCGCGCCGCGACATCGGAGCAGCAGTGGCGGGCGCGCTGCGCACGACCGGCCACGAAGGAAAAACCTATAACCTCACGGGGCCTGAGGCTCTCACGTTTGGTCAAACCGCCGATCGCATCAACGGCCTTCTGGGAACGAAGCTCGCCTACGAGGACGTTGACGACTTCGACCGCCTGCTGACCAAGGGCCTGCCCGATCCCGTCGCTATGAAGGAGTCACGCCGCAGCTGCTTCTACTCGATCCGGGCCGACGAGATGTCGCTGGTCACCAACGACATCCGCCAGCTCTCGGGTGTCCCCGCCGCTCCCATCGACCGCCACATTCTTCACTACCGCGAACAGTTGCTCGCCTGCAACCGTTGACGGCATCCGCTTCTCGCCCCGAGCCAATACCCCTAGTCCGCGTCGGTGGCTTCAGCTTCGCGAATGTCGATCTGCAACTCGCGCAGCGCACCGCGCAGGGCTCGTTCCGAATCGAGGCCTTGCGCCCTGGCCGAGGCCACGATGGCCATCAAGAGCGGGCCGAGTTCGTCTTCGCTCTCAAATTTAAAGGGCGCCGGTCCGGCGATGTCGATGAGGTCTAGTTTGGCCGCCTTACCCAACAGCTTGTCGGCGAGCGCGAGGGCGGGCATAGTCTGCGGAACCCCGTCGAGCGTGGATTCGCGGCCGGGCTTGTCGGCCTTTTTGAGTTCTTCCCAGACCGCAATCACGTCATCGGCGGTTTCGTACTGCACATCGCCAAAAACGTGAGGGTGACGGCCGATCATCTTGTCAGCAGCCCTGCGCGCAATCTCGTCGAGCGTGTAGTTTTCGGTCGGCGTTGACGCGGCAAGACTGGCGTGAAACATCACCTGGTAGAGCACGTCGCCGAGTTCTTCAATCACGTCGTCTCGGTCGCCGGCCTCGATGGCCTCAATGAGTTCGTAGGTCTCCTCGACCAGATACTGCACGAGCGACTCGTGGGTCTGCTCCGAGCACCACGGACAACCGCCCTCAGCGCGCAATCGCTCGATGACCTCGGTCAGTTCACTCAGACCTGAGGACTCGCTCTCACTCGCCATGACCACTCCGCTTCATCTTCGGCCACCGGCACAAAAGCCCGGTGTGGCAGTCATTGTTGCACGAGAAAGTGGGGGCATCCGATGAGACGAGCCGGATGCCCCCACTTCTTGATAAGCGATGGAACCGGTGAGACGATCCGATGCACATCGCGGCCTCAGGTGACCTACGCCAGGCGCTTGCGCAGTGCCTGCAGTTGTGTGGTCAAAACTTTGGGAAGGTGCGACCCGAACTGGTCGAAAAAGCGCTCCGTGAGGTCGCACTCGGCCAACCACATGGCGGCGTCGACCGCAAAAAGCTGTGACATGTCTGACGGAGAGATGTCGAGACCATCGAGGTTGAGCGAGCCCGTGGCGGGAACACGACCGGTGGGCAGGTCGTTGGCCTCGGCAGTACCGTCGATACGGCGGCAGATCCACTCGAGAACGCGCGAGTTCTCACCAAAGCCGGGCCAGAGGAAGTGCCCCTTGTCGTCTTTGCGGAACCAGTTGACCTGGTAAATCTTGGGGGCGTTCGCGCCCATCTTCGAGCCTAAGTCGAGCCAGTGCTGCCAGTAGTCGGCCATGTTGTAGCCACAGAAGGGAAGCATGGCGAAGGGGTCGCGCCGCAACTCACCCACGGTGCCCTCCGCAGCAGCGGTTTGTTCGCTCGAGACCGTGGCGCCAATGAACACGCCGTGCTCCCAGTCGAGCGCTTCGGCAACGAGGGGGACGTTGGTCGCGCGGCGACCGCCAAAGATGATGGCGTCAAGGGGCACGCCCTCACTCTCAAACCATTCATCCGACAGCGTGGGGCACTGCTGAATGGGCACGGTGAAGCGGGAGTTGGGGTGAGCGGCTAGGCGACCCGATTCGGGGGTCCAGTCGTCTCCCCGCCAGTCGATGAGGTGATCCGGCACCTGCTCGGTCATGCCCTCCCACCACACGTCACCCTCATCGGTGAGTGCCACGTTCGTGAAAATGGTGTTACCCCAGATGGTGTGCATGGCAACAGGGTTGGTCTTCTCGCCGGTTCCCGGGGCCACCCCAAAGAAGCCGGCCTCGGGGTTGATCGCATAAAGGCGTCCATCGTTGCCCGGACGCAGCCACGCGATGTCATCGCCAATCGTCTCGGCCGTCCAACCGGGAATGGTGGGCGTGAGCATGGCGAGGTTCGTCTTGCCACAGGCCGACGGAAAAGCGGCGGCAACGTGGTACGCCTTGTTCTCGGGCGAGGTCAGCTTGAGGACGAGCATATGCTCGGCGAGCCAGCCCTCTTGGCGTCCCATGAACGACCCGATGCGCAGGCTGAAGCACTTCTTTGAGAGCAGCGCGTTTCCCCCGTAACCCGAGCCGTACGACCATATCTCTCGCGACTCGGGGAAGTGGCAGATGTACTTTGCCTTATTGCACGGCCAGGATACATCGGCAGTGCGGTTACCCTCACCGTCAACCAGCGGGAACCCTACGGAGTGAACCGCCGGCACCCAGGGGGTTGTGTCGTCGATGAGCGCCAGAGCGTCAAAGCCCATGCGCGTCATGATGCGCATGTTGAGAACGGCATAGGGCGAATCCGTGAGCTGAATGCCCAGCTGCGAGATGGGACCGCCAAGGGGGCCCATGGAGAACGGCACGACGTACATCGTGCGACCACGCATGCTGCCCGAAAAAAGACCGCGCAGTTCCTCGTTCATCTCGTCGGGGTTGCGCCAGTTGTTGGTGGGACCGGCGTCTTCCTCCTTGAGCGAGCAGATGAAGGTGCGGTCTTCTACGCGCGCCACGTCGTCGGGATCCGAGCGAACGAGAAAACTGTCCGGGCGAAGTTCGGGGTTGAGAGGAATGAGCACGCCCTGCGAAACGAGTTCACGCGAGAGAGTGAACCACTCCTCCTGCGAGCCATCACACCAGTGGATACGCTCCGGCTGCGTGAGGGCGGCAATATCTGAAATCCACCTCAGGAGTGCGCGGTTGGTGACGAAGGGAGGTTCTCCCAACGTCGTCGCACCGGTCACTTCGCTCGTGGGGGATGCGTTTGCGGCGTTCATTGAACTCCTTCGTCTCATTCGTCTCATGCCCCCAACTTCGCGATTTCTCGTGAATGTCGGGAACATTTCAATTCTGATGCACGTAATCCGGTGTATAGCCCAGAAATATGTGTGAAGAATCTCTATTTTTCACCTAAGGTGAAGAAATGAGCAACGATGTCATGATTCTCGGCAAACGCATCCGCTTTTTTCGCTCCAAGGCCGGTCTGACCCTTGAGCAACTGGGTGATGCCGTGGGCCTGTTGCCGAGCCAGCTCTCGCAGATCGAGAATGGTCGGCGCGAGCCCAAACTGTCTGCGCTCACAGCCCTGGCCAACGCGCTGGGCGTTGCGCTTACCGACCTCCTCACCGGCGAAGCCCCCGACCGGCGCTCTGAGCTAGAAATTGAACTGGGGCGGCTTCAGGGCGCCGAGCTGTTTGCCAGTCTCAACCTACCCACCGTGCGCAATAGCAAGTCGCTGCCCGACGAAGCCCTCGAGGTCATTGTCGGCCTCAGCCGTGAGATTGATCGGCGGTCGCGCGAGGCCATCGCGACTCCTGAAGAAGCCCGCCGAGCGAATACCGCGTTGCAACGGATTCAGCGCGAAAACGCCAACTACATGCCCGAGCTCGATGAGCTGGCCGAAGACCTCGTGAAGCGGGCCGGCCACACCACGGGCGCGCTCATGCACCGCACCGTGGCCGAGATGGCCGAGCTCACGGGGTTCACGCTGATCTACGTGGACGACCTGCCCGGCTCTGCCCGCAGCCTCACGGATCT
This sequence comes from Aurantimicrobium sp., assembly GCA_021741765.1. GTDB lineage: Bacteria > Actinomycetota > Actinomycetes > Actinomycetales > Microbacteriaceae > UBA963. Next base: position 481 of record JAIOXH010000007.1, on the reverse strand, counting down.
CGAGAACGGGCGCATCTACATTCCCCCGGCGTCGATCCCCGGCGGTCACGGTCTGCGCGCCATGGCTCTCCAAGCAATCGCCCATCGACTGCTCGGTCACGAGCGCCCGGAGAACTATGCCGAGTTTTTGAAGCAGCGCCTCGAGATTAACTATTTTGCGTGTGCGTGCCTGTTGCCTCGCGAGCGTTCGGTGGCTTTCCTGCGCGAAGCCAAGGCCGAGCGCAACATTGCCATCGAAGATTTTCGCGATGCGTTTGGTGTGACGCACGAGGCCGCCGCCCTGCGCTTTACCAACCTGGCAACGAGTCACCTCGACCTCAGCGTTCATTTTTTGCGCGTCAACGACGACGGCGGACTCTTTCGTGGCTACGAGAACGATGGACTGCCCATACCGGCCGATAGCCACGGAACCATTGAGGGTCAAGCGATTTGCCGCAAGTGGCCTGCCCGCGTGGCCTTCACCCGCACCAACCGCACCACC
>JAIOXH010000099.1 GCA_021741765.1 Aurantimicrobium sp. | reverse complement strand
CTTTTGGGTTCGTAAACCGCGGAGACTCGCCAGCCGTTCTTCACCGCAAGGCCACGGACCAAGCCATTGGTCGGCGTTTTAAGGGGGGATCGCGCTACGTACCCGTGCTCACCCGAAAAGGCGGAGTGGGAAAAACGACAACCACCGCGCTGTTGGGCATGGCACTCGCTCGAGTTCGCGAAGACCGCGTCATCGCGATTGACGCTAACCCCGACCGCGGTACGCTCGCCGAGCGGTTTCCTAGATCAACCGACAAAACCGTTCGCGACGTCGTCTCGCAGGCATCGAGCATTCAGTCGTTTACCGACTTCTCTGACTACATTTCACGCGATCGTAACCGGCTCGACGTGCTCGCTTCCGACACCGACCCTCTTCTCTCCGAAGCTTTCGATGAGAATGACTACAACGTTGTTGCCGACATCGTGTCGAAGTATTACTCCATCGTGCTCACCGACTGCGGTACGGGCATTGTGCACTCGGTAATGAAAGCCACGCTCGAACGAGCAAATGGCCTCGTTATTATTTCGGGTGGATCGTTCGACGAGGCGCGTCTTGCCGCTGAGACACTGACCTGGCTTGAGTCAAACGGCTACGCCGACCTCGTTCGCAAGTCGGTGGTGTCGATCAATACGGCGACGCAAGGCACAAACCTGGTCAAACTCAGCGAAATCGAGAATCACTTCAAGTCTCGAGTTCGCGAAATTGTGCGCATGCCGTATGACCCCCTTCTTGCCGCCGGCTCGGTTATCGAATGGGATCGACTCAAGCCACACACGCGAGCTGCCGCCCGGGAACTTGCCGCTCTGGTCATGGACGGACTCGAGTAGAGGCCCACCAGGATGGCTGAGCGGGTAATCCGTATTTTTGGCGACCCGGTTCTCAAGACTCCAACGGAGCGGATCGGTGAGATTGACGACGGCGTCCGCGGCCTCGTGCAGGACCTTCTCGACACCGTCGGCATTCCCGGGCGGGCGGGCGTTGCCGCCACCCAGATTGGCGTGGGTCTTCGGGCGTTCAGCTACAACGTCGATGGAGAGATCGGTTACATCCTGAATCCCGAACTCGTTGCAACCTCCGGGGAGCAACGCGAGATCGACGAGGGGTGCCTGTCGGTTCCTGGGCTCTGGTACCCCACTCGAAGATTTGAGCAGGCCACAGTTCGCGGCACAGATCTTGAGGGAAGCATCATTGAACTCTCGGGAACGGGTTTGATGGCACAAGCCCTCCAGCACGAGTGCGACCATCTTGACGGCATGCTCTACATTGATCGGCTAGAAGGCGATACACGCAAAGATGCCATGCGTTCGATTCGTGAGAGCGACTGGTTCTAACAGCGCCCGCTCTCACCACCATGAGATGAAGCGCTCGTGGTCACGGGTTTTAGTCGCCGGGAAGACTTTCGTGCCCGTACATGTCCTCAATCTCACTCGCGAAGTCATCGTGGATGATGTTACGACGGATACTCATTTTGGGCGTGAGGTGACCAGACTTCTCCGTGAATTCAATCGGCAGAATGGTGAACTTACGAATCGACTCCGCTCGAGACACGCGCGCGTTGGCACGATCCACGGCTGCCTGCACACCCGCAATAACCTGCGGGTTGACAGCCGCGTCCGAGAGAGACATGCCGCTATCGAGTTTGTTGTTGCTGAGCCACATGGGCAACATCTCGGGGTCGAGTGTCACGAGCGCGGCAACAAAAGGCTTGGCGTCACCCACAACAACGACCTGGCCGATCAGGGGATCTGAGCGGATGGGGTCCTCGAGGAATGCCGGCGAGACGTTCTTGCCGGACGCGGTAACGATGATTTCCTTCTTGCGTCCGGTGATCTTGAGACAACCCTCGTCGTCGAACGTGCCGATGTCGCCGGTCTTGAACCACTCACCATCAAATGCTTCCTTGGTGGCTTTGGGATTCTTCCAGTAGCCGTCAAAGACGTTGATGCCCTTGACCTCAATCTCGTTGTCTGTGGTGAGGCGAATGGAAACACCCGGCATTGCTGGTCCGACAGATCCGATTTTGAAGTTCTCCGGCCGGTTGATCGTTGCCGGTGCCGTTGTTTCGGTGAGTCCGTAGCCCTCGAGGATCATGAAGCCGAGGCTGTGGAAGAAGCGCCCGAGACGCTCGCCAAGAGGCGCCGAGCCGGAAACCGCGAACTCTACGCGACCGCCCAGTGCGGCACGAAGCTTTGAGTAAACGAGCTTGTCGAACAGGGCGAATTGAACCTTGAGCCCGAGGGGAATCTTGCCGGCATCCTTGGCGCGTGAGTGCTCCACAGCCACCTTGGCTGCAGCCCGGAAGATCTTGCCCTTTCCGCCGGCCTCTGCCTTTTGTTCCGCCGAGTTGTAAACCTTCTCGAAAACGCGGGGCACGGCCAACAAGAACGAGGGCTTGAACGACTGCAGCGCGGGAAGAAGCTGGGTGGTGTCGGGCTGGTGCCCCACCTTTACGCCTCCGGTGACGGCCAGAACGGCGATAAATCGGGCAAAAATGTGCGCCATCGGGATAAACAGCACAGTAGACGCGCGCTCGTTCACGACCGACGAAAGTGCCACGGTCGAGTTGCGACAGAGATCTACAAAGTTGGCGTGGGTGAGTACGCAACCCTTGGGCTTGCCCGTAGACCCCGACGTGTAGATCAACGTCGCAAGATCGCCGGGTTTGGCGGCGGAACGACGACTTTCGATCTCTTTGTCGGAGACCTTTGCGCCCATCCCAACGAGTTTCGTGAGATCGCCCTCATCCATGCACCACGCGGTGTGCACAAACGGAGTGTTTTTCTTGACCTCGCCAAAGCGTGCGAGATGGTCGCTCGTTTCGGTGACGATGGCAACAGCCTCTGAGTCTTGAAGAATCCACTCAATCTGGCTCGGCGAGCTGGTTTCGTAAATCGGCACGAGAGTCGCGCCGGCAAACCACATAGCAAAGTCCACGAGTGTCCACTCAAAGCGCGTCTTGCACATGAGTCCGACGCGATCACCCTGCTTGATTCCTGCCGCCACGAAGCCCTTGGCGAGCGCAATCACCTGAGAGTGGAACTCGCGAGAAGTGACGTCGTTCCATCCACCGGAGCCGTTGGGCACACAAAACAGCGCCCCGTCGGGGGAAGTGGCCACACGGTCGAGGAGGAGGTTTGTGGCGTTAGCTGCCGGGTCGTGGGGTACGACAAGCGGTGTACTGAACTCGATCATGGGCAGGCTCCTTTGGTTGCTTATTACACTCTAGTTATTCGAGCGCGTGCCTAACAGGTCTCCCGCAAGAAAAGGCAACGGACAATTACGAGTCAAAAGACTTCGTGGTCACGACCGGCGTCTCTGCGTTGGGTGAAGACGAGCGAACAACGCGCGTTAGGCTGAATCGACGATTTTTTCCGAAGGGCGCACATGTTCTATTGGTTCATGAAGAACATCATTATTGGCCCCCCTGTCCGAGCCATCTTTCGACCGTGGTCTCTCGGATTAGCGAACGTGCCTTCGTCGGGGCCCGTCATCATTGCGAGCAATCACATTTCGTTTGTCGATTCGGTGTTTATCCCTCTTCTGATGCCCCGTCGCATGATATTTCTCGCCAAGAGCGACTACTTCCGCGGTCGCGGTTTACGGGGCTTACTGACGCGATTCTTTTTCATTGGCATCGGAATGCTACCGATGGATCGATCCGGCGGAAAAGCGTCTGAAGCGTCTCTCAATACGGGACTCGAGGTCCTCAACGAAGGCGGAGTCCTCGGCATTTATCCCGAGGGAACGCGCAGTCCCGACGGCAATCTCTACCGCGGGCGAACGGGTGTCGCGCGCATGGTTCTCGAATCTGGTGTGCCCGTTATTCCCGTTGCCGTCGTAGATACGAACAAGGTGATGCGCGTGGGTTCAAACCGTCCGCACGTTCACCGCGTGGGCGTGATTTACGGCAAACCCCTGGACTTCAGTCGCTACGCCGGCCTGGAGGGTGATCGGTTCATCCTGCGGTCGGTCACCGATGAAATCACCTACGAAATAGCGCGCCTGGGTGGCCAGCAGTATGTCGACGTCTACGCCTCCAGCGTGCGTCAAAAAGTTGCTGCCGTTTCTTAGGTAGTCTTAAATCGATGAGTGATTCCCAAGCCGCTTCAGCGGCAGAAACCGCAGCGCTTACCGGCCTCGACGCGTGGCGCGCGCTTCCGATCAAGCAGCAGCCGGATTGGCAAGATCTCGATGAGGTTACTCGAGCGAGTGCCACACTCGCGGGCCTCCCACCGTTGGTGTTTGCCGGCGAAGTAGACACACTGCGGACCCGATTGGCGGATGCCGCAGCCGGACACGCTTTCCTCCTCCAGGGAGGAGATTGCGCGGAGACTTTTGCGGGCGCAACGGCGGACCAGATTCGCAATCGCGTCAAGACGGTACTGCAAATGGCGGTTGTGCTCACATACGCGGCGGAGATGCCCGTCATCAAGATGGGCCGCATGGCCGGCCAGTTCGCCAAGCCACGCTCTAGCGACACCGAGACCCGCGACGGCGTGACTCTGCCGGCCTACCGTGGTGACATTGTCAACGGCTATGACTTCACCCCAGAGTCGCGTCGGGCCAACCCCCAACGCATGGTCGACGGTTACCACACGGCGGCTGCCACGCTCAACCTCATCCGCGCTTTCACGCAGGGTGGTTTCGCCGATCTCCGCGAGGTGCACAGCTGGAATAAAGGATTTGCGCAGAACCCTGTCAACGCGCGATATGAGCAACTTGCTCGAGAAATTGACCGTGCAATCAACTTTATGACGGCGATCGGCGCCGATTTTGAGGCGCTCAAGCGCACAGAGTTTTACGTGAGTCACGAGGCCCTCTTGATGGACTACGAGCGACCGATGACCCGCATCGACTCGCGCACCTCGCAGCCGTACAACACCTCCGCGCACTTCGTGTGGATTGGCGAACGCACGCGCGAACTCGGCGGCGCACACGTTGATTTCTTGTCGCGCGTGCGCAACCCCATCGGGGTGAAACTTGGTCCCACAACTTCCGCGGACGATCTGCGAGCCCTGGTGGAGAAGCTTGATCCTGACCGCGAACCCGGCCGGCTCACGTTCATCACTCGCATGGGCGCGGGAAAAATTCGCGATGCGCTGCCTCCTCTTCTGGAAGCCATCAAGACCACGGATGCGCGGCCACTCTGGATCACCGACCCGATGCACGGAAACGGCATGACTACCCCCAATGGTTTCAAGACCCGGCGGTTCGATGACGTTGTTGACGAGGTCAAGGGGTTCTTTGAAGCGCACCGTGCTGCGGGAACGTTCCCCGGCGGAATTCACGTTGAGCTTACGGGTGACGACGTCACCGAGTGTCTCGGCGGTTCGGAAGACATCGATGAGGAAACGCTCGCGACACGATACGAGTCGCTGTGTGATCCGCGCCTGAACCACATGCAGTCGCTAGAACTAGCGTTCCTGGTTGCCGAGGAGCTTGGCCGCCGCTAGGTGACCGACGTTCGCTGTCCGACGTTCATTGCGAGCGGCTGGCAGTCATCGCGGTGGACCTAT
>JAIOXH010000006.1 GCA_021741765.1 Aurantimicrobium sp. | reverse complement strand
CGCAGGTGAATAGCGGCGACGGACGGGAGGAGTGTTGCTCACCCTCTCACGATACGGGGAGGGTTTTGAGCATCCGGGTATTTCCCAGGGTGTTCTGCTTTACCCGGGCAAGATCCAGGAACTCGGCAACACCCTCATCGGCGGAACGGGACATCTCGTCGAAGACCGGCGGCTCCACCACAACCTCGGGCACTTCGACGAAGCCACGGCCCGAAAAGAAATCCACCTCGAAGGTGAGGCAGAACAAGCGGCTCAGGCCGAGCTCCCTAGCGTGCGCTTCAAGCTGTTCGAGAATTGCGCCACCAATTCCCCGGCCGCGAAGAGCGTTTTGCACCGCGATGGTGCGTACCTCGCCGAGGTCCGCCCACAGGGGGTGCAGAGCGCCGCAGCCCACGACGGCGCCATCGTGCACGGCGACCACAAACTCTGCCACCGCCTCATAGAGCTGAACCCGCTGCTTGCCGAGCAGAATGTTTTGCTCAACGAGCGGATCAATTAACGCCAAAATTTCGGGGACGTCCGCGGTGCGCGCACGACGCACCACCACGTCAGCCGTTCTCATATGGTCAAGGCTAGTTGGTGTCCATCACCGGTTCGCGCGATGTGGTGGTGAAAACAAACTCACCGTCAACGAGATCCACGTGCACGTGGTCGCCGGCAACGAGAGCTCCCTCAAGGATCTTCTCCGAGAGTCGGTCTTCTAGCTCTCGCTGAATTGCGCGGCGCAAGGGCCGAGCACCGAGCGCGGGGTCGAACCCGATGTCGATGAGACGTTCCTTTGCGGCGAGCGATACTTCGATGCTCATGTCGCGATCGAGCAGGCGATCGCGCAGACGCTTGACGAAAAGATCCACAATCTGGATGAGCTCGTCCTTGGCCAACTGCGGGAAGACGATGATGTCGTCAACGCGGTTGAGGAACTCCGGCTTGAAGTGCTTCTTGAGCTCCTCGTTGACCTTGCCGCGCATGCGCTCGTACGAGGTTGACGATTCGCCCTCGGCCTGGAAGCCCACTGGACCGCCCGAGATGTCCTTGCTGCCGAGGTTGGTGGTCATGATGATGACAGTGTTCTTGAAGTCGATCACACGACCCTGACCATCGGTCAGGCGACCCTCCTCGAGGATCTGCAACAGTGAGTTGAAGATGTCAGGGTGAGCCTTCTCAATCTCGTCAAAGAGCACAACACTGAACGGCTTGCGGCGGACCTTCTCGGTGAGCTGTCCGCCCTCTTCGAAACCCACGAATCCGGGAGGGGCGCCGAACAGGCGCGACACGGTGTGCTTTTCGCCGTACTCGCTCATGTCGAGCGCGATCATGGCCGACTCGTCGTCGAACAGGAACTCGGCGAGCGCCTTGGCCAGCTCGGTCTTGCCCACACCGGTGGGGCCGGCGAAGATGAAGGAACCGCTCGGACGTTTGGGGTCTTTGAGGCCTGCGCGCGTGCGTCGAATGGTTTTGGAGAGCGCCTCGATGGCCTCGTTCTGGCCGATGACCCGCTGGTGCAGGGCCTTCTCCATGAAGACGAGACGAGATGACTCTTCTTCGGTCAGCTTGAAGACGGGGATTCCGGTGGCCTGAGCCAACACCTCGGCGATGATGCCTTCGTCGACGAGTCCGTTTGCGGCAACGTCGCCCTTGCGCCATTCCTTCTCGCGGCGCACGCGCTCATCGGCCAGTTTCTTCTCTTCGTCGCGCAGGCCGGCAGCCTTCTCGAAGTCTTGATCCTCGATGGCGGTTTCCTTCTGCGTGCGCACGAGCGCAATCTGATCGTCGAGTTCACGCAGTTCGGCCGGGTTCGACAAGATGGACAGGCGCAACCGGGCCCCAGCCTCGTCGATCAAGTCGATCGCCTTGTCGGGCAGGAACCGATCAGAGACGTAACGGTCGGCCAGATTAGCCGCGGCAACGATAGCGCCATCGGTGATCTGCACCTTGTGGTGTGCCTCGTAGCGGTCGCGCAGACCCTTCAGGATGTTGATGGTGTGCGGCAGCGACGGCTCGGCAACCTGAATGGGCTGGAAGCGGCGCTCGAGCGCGGCATCCTTTTCAAAGTGCTTGCGGTACTCATCGAGCGTGGTGGCGCCGATGGTCTGCAGTTCACCGCGCGCGAGCAGGGGTTTGAGAATGCTGGCCGCGTCGATGGCGCCCTCGGCGGCACCGGCGCCAACGAGCGAGTGAATCTCGTCGATGAACGTAATGATGTCGCCGCGCGTGCGGATCTCTTTGGTCACCTTCTTGAGGCGCTCCTCAAAGTCACCGCGGTAGCGGCTACCGGCGATGAGCGAACCGAGGTCGAGCGTGTAGAGCTGCTTGTCCTTGAGCGTCTCGGGCACCTGGCCAGAAACAATCGCCTGCGCGAGACCCTCAACAACCGCGGTCTTTCCCACGCCGGGCTCGCCGATGAGGACGGGGTTGTTCTTCGAGCGACGCGACAGAATCTGCATCACGCGCTCGATTTCCTTTTCGCGGCCGATAACCGGGTCAAGCTTTCCTTCGCGGGCTGCCTGCGTGAGGTTGCGACCAAACTGGTCGAGAACCTGCGAGCCACCCTGGGCGCTGCCCGAGTCTTCCTTGACGCCGGCGGAGACCTGCTCCTTGCCCTGGAATCCCGAGAGCAGCTGTATCACCTGCTGGCGAACGCGGTTGAGGTCAGCGCCGAGCTTCACCAGAACCTGGGCGGCAACGCCCTCGCCCTCGCGAATCAGGCCGAGCAGAATGTGCTCGGTGCCGATGTAGTTGTGACCGAGCTGCAGAGCTTCGCGCAGGGAGAGCTCGAGCACCTTCTTGGCCCGGGGGGTGAAGGGAATGTGGCCGGTGGGCTGTTGCTGGCCCTGACCGATGATCTCCTGCACCTGCTCGCGCACCGACTCGAGAGAGATGTTGAGCGACTCGAGTGCCTTCGCGGCGACACCCTCGCCCTCGTGAATAAGGCCGAGCAGGATGTGCTCAGTGCCGATGTAGTTGTGGTTGAGCATCTTGGCTTCTTCTTGCGCCAAGACAACAACGCGCCGTGCGCGGTCTGTGAACCGTTCAAACATGGGCACAACTCCTTTTTTTGGTGTGTCGGCCATCGCGATTTTGCCGTCAATGTGAGTAAACCAGCGCAAACCGAACTGTGGGGGAATGTTCGCCGTGGGCGTGACGAAACGCCCCGATGTTCGCCGTGGGCGAGCAGTCACGGGACGTTCTAGGCTGAAACCATGGAGATTCCGCGGGGGGCCACGTACACCCACATCGATACGGCCTGCGGCCTAATTGAGGTGGGTGGGTGGCGACTCATCACCGATCCCACGTTTGACGCCCCGGGGTCGACATATCGCTTCGGCTGGGGCACGTCGTCGGTCAAGACATCACGACCGGCTCTCAGCCCGGCTCAGGTGGGTGCCGTCGATGCCGTGCTGCTGAGTCACGACCAGCACGCCGACAATTTCGACACCGCAGGCCGCGCCTTCGCGCTTGAGGCCCCCATCATCCTGACAACGCAGGCCGGTGCAAAACGCATTGAGGCTTCCGATGACGAAGCGCTGGCTTTTGGCATGACACCCGGCGACAGCTATGCGCTCTCCGACAATCGCCGACCCGATGTGACCATCACCGCTGTGAGCGCCCGCCACCGCCCGGCTCGCTGGCCCGAGTTTGTGAGCGGACCGGTCATCGGGTTTGTGATTGAATCCGAGGCGCTGACCGGCGGGGCGATTTACATCACGGGAGACACGCTTCTCACGCCCGAGGTGCACGACGCGGCGAAGCAGTTCGAGGTGGGCACGTTGATTGCCCACGTGGGTGCCGCGAGTTTTCCCAAAGTTACGCGCAAGGCGCGGTTCACGATGTCGGCCGACGACGTGGCAGAACTCGCCCGCGAGGGCGACGTGCCGCTCGTGATTCCCGTGCACACCTCCGGCTGGTCACACCTGATCGAAGGCACCGAGGCGCTGGTTTCAGCGTTCGCCGAGCGCGGCATCGCCCGCCGCCCCACGGTACCCGTTCCGGGTGTGGCGATAGCCCTTTCCTAGGCTCGCTCTGCAGTGAGCTCGCGGCGACTACTGTAGGGCCGAAGTGAGTCTGGCCAAACCATCGAGCACCGTCTGGAAGAACGGCTGCTTGCGCCACTCCTCCATGGTGAGCGCTCGCGAATCCGCCCGGTAGCTGTCTTCGACCTCGCGCATTTGCGCAACAAAGCTCTTGCCTCGCACCATCATGGTGATTTCGAGGTTGAGCGTAAACGAGCGCATGTCCATATTGCTCGAGCCGATCACGGCAACTTCGTCGTCAATGCTCATGTGCTTCGAGTGCAAAATGGTGGGTTTCTTGTAAAGCCAGATAATGACACCCGCCTCGAGAAGCACTTCGTAGTAGGAGCGCTGTGCGTGATAAACGAGCGCCTGGTCGCCAATCTCTGAAACGAATAGCTCAACGCGAACCCCGCGCTGGCAGGCCGCCGTGATGGCATAGAGCAGCGACTCATCCGGCACGAAATAGGGCGAGGTAATGATGATTTTTTTCTGCGCTGCGTAGAGCAGGGCCAGGAAGAGACGGAGGTTGTTTTCGGTGGCGAATCCGGGGCCGCTCGGTACGAGCTGGCAGTCGAGGTTCTGTGTGGTTCGCGCGCGCGTGGGCACTGCCAGCTCGTGCTGGGGCAGGAAGTCGTCGGTTTCGCTAAACCAGTCGGCCAAGAAAATTGCGTCGAGTGCAGCCACAATCGGTCCCCTGAGGCGCACCATGGCGTCTTTCCAGTGCAGTCCGCGGCGCAGGTTCGACTTCTTGAGGTACGACGAGTCGATGATGTTCTGCGAGCCCATCCAGCCCACCAGTCCGTCAACCACAAGAAGCTTCCGATGATTGCGCAGGTCGGGACGCTCGTACTTTCGCTGCAGCGGGGCGAACGGAAGCATCAGTTGCCACTGAACGCCGATGCGGGTGAGGCGTCGGCGCGTGGCGCGATAACCCACGGTGCGCAATCCAGCCACATGATCTAGGAGCACGCGCACCACAACACCGCGCGCGACGGCCTTTTCCATGGCAACAAACATGGGCTCGGTCACCGCATCGGAGGAAAAGATGTAGAACTCGGCGTGCACAAACTTTTTGGCTTGGGCGATATCTGCGGCCATGAGGCGAATCGTCTCGTCGTACGCGATGTGCATCTGCGCCTCGTTACCGCCCACAAGCGGCATGGCCCCGAGGTTGCGATTGAGCAGCACGATCGATTTAAGCCACTGAGGCCATCCCCGGTCCTGGGTAACAAGATCGCGACCCTCGGTGGAGTTAAAGATGAACTCGTTGATCTCGCGCTGCTTACGCCGACGCTTTCGCCCGAGGCGCGGGCTACCGATGAGAAGAAACAGCAAGACTCCGGCGTAAGGAATAAAGAAGATGGCGAGCAGCCAGGCCAGGGCCGAACCCGGTCGGCGATTTCTGGGCACAACAATGACGGCGGCGATACGCACCATGAAGTCGACGCCGAGCACGACCACGGTGGTCCAGAACGTTGTTGATCCCACGTCCATAAAGGGTTACTCCGAGGAACGGGGAGGCATACCGCGGCGCTGGCGTTCCTTGGCCTCCATGCGGGCATAGACGTTGCGTTCGGTTCGATCGGCGCGAATGATCGATCGGAGGATGAGCCAGAAAATCAAACCCAAAAACACCGTCGGCGTGACGGCCCACAGGGCCGCTACCCAGAAGTTGTCCATAGTGTCAGGCTACTTCACCAAGGGAAACAGGATGGTCTCGCGAATGCCGAGGCCGGTGAGCGACATGAGCAACCGGTCGATACCCATTCCCATGCCACCCGACGGCGGCATACCGTGCTCGAGGGCACGCAGGAAATCCTCATCAAGGCGCATGGCCTCTTCGTCGCCGGCCGCAGCCTGAGTCGCCTGCTGCATAAATCGCTCTCGCTGCACAACGGGATCAACCAGTTCGGAATATCCGGTGGCGAGCTCAAAGCCCCGAACATAGAGGTCCCACTTCTCCACCACCCCCGGAATGCTGCGGTGCTCGCGCGTGAGCGGGCTGGTTTCAACAGGGAAGTCCATCACAAATGTGGGGAGCGTGAGGCCGGGTTTGACGAAGTGCTCCCACAGCTCTTCGACGAGCTTGCCGTGGTTGGGCGAGCCCACCTCAACGCCGACTTTGTTGGCCAGGTTCTGCAGGTCGGCCAGAGAGGTTTGTGGCGTAATCTCGACGCCGGCAGCCTCGGAGAGCGAGTGATAAAGGCTGAGACGCGACCATTCGCCGCCGAGGTCGTAGACAGTGCCATCGGCCCAGTTCACCTGGTGACTGCCCGAGGTGGCCATGGCAGCTTCCTGAATGAGCCGTTGTGTCAATGCGGCTATCGACGTGTAATCGCCGTAGGCCTCATACGCCTCGAGCATGGCGAACTCGGGGCTATGCGTTGAGTCGGCGCCCTCGTTGCGAAAGTTACGGTTGATCTCGTAGACGCGGTCGATGCCGCCCACCACCGCGCGCTTGAGAAACAGCTCGGGGGCGATGCGCAAAAACAGCTCCATGTCGAACGCGTTGGAGTGCGTGGCAAAAGGCCGCGCGGCTGCACCGCCGTGCATGACCTGCAGCATGGGCGTCTCCACCTCGACGAAATCAAGGGCGGCGAAGGTGGCGCGCAACGACGACACGGCGGCGGCCCGTGTCAAGACGGTAGCCCGCGCTTGGTCGCGCACAATCAGGTCAAGGTAGCGCGAGCGAACCCGGGTCTCTTCGTTGAGCTCCTTGTGCAGGTTAGGCAGAGGCAGGAGCGCCTTGGATGCGACTTTCCAGGACGTGACCATGATGGAGAGCTCTCCGCGACGGCTCGAAATCACTTCGCCCGAGACAAAGATGTGGTCACCGAGATCAACGAGATCTTTCCACTGCCCGAGCGACTCCTCGCCCACTTCTGCCAGAGAGACCATGGCCTGGAGTCGCGAGCCATCACCGGCCTGAAGGCTGGCAAAGCAGAGCTTGCCGGTGTTGCGCAGGTGCACCACGCGGCCGGCGACGCCCACAGTGACTCCCGTGGTCGCATCGGCTTCAAGGTCACCGAAGCGCCCGCGCACGTTCGCGATGGTGTCGGTTACCGGCACGGCAACCGGATAGGCCTCAAGGCCAAGCTCGTTGAGCCGATCGCGCTTAGCTAGGCGCACGGCTTTCTGCTCAAAAATCTCTTCGTCCGTTAGCTCGCGCTCATCGTCGGGCATCGCCTCGTCGAGGGGCTTCGTCTCGTTCTCACTCATCGGGCGGAAGGCCTTTGGCTTGTTGGTCAGGGAACAATGATCGTTTCGGTATCGAGCAAGCGCGTGGTGCCAAACCGGGCCGCCACCACCAGCGTGGCCTCGCCGTGAAAGGTATCGTCCACGGGAGTGAAGTCCGCTGGACTCACTAACTCAAGATAGTCAAGTCTAGCCAGCGGCTCTGCGGTCAGAACGGCGCGACCTGCCCTCACCGCAGCAGCTACTCCGGAGTCGATGTGGGCGGAAACCGCACGCAACGAATCGGGGACGGCAATCGCGGCCTCTCGCTCTTCAGGACTGAGGTAGCGATTACGGCTCGATCGTGCCAGCCCGTCGTCTTCGCGCACGGTGCGCACAACATCAATCTCGGGCCCGCCGCGCTCGATCGCCAAGCGGCGCACCAGGTGGACCTGCTGGGCATCCTTCTGGCCGAACACGGCCACATCGGGCTTCACGATGTCGAAGAGTCGATTGACCACAGTTAGCATGCCGTCGAAGTGCCCCGGTCGTGCGGCCCCCTCAAAGCCGATGCCTGCTGGGCCGGCGGTCTTCGCGAGGGGCGGCGCATCGGGCGGGTACACATCGTCAACGTTCGGCGCGTAAACCACATCGGCTAGGTCTCCCAGCAGTTTCATGTCGTTATCTAACGTTCGCGGGTAACGCTCGAAGTCCTCGCCCTCACCAAACTGGGTGGGATTCACAAAGATCGATACGACGACGACATCGGCAATCTCGCGTGCCCGCTCGACGAGACGAACGTGTCCCGCGTGTAGCGCACCCATGGTCGGCACGAAGGCAATCCGCTGGCCCGGTATCGTTGCGCGCCAGTCGACCAGTTCTGACGCGGTCGATACGAGAAGAACCACTAGATACTGCCGAAGTTAGGGGGAACATCAGCGGTGCGCAGACCGCCGGAGTTGCGCAGCGCGTTATCCACGGTTGAGCGAATCAGGGGCGCCAACACGTCGGCAGGATTCTCGACTCCCGTTTGGGCCAGTGCCTGCGTGGCCTGGGTCACTATCGCGGCCGAGAACGTGGTGGCCGTAGCGATGGCTTCGGCATAGGCCGCGCGCGCGGATTCGGGAATGACTACCGGCTCACCGCCCATTTCAACGGCCAGGGCCTGGCCGATGGGCAAAACGGGGCCGGGAGCCGTCACCGCGATGTAGCACTCGGTGAGTCGAGAGAGATCCATGCTCGTGCCTGTGAACGACATGGCGGGGTGAAGCGCCACGGGGATGGCTCCCCGGAGGAGGGCTGGTTCGAGAACGTCGATGCCAAACGCGGGCGACGTGTGCAGCACAATCTGGCCGGGCTGCCACGCGTCGAGAGCGGCAAGTCCCGCGACCAGTGAAGCCAGTTGGTCGTCGGGCACGGCCAGCACCACTAGCTCGGAGCTGGCCACGACGCCAGGCACATCGCGAATCTCCACCCCGGGCAGAAGTGCCTCGGCACGATCGCGGCTGGCTTCCGAAACTGCCGAGATGCTCACCACGCGATGTCCAGCGGCGGCCAACGCCGCACCGATGACCGGGCCAACGCGGCCGGCGCCCACAATGCCTACGGCCAGTCGCCCGTCGCGCTCAGACATGCGAGCCACCCGCAGTGGGCTCCGGTGGGGCACCGGGCTCTGATGTGTCGGGGGGCAGCGTGCACATGCGTTCGGCCACGAGTCCGGCAGTCAATAGGAGTGCCGCCCCGACGGTTTGTGCTACTCCGCGGCCAAGCAGGTCGCCGTTAAGAATCGGCAGGCTCAGCGTGTGCGCAATGATTCCCGCGCCGAGTCCGGTGAGAAGAGCGCCGGTGAGCGAGCTCGACTTTGCGAGCACCGCGACGCGCACGGCGTAGAACGGATCGAGGCGGTCCTTCTTCTTTCCGGTCACGCTCCTCCGCACCGGTACCGCCAAAGCCACGATCACGATCGCGATTGCCGTGAGCGTGATGGGCAGACTCAGGGGCGGGGCAAAGGCATGACCGCCACTCGTCACGAGGGCGAGCTCGACGAGGTAACCCGCCACCGCCGCTGCCACCACGAGAATGACCACTATTCCGAACGTCGTTCGCTTCACCGTGCCACCTCCGCTGGTCGGTTGTCTGCCGCTGAGAGGGCGGCCGCAAGTTCGGCGACCCTGCCCGCTCCGATCAGAGTCGCTTGCGGGTCGAGTTCGAGCCAGGGAGAGAGCACAAAGAGGCGGTGAGCAGCCTGAGGATGCGGTACCACGAGATCGGGCTCGCTCACGCGCGTATCTCCGAAGGCAACAATGTCGATGTCGAGGGTTCGGGAGCCCCACCGCTGAGCGCGAACCCTGCCGAAACGCTCCTCGATGCGCAGGGCGGTAGTCAACAATTCGCGTGGGCTCAGCGTGGTGTGCACGAGGGCGACGGCGTTCAGGTAAGCAGGTTCTTCGAGCGAGGGTCCCGCTGGCGTCACGGCGACCGACTCGACAAGCGACGATAGCCGAACAGAGAGAATGCCCGGAGAGGACGCCAGTTCGGTCGCTGCCGCACGAATCGTCTGGTCCCGCTCACCGAGGTTGGCGCCGAAGGCCAGCACTGCTTCGTTGCCCGTGCTCACAGACTCAGCCATGAGTGTCTCGTTCGCGATGAACGGTGACCGAGACATCGTCAACCGGAACACCGAGGTCTGCCTGCGGCTTGTGCACCGTGACATCGACCGAGGAAACGAAGTCTCGGGCGAGGACTCGACGCGCGATGCGCTCAGCCAACGCCTCGATGAGGTTTACCGGCTCTCCATTAATCAGCGTCACCACGTCAGCAGCAACCGCGGCGTAATCGACGGTGTGCGCGAGGTCGTCGGTGTAGGCGGCCTGAGACGTCTCGGTGTGCAGCGAGACGTCGACAACAAACTCCTGGCCACGCTCACGCTCGCGAGGATAAACACCGTGAAAACCCTCGGCGCGAATACCCGTAATCCGAATGAGGTCGCTCATGCGCGCGACCCTGAGTCTTCGGGTGCTGCCTGTGAGGCCGGCGATGGGATCGCCCCGGTGTGCGTTCCAAATCCGGCTGTTCCCTGTGGAAGAGAGGCAAGGCGGACGGCTTCGGCACGCTCCGCTGCATCCTGTGCCTGCAGCTCCGCCTGGCGAATCAACGCCGCAATTACCTTCTGGCGCGTTTCCTCTTCGCGTCGCATTTCGGTGGCAATGGCCAGCTCGGCGTCGAGGTCAAACTCGAGTTCTGCGAGTTCACGGGTCACCTGGGCTACGCGGAGTTCTCGCTCGGAATCGGCGGCCAGTGCGCGGATGTTGCGCGACGGCATGCTCGCCCGGAGCGCAGCAAAGGTGCGCGCCACGTCGTGCACGCGCACACCCCAGGCGCCGGCGTTGGCCGCCAACACGCTCACGGCCACACTCGCGTTGTCGCGATCGTCGAGAGTCGAGTCCTCAGAGAGCAGCGCAGTGAGAAATCTCTTGCGCGAAGCGCCCACCAGAATCGGATATCCCAGCGCCATCAGTTCTTCCATGCGGCCCAACATTTGCCAATTGTGCTCCGCTGTTTTGGCAAAGCCCAGACCAGGATCGAGCACCAGTTTTTCGCGTGCAATGCCTGCCTCAAGCAGCGCGTTCGCGCGGTTCATCAGCTCACGCCGGATGTCGGTGGGGGCATCCTTATAGATCGCCTTGGTGTCCATGTCGTTGGAGTGACCGCGCCAGTGACTGGCGATGTACGTCACGCCCGTCGAGGCCGCCGTGCGCGGCATGAAGAAGTCGGCCAAGCCACCTGAGACGTCGTTGATGTACTGGGCCCCACTCTCCACGGCCAGAATGGCGGTGGACGCGTTCATGGTGTCGATGCTCACGGCCACGCCCGCGGCGGTCAGCGCCGAGATGACGGGCATCACACGAAACTGCTCCTCTTCGGGAGTCACCCGTTCGGCACCGGGGCGCGTTGACTCACCTCCCACATCGATGATGTCGGCGCCCTGCGCGGCGAGTTCCATGCCGCGATCAATCGCATCGCGCGTTTCAAGATATTCGCCGCCATCGCTGAACGAATCGGGCGTCACGTTGAGCACGCCCATGATGAGCGTTCGCCGCTCAGCCATCACTGCCACCGTGCATGAGACCCATTATTTCGGAACGAGCCGCGAGCTCGCTCAGTTCGCCGCGTGACGCCACGGTGATGGTCCGACTCGACATCTGCCCAACCCCCCGAGCGGTCACACACTGGTGGGCGCTGTCGAGCACCACGAGCACACCGCGCGGGCTCAGCGCCTCGTCGAGCGCGGAGGCAATTTGTTCGCCCAGCCGTTCTTGAAACTGTGGTCGCGCAGCCAGAGTCTCCACGACGCGCGATATTCGGCCGAGTCCAATGAGGGCCGCGTCGGGAAGATAGGCTACGTGGGCCTGACCGACGAAGGGCAGAAGGTGATGCTCACACACCGACCGCAGAGCAATATTGGTCACAATCACGGCGTCACTCTGTGAGCCCGCTGGCGTTGGCTCAAGGGGCATCGTCTCCGCCAGCAGCGTTTGCGGGTCAATCCCCACGCCCGCAAAGAGCTCTTCGTAAGCGTCTGCGACGCGCGAGGGGGTTTCTCTCAAGTCCTCGCGCGACGGATCCTCGCCCACCGCGGCAAGAATTTCGACCACGGCACGGGCAATCCGTTCGCGGTCAACGGCCACGGTATGCTCCCTAGTTTGCTGCGGCAGGACGTGCCGTGGGGCGGCGCGTTGCACGAGGCTTCGTGGGCTTCTCCGTGGGTGGGGCTACCGCCTCGGCGACAACCTTCTTGACCGGAACCTTGACCGGAGGCTTATTCGACGTGGGTCGCTTCGAGCTCGACAACCACTGCGAGCGTTTGGCTAGCTTCTTGACGGGCTTGAAGATCTGGGCCAACTGATCGTGATCGAGGGTTTCTTTGTCGAGCAGTTCCGAAGCTAGCTTGTCGAGAACCACACGGTTATTGGAGAGCACCTTGTAGGCCTCGTCGTGTGCCTGCTCAATCAGCGCGCGAACCTCGGCATCAACCATCTGGGCCATCTGCTCGGAGTAGTCGCGCTGGTGACCCATGTCGCGGCCGAGGAAGACTTCGCCAGAAGCCTTACCCAGTTTGACGGCGCCGACGGACGCCGTCATGCCGAACTCGGTCACCATCCTGCGAGCAATGCCGGTGGCCTTCTCGATGTCGTTGGAGGCACCCGTGGTGGGGTCGTGGAAGACAATCTCCTCGGCTACGCGACCACCCATGGCGTACGTGAGCTGATCGAGAAGTTCGTTGCGCGTGATGGAATATCGGTCTTCGAGCGGAAGAACCATCGTGTAGCCGAGAGCACGCCCGCGCGGAAGAATCGTGACCTTGGTGACCGGGTCTGAATAGTTCATGGCCGCCGCCGCGAGAGCGTGGCCACCCTCGTGATACGCGGTTATGAGCTTCTCTTTGTCGCGCATCACGCGACTGCGACGCTGCGGACCGGCAATGACGCGGTCAATGGCTTCGTCGAGTGCGCGGTTGTCAATGAGTTGCGCATCCGAACGCGCCGTCAGCAGTGCGGCCTCGTTGAGCACATTGGCCAGATCCGCGCCCGTGAAACCGGGCGTCTTGCGAGCGACAACTTCGAGGTTCACATTGGCCGACATGGGCTTGCCCTTGGCGTGCACCTCAAGGATTTTCTTCCGGCCCAAAAGGTCTGGTGCATCAACGCCCACCTGGCGGTCGAAACGACCGGGTCGTAGAAGGGCAGGATCAAGGATGTCGGGGCGGTTGGTGGCCGCAATCAGAATCACGTTGGCCTTGGGGTCGAAGCCATCCATTTCAACCAGCATCTGATTGAGTGTCTGCTCGCGCTCGTCGTGACCGCCACCCATGCCGGCACCGCGGTGACGACCCACGGCATCAATCTCATCAATGAAGATGATGGCGGGAGCCGCCTGCTTGGCCTGCTCAAAGAGATCACGAACACGCGAGGCGCCCACGCCTACGAACATCTCGACAAAGTCGGAGCCCGAGATCGCGAAGAACGGAACGCCCGCCTCGCCGGCGACAGCACGAGCCAGTAGCGTCTTTCCGGTTCCGGGAGGGCCATAGAGCAAGACACCCTTGGGGATGCGCGCGCCCACGGCCTGGAACTTGGCCGGCTCGGCCAAAAAGTCTTTGATCTCGCGGAGTTCTTCAACGGCCTCGTCAACGCCCGCAACATCGTCGAACGTGACGGTTGGGGTCTCTTTTGTAACCAGCTTTGCCTTCGATTTACCAAACTGCATGATGCGGTTACCCCCGCCGCTCATCGACGACAGCATGAACCAGAAGAACGCGCCAATAAGCAGGATGGGGAGCAAAAAGCCGAGCGTGGAAAGGATCCAGTTCTCGCGTGGGACGTCATCGTTGAAGCCGTCGACCAAGGTGGCATCGTTGACGGCCTTGACGATTTCGGCGCCACGAGGCGTCACCCAGTAGAACTGAACCTGTTCGCCGTACTTGGCGTCGGGGGTGGTCAGCGTAAGGTCGACCCGCTGATCGCTATCGACAATGGTGGCCTGCGACACCTTGCCACTTGAGAGCATGTTAAGGCCCACCTCGGTGTCCACCTTTTGGTAGCCGTTCATGCCGATGAGGGCAGAACCAATCCACACGGCGGCAATCGCCAAGATGATGTATAAAAAGGGTCCGCGAAACAACTTCTTGAAGTTCATGATGCCTCTCAGGCTATCGGACGCCGGGCGGCTATCTGCTGGATGTCCGCCGAAGGCGGACAGGAACTAAGCGTGCGGGTCTTTGCCCTCGTAAATGTGGGGCGACAGCACGCCCAGCCCGCGCACGTTGCGGTACTTCTCCGCGTAGTCGAGACCATAGCCCACAACAAACGCGGGCGGAATATCGAAGCCCACGTACTTCACCTCCACCGGAATCTTCACGGCCTCCGGCTTACGGAACATGGCGCACACTTCGACGCTTGCCGCCCCCCTGGCCATCATGTTGCTCACCAACCACGACAGGGTCAAGCCTGAATCCATGATGTCCTCAATGAGCAAGACGTTCATGTCGGCAACCTCGGTGTCGAGGTCTTTGTTGATTTTGACCACGCCCGACGATTGTGTGCTCGCGCCGTATGAGCTGACGGCCATGAAGTCGAGGTGGGCGTGAAATTTGAGTTCGCGCGCGAGGTCGGCCATCAAGATGACGGCACCCTTCAGCACACCCACGAGGATCACGTCGCCCTCGGGGTAATCGCGCTCAATCTGGCGCGCCATTTCGGCAATGCGGTCGGTGATCTGCTTTTCGGTAAAAAGGACCTCGCTCAGGTCACTCCGTACATCCTCGATATCCACCGCGGTGCCTCTCGTTATTTGTGGTTAGAAACTACACGGCAATGCCCGCGGGAGGCAGCGGGCTACACCGTGTCTCGAGGGCATTATCGCGGCGAGTAACGCTGCCGCCGGGGAGGTTGAGGGCATCCTGGCCGCGCCAATTCATGATGAGTTCATCAACCGCCGCCACGTGGGCGCTCGATAACTGCGGCTGACCGAGTTGACTGACCAACCACATGCGCACGCACCTGAGACGAATTACGGGGTCAAGTGAGACCATGACGCGGGTATCGAGGGCTCCCGCGGGGGTTAGCGCCGTGTGCAGCATGTCGGTTGCACGTGCATCGAGGTAGTCGGCGTCAGCGGTGAGCTGGGCGGCGGTTCGGGCAAGGGCTTCCGCCATGCCCGGGCCCAGTTCAGCCTCGAGAACGGGCAACACGGTGTTCCGCACTCGAACACGTCGGAAGGTCTCATCGGTGTTATGCGGATCGAGCCACGGAGTGATTTCTTGATCGGCCAGAGACTGCGCCACAACCTCGCGGCGAAGCCCCAGGAGAGGGCGAACCAAAGCGGGGCTCCCCACGGAGGTGCGTGCATGGCTAGGTGTTACCACGCGCATGCCGGCCAAACTGCGAGCCCCCGAGCCGCGAGCTAGGCCAAGCAGCACCGTCTCTGCTTGGTCGTCGAGCGTGTGGCCAATCAACACGGCGGTGGCGCCCGTTTCACGTGCAACGTCGCCGAACGCCGAATACCGAGCCGCGCGGGCATCCGCCTCGGGTCCGTCGCCTTCGTCGGTAACCGCCACGCGTCGCACCACGACCGGGCTCAGTCCGGCCGCCCGCGCCTGCTCGGCCGCCCGCTCGGCAACTTCGGCCGAAGCACGCTGCAGCCCGTGGTCAACAATCACGGCCCCCGCGCGCACCCCGCACTTGCCCTGCTCAAAACCCAGAGCCACGGCGAGCGCGAGGGAGTCGGGACCACCACTCAGGGCAACCAAAACCAGCGGGGCATCATCCGAAATCACCCAACCACCCGGCAAGCCACACGACGGATCGCGGCGCGCGGACTTCTTGGCATCCGGCAGTGCTGCATCCAGCGCATCGCGCACCGCCCGACGAACGTCGGCCATGGCAGGGGTGAGGCGCGGGCGAGTAGGCATCTTCCAGTAACCTTAATGCCGGCAGTGACCATCCCTACATAAGGAGCACCCGTGGGCGACTACGACGTCATCATTGAGATTCCGCGCGGAAGCCGGAACAAGTACGAAGTGGACCACGAGACAGGTCGCGTTTATCTCGACCGCGTGCTCTTTACGTCGTTCGCGTACCCCACCGACTACGGCTTCTTTGAGAACACGCTCGGACTCGACGGTGACCCTGTTGACGCGCTCGTGCTGCTCGAGTACCCGGTCTTCCCTGGCGTGGGTCTCAAGGTTCGCCCCGTCGGTGTACTCAACATGAGCGACGAGGCCGGTTCCGACGCCAAAGTTATTTGCGTGCCCTACAAGGATCCCCGTTGGACCCACATCCAAGACCTCGCTGATGTTCCCGAGCAGACCCGCAAAGAGATTGAGCACTTCTTTACGCGGTACAAGGACCTGGAGCCCGGCAAGTTCGTAAACATTGAAGGCTGGGGCAATGCGGCCGAGGCCGAAGAGATTGTTCAGGCTGGGTTTGCCAAGCTCAAGGCCGAAGGCCACTAGGCGAGGTTTCGATACGTCGCTGCGCGACTACTCAACCAGCGGGCACGGCCTGCGGCGTACTCAACCAGCGGGTTTCGCTAGATGCCGACCCCGCGGTTACGCAGGAACGGCAGCGGATCAGTGGATGATCCCGACTGGCGAATCTCGAAGTGCAGGTGGCAGCCGGTTGAGGTACCGGTGGTACCGATGCGGGCAATCACTTGGCCGGGGGCTACGTACTCGCCGTAGCCAACCAAGATTCCGCCGCTCACAATGTGCGCATAGGAGGACGTAATGCCGCCCCCGTGGTCAACCTTCACAAAGTTGCCGTAGCCGCCGTACCAGCCGGCGTAAGTGACCGTTCCGCCCGAGACGGCGTATATGTTCCAGCCGCAGCGAGACCCCACGTCGATGCCGTGGTGCCACGACGACGACCATCCGTTCGATGTCCACACGGGGCTGCGCGGGCCATACCCGTCAACGATGCGTCCCTCCGAGGGAATGGTCCACCCCGAGTCACTGACTGCGATTCCGCGCTGAGCGGCTTCCTCTTGGGCGCGCTTTATCGCCGCTGCCACGCCCTGCTGGTAGCCGTCAACGGTTTTCGCCGTCTCATCCTGCAGGGCCGCGAGCTGCGCGCGCATGGTGTCGAGATTGCTTTGGTTAGCGGCGAGCTTGTTGGCTACGACCTCTTGGGCAGCGACGGCTGCCTGCATGGCAGCATCGGCCTCGGCTTTGAGCTTCTCTCGCTCGACCTTGGCCACTTTGGCCTGGTCGGCTAGCGACTGTGCTTCGTTTTGAGCAGCTTTCGCCGCGTCATAGACCTGAGTGGATCGCTCCACCATTTTGCTCATGTTGCCGAGTTTGGAAAGCAACTCGTCGGCGTTCGTCCCACCGTCGAGAAGCAGCCCAATGCTCATGTCACTTCCCCCCGACCGATATAGCTGGGCGGCGAGCCGCCCCGCTTCCGTGGTGGCCTTGTCTGCCTGGGCCTGCGCTTCGGTGGCGGCGGCCATGAGCTCGTTGTAGCGCACATCCGCGGCATCGAATTTTGCTACGGCCGCGCTGTAAACCTCTCCGGCTGCCTGTGCCTTCTCAGTGGCCGCGTCGAGCTCGCCCTGAAGTTGCGCGATATAGCCCTGGAGCTCGGCCATCTGGGCCTTTTTTGCCGCCTCATTATTCTTGGCGTTCTGAACGTCGCTCCACGAGGGGTAAGCGTTGGCGGCGCTCACGTTGATGCCGGCGGTCACCACACACGCCCCCGCCACGAGGGCAACGGTGAGCAAACGCAGGGCAGAACGCATGGCGTCACGCTAACAGGCGCGCTTGAGAGAACGGCCCAAGCCTGCCGGACTGGCGGAAAACTCTCAGGTGAGAGTTGAGAGTCTCCTAGCTCGTGAAGAGAGGCACCAGGGCGCCCGAGAAAACCTGCCAAGCCAGAACGCTCTTGGCGATCAGGCTCAGCGTGATGTACATGCGCTCACCGCGCAGGTAGTCGCGCCATCCGCCGATCTGGCGGTACTGCAGAACCTGGTTGATGGCGAAGGTGTTGAAGAACACAAACAGCGAGACGATGATGCCGATCACAAAACCGGGAACTTCGTTTGCGCCCGTGGCGCCGGGCTGAAGCGTGTAAATCAGGATGATGATCCACGGCACGATGCCGGTCATCGAGCCGAAGATAAACGGCAGGAACTTCTTGTTGCCCGGCTTCTCGTACTTCTCCTGCAGGGCGCCGAAGAGAATCATCGAAGCGTTGACGGCGAAGATGGCAAACAGCGCACCCACATCAGTAGCGCCGGTGAGCTGCGCGATGAGCCAAATCATCACCGACGAGCTGAGTGCGTACTCGGTCCAGCGGAAGTAGTTGTGGTTCTTCTTGAGTCCGGCGGCGTAGCGGTTGAACACGCCCGGCAGGGAAATAAGGAAGTGGAAGAACGCTGAGAGGAACAGGAAGCCCACGACACCCAAGCCGAGGTTGACCTCAAACAGGGTGACGCGCTCAGTGGGCAAATCTACTCCTGGAGGGCCGGTCATGTAGTCCACGGTGACCGGGAACATTACTTGTGTGCTGATCATCGTCAGCACAAAGAGGAACGCGAGGCCCTGAACAAGGTGCACGGCACCCGCAACGATGTTGTAAACGCGTAAGCGTTTGATTTGTTCGTCGGCGCTACGAATCGTACG
Source organism: Aurantimicrobium sp. (assembly GCA_021741765.1). Lineage (GTDB taxonomy): Bacteria > Actinomycetota > Actinomycetes > Actinomycetales > Microbacteriaceae > UBA963. The sequence continues at coordinate 7,684 of JAIOXH010000006.1, read as the reverse complement.
AGCCATGGTGGGACCTCCCGGATTTCGGCGTGAGACATTCGACGCCTCTCAAGAGTTTGGCGTTATTTTGTCATGCTGTCTAGCCACCCCGCCGATTCGCGCCGGTAGGCGCGTCTCCCCTATGCTTATGACTCGGTAATCGTTAGCGACGAAACATCCGGCCCCATCGTTTAGCGGCCTAGGACACCGCCCTTTCACGGCGGCAGCACGGGTTCGAATCCCGTTGGGGTCACGCCCGGATGTAGACTCAATTTGGTTGCTGAAAGGTAATTTGCAAGGCCCTGTAGCGCAGTTGGTTAGCGCGCCGCCCTGTCACGGCGGAGGTCGCGGGTTCAAGTCCCGTCAGGGTCGCGGATGGGGCCCTTCTTCGGAAGGGTTTTTATCTGGCGACGTCGCTCCCCGGAACGAAACGCCTGGCTCTGTAGCTCAGTTGGTAGAGCGCACGACTGAAAATCGTGAGGTCACGGGATCGACGCCCGTCGGAGCCACAATAGTTAGATGGTCGTGGCGTCAATCACGAATCGGAACGCCACGTCGCCAGCAACAACTCGGTCATAGGCCTGGTTGACGTAATCGGCCGAAACTACTTCAACGTCGGCGGTGATGCCGTGCTCGCCACAGAAGTCGAGCATTTCCTGCGTCTCCACCGTGCCGCCAATCATTGAACCGCCGATGGAGCGACGGCGCATCATGAGTCCGGGAAGGGTCAGCGGGCGATTCAGGTCGTTGACCGCTCCCACCACGACATAGGTTCCGTCGAGCGTCAGCAGTGAGATATAAGGGTTCATGTCGTGGTCACTGGGCAGCGTAGAAATGATGATGTCGAACCGCGAATCGGAGGCGGCCATGGCGGCCGGGTCTGACGAGATGAGCACCTCGTCGGCACCCAGCTTGAGACACAGGTCTCGCTTGTCTTCGCTCGACGTGATGGCCACGGTGTGAGCACCCAGCGCGTGTGCGAACTTCACCGCGAGGTGACCGAGGCCGCCAATGCCGGCAACGGCAACCGTCTTACCGGGGCCTGCGCCCCAGTGCTTGAGGGGCGAGAAAACAGTGATACCTGCGCACAACAGCGGTGCCACGCCGGCCAGGTCGAGCCCCTCGGGAATGCGATACACAAAGCGCTCGGCCGTCACAATCTCCTGTGCATACCCGCCGTAGGTAAAGGAGCCCGGTATCTGCGGTTCGGGGTCGGCATAGGTAAAACGCGGCCCGGTTCCCGTGCAGTAGTTCTCCTGGTGTGCGAGGCACTCGGGGCAGGTTCCACAGCTGTCCACGATGACGCCCACGCCAACGGTCTGGCCTGCGGTAAACCGTGTGACGCCCGAACCCACCTCAAGAACCGTGCCCACAATTTCGTGGCCGGGAACAACCGGATAGGGGCGCTCGCCCCACTCGCCGCGAACCGTGTGAATGTCTGAGTGACAGATTCCGGAGTGTGTGATGGCAATGCGCACATCGTTGGCCTCGGGCGTGCGGCGAACGATGTCGATTGCTTCCAGCGGCGATGCTTCAGCGGTGGCGCCAATAGCGCGAACGGTGTTGGTCATGTTGCTCCTTTACTTACCGACGAGCGCCCGTAACGCCTCAACTGCGAGGGCATGGTCATCCTCTTGGGGAACGCCGCTGACGATAACCGAGCCCACCACAACGTCATCGACGATGAGCGGATAGCCGCCACCGGCGGGGGCAAAGTCGACCTCAGACAGATTGAGGTCCTCGATGGTCTTGCCCTGGGCCGCAAGCCGCTGCCCCACCAAAAAGCTGGGCTCACCCGTAAGTTCGACGAGGTTGCGCTTGCGGCGGATCCAGTTGTCATTGATCGGTTTCGCTCCCGGAAGTGCCACGTGAAACACTTCGTGGTCTCCGATTTTTACCGAGACGGCCATGGGCCAGCCCTTCGCGCGTGATCGCCGGATCAAGTCTTCGCCGAGAGCCAGGGCCGCTTCGTGGTCCATCGCAGTGAGGTGAAGTTGGGCGAACTCGGCCTCGAGCTCGGCAACGTCGGCAAGAACAGGGATCTCGGTTTTCGGCACAAACCCAAACATATCGCGCCCGCATTTGAACCTTGTCGGTTTGTCTCACGAATTTCTCAGACTTGCTCCCTACGTTGTAGCCATGGGATTTCTTGATCGCCTTTTTGGCACGAATTCAGACTCTGAATACCGCGAAACAACGAACAAAGTTCGGGCAGCCTCGGCGGCTCGAACAGAAGACGAAGTAGCGGTGGAACGATACCGTTACCTCTTGCGAACGGCGCCACCCGAGACGATCGAGAAGGTGCACGAAGAGGCTTTCACGAAATTGAGCCCCGAACAGCGCAAGATGCTCTTTACCCAGCTCTCTGCCGATGCCCCTCGTGGCGAGGCGCCGAAGGCCGACGATGCCCACTCACTGGCCGTTTCAGCTACTCGGTCGGAGATGCGCCAGCCCGGAACGATGGAGAAGTCCCTCGGAAACGTGAGCGCGGCTGGCCCAGGGCAGGCCGGTGCGGCTCCCGGCTTCGGATCCATGTTCGGTAGCTCCCTTCTCGGAAGCATCGCCGGTTATGTGATTGCCTCCACGCTGATGAGCGCCTTCATGCCCTCATTCGCTGGCGACTCCGGGGCATCAGACAGCAGCGAGGCGGGCTCCGAAGGTGGTGACTCCGCCGGAGATGCTGGAGCTGGTGGGGATTCATCGGGAGAATTCGCCTCAGCCGACGGTGGTTTTGACGGCGGTGGTTTTGACGGCGGCGGCTTTGACGGCGGCGGCTTTGGAGACTTTGGGCTCTAACAGCCTCCCCCGCTAACAGCAACGCACGATGGGCCCCGACGGCAACGCCTCGGGGCCCATCGTTTTGTCACGATTCGCTACCAGAAGTAGACCGGGTTCAGGGCAATCAGCAGCACGGCCGACCAGTGACACAAGAACGCCACCAGGGTGAGCGTATGAAAGATCTCGTGAAAGCCAAAGACGCCGGGCACCGGGTTCGGGCGCTTCATGGCATAAATCACAGCACCGGCCGAATAGGCGGCACCGCCCACCATGATGAGCACCATCATGGCCACGTTGGCGTTGACCAAATCGACCACGTACATCATGGCCGCCCAGCCCAGCAGGAGGTAGAGCGGAACATAGAGCCAGCGCGGCGCATGAATCCAGAACATCCTGAACCCGATTCCGAGCAGCGCTCCACTCCACACGAGGATGAGCAGCAGGGATCCCTTGTCGAACGGAAGCGCCATCACGGCAAGTGGCGTATAGGTGCCGGCAATGAGCAAGAAAATGTTGGCGTGATCGAAGCGCTTGAGCAGCACGAGCGTTCGCGGCTTCCAGTTGAAGCGGTGATACAGCGATGAGATGCCAAAGAGAAGGATTGACGTCAGCGCGAAGACCGCTGAGCTCCACTTTGCCGAGAATCCATCGGCCAGGACCACGAGCACGATGCCCGCGGCGATCGCCACCGGCAAGGTGCCGGTGTGAATCCAACCGCGCCACAGCGGTTTTGTCTCGTCGTCGGGAAGGGGCGCTGCTGCCTCAAGGAGGGGAAGGCTGGGCACTCTGGTCTCAGAGCCCTCATCGTCTGCTGTGGCGGGAGTGAGATTTTTGGCGTCGGACATGCGACCCCTTTCGGCCCGTTCTTACAGACTAAGTGCCGATACCTGCGATTCCCCCGTGGACACCGCGACCGTCGTCGCCTCTCGGGTTGGCTACGGGCCGGGTGAGAGTTCCGTAAGTATCGGGACGACGTGTTGCTAAGAATGGGAAGAGGTCGAGCCAATCGCGCCGCTGATCAAGATCGAGATCGGCCACCAAAACGGCATCTTCTGCCCTGCCGGCCTCGACAAGCACCCGACCGTAGGGATCCGAAATAAACGACGACCCGTAAAAATTGATGAGCCCCTCATTGCCCCAGCGGTTGGGCACCACCATGAAGGTTCCATTGCTTATTCCGTTGGCGGTGATCACGTGTCGCCACAGTGGGGCGGTGTCGAAGTCGGGGTGATCGGGCTCGCTCCCGATTGCCGTGGGGTACACGAGCACTTCGGCGCCGGCAAGTGAGTACGCCCGCGTTACCTCGGGAAACCATTCGTCCCAGCACGTGGGCATACCGAGGCGCAGCGGCGTTGATCCGGCCGCAAGATCGAAGACGGGGTACGGATCCTCGACTGGTCCCGCTGCAAAATACTCGTCTTCGAAGTAGCCGGCCGTGACCGGAATGTGCAGCTTGCGGGTGCTCCCGCGCAGGGTGCCCTGGGGATCAACGATGATTGCCGTGTTGTAGCCGCGCCCATCTTCGCGCTCAACAGACTCGAACAAGCTCGCGTGCACCCAGATGCCGTGCTCCCGTGCGGCTGCGGCGGCGAGGGCAAACGTGGGCCCCTCGGTCACAGACTCAGCAGTGGCCCGAGGCGGGCCCGAGGGGCGCTCGTCGGCCATGTATCGGCTGAGGGTCAGTTCCGGAAGAAAGACGATTCGGGCTCCGGCCTCGGCAGCCAAGCGAATTCCCTCGCGGAGGTTCTGTGCGTGTTCATCCGGGTCGCTCTTCCAATGCATCTGCACCGCGGCGACGCGCACCGGCTCTCGGTCGGCGAGAACTACGCGCGAGAGCGACGCTGGGCTGACGCCCGTGATGACCTTCATTCGAGCAACCTATCGCGTGTCCATTCGGGGCACGAAGACCTGCTTGATAATCAAGATGATTGACGCCGCAATGGGGATTGCTACGAGCGCGCCCAGCACGCCCATCAGGGTGCCACCGGCCAGCGCAGCAATCACGACGACCGAACCGGGAATCGACACGGCCTTGTTCATGATGCGCGGGCTGATCACGTACGCCTCAATCTGCATGTAAATGAGGAAGTAAATGAAAATGACGAGTGCGGTGAGCGGGCTGGCCAACAGAAGCTGACTTAACGACACGACGACACTCGAAACCACGGTGCCGATGAGGGGTATGAGAGCAAGCAGGAACGCCACGAAGGCCCAGATGATGGCTGCTTTGCCGCCAATCGAAACGAGAACAATAAAGCAGAGCACACCGTTGAGGGCCGCGAGGGCAATCTGCCCCACAACGTACTTACCCACGCCGCCCGTGATCTCTTCGCTCATTTCAACGAACCTGTCGCGCGTGCTGCGAGGAACGAGCGTGTAGGCGAACTTCTTAATGCTGTCGAGTGAGGCGGTGAAGTAGAGGGTGAGGATGACCACGACGATGGTTCCGGTGACGCCAGAGGCCACACCCACACCCACCTTGAGCAACCCGCCCGCAACGTTCGAGAAGTTTGCCGGGTTGGATACCCATGCGGTGACCTCCTTGATAATGGCGGTCAGATCAACGGACGTGCCCATTTGCTGGGTGATCCAGATAAACCACGGCTGAATCGTGAGGTTCTTGATGAACTCCGGGAGGCCCTTGATGAAGGACAGCGTCTGGTCAACCAGTGGCGGCACCACGGTCCACGTCACTCCCACAACCACGACAAGAAAGATGATGACCACGGTGAGCAGAGCGGCCCACTGGGGAAAGCGGCGACGCACGAGGAAGGCGACGGCGGGGGCGAGCCCCAGCGACACGAAGAACGCAACACCGATGTAGGTGAGCACCGTGGCCAGCGAGCCGATCATTGTCATGAGGAGCAGAGCGAGACCTACGCCCAGGGCTCCAACAAAGCCGAGCCGGAAGGGCTTTTCGATTTTCATGTCGCGATCCTCACGCGGCTACCAGGGAGCCGCACCGATTCCCTCGTTTCCGAGGCCCATCACTAGACAATAGACCGCAAATACACCAGCCATGAAACCGATTATCTGAAACTGTCGCCGCATGGTCCACGAGTAGAGGCGCGTGAGTGACGCTTCGGCCCGAGGCCCGCGAAGGAGTCGCCAGAGGGCTGGCACAAGGGTGGGCGAGAGCGCCAGGGCGAACATCAGAACAACGCACAGTATCTGCGCGAATATCGAGATGTTTGACGTCGCGATGTCGTGGAGCCCCGGAACCAGCAGAGCAAAACTCGAGAGGTCCTTAATGCTCAAGACAAAGGCAATACTAAAAAATGTGACGGCGTGCGCGTTCGACAGGCGGCGTCGGAATCCGATCTCGGATCGCTCTGCCAGCGCGGCGTGTGGACGAAACAACCACACGACGACACATACGAGTACCGCACTAGCGAGAAGATACAGAATCCCTTGAACGAGATTGGGGCCCGTGTCATCGCGGTGCGGCAACTGCGCAAACCCGAGGAAAAGGGCCGCGCACGCAATTCCGAACGCGAGTGCCGAACCGGCAATCACCATGAGGGAACGACGCCCCCACGAGGGGCCAACCGTAGCGAGAACCTGCAGCCCCAGAAGCGAGGGCGTCATGGCTGCGCCAATTCCCAGGGGAATGATACGAAGGAAGGTCTCGAGCACTTCCTCAGTCTGCCGTGAATCGCTGACCCGAATAACATGGATACAAACAAGCACCCAAGGAGACCCATGTCACGCACACGCACCATTCCCCTATTGGCAAGCTTTACGGCCGGCCTTTTTCTGCTGGCGGGTTGCGCAGCTAACCCGAGTTCCCCGACGAGCGATGCGGGTCGCCAAGCCAGTGCAGGAGATGCCGCGTCCTCCGTCGAGTGCGCCGGAGTGTGGCTGCAGGTTGACTTCGACATTCTTGGAGCCCCCCTCATCGAAACGTGTGTCGACACAGTGGCGCCCATTGAGGCGATGACGGTACTCGACGCTGCTGCCGTGACGATCACGGGAACCGCCGACTACGGCCTCGACGTCGTGTGCCGAGTAAACGGCCTCCCCGCCGCCGATCAATCACTCAAAATTCCCGGACACGAGTCTTACCGCGAGACGTGTGCCACCATGACCCCCGAGTTTGGCTACTGGTCGGTGTGGGTTGAAAGTCGGGCGACGGGGGAATGGGACTATGCGTCGGTGGGAATCGACGACCTCACCCTGGCTCCCGGCGAGTCGCTGGGCTTCACGTTCACCAGCGGCACTAACACAGAACCACCCGCCGAGCCGTTGACCGAATAGGTTCGACGCCGGGGTCACCATGCTCACAAACGGAAAGCGCCGAGACAGCCGGTGGCAACCGCTTCGACTCAGCCTCTGGGTCGCTGCGGCGTTTGTGGTGGGTCGCTTCGTCTTTCGCATCGTCTTTGGTGGTGCCGCGGGTGATGGCCCGGCCCTGGTATCCATCCCCCGCGTGGAGCTTCCGGGGTTCTTTGCGAGCGTTAATCTCTTCGGACCCGTGACGTTCAGCGGCCTATCGAACACGATTCTTGCCGCTCTCCCGCTGGCCGCGTTCATCGTTGCTTCGGGGCTGCTTTTCTCTCTCATCGACGTGCGCCGCCTGTTGATGCGCACGCGAGCGTGGGGAGGCGGCACAGCGAGTCTGTCTGCCGTGCTCATCGCCCTAGCCGTATTGCCCGAGTTGCGGATGACGGCGATGCGTCTTGTTCGCGCACGGCGCCTACGAGGGCGCCGTGGAGGAATTCGTGGCGTCATTGCTCCGCTCGTGGGAGCGACTGTGGAGCGCGCGTCGGCTCTCGCGGCCAGCCTCGAGGGGCGAGGTTTTCTGAACACCTCGCGGGTTGCCGAGCCTAACTGCGCGGCTCCGATCGAGGCCAATGACGTCACCCTGCGACTATCCGACGGACGCGCAATTCTTGAGGGACTCACGTTCGCGTTGGCCCCGGGTACC
>JAIOXH010000098.1 GCA_021741765.1 Aurantimicrobium sp. | reverse complement strand
AACCTCACGCGACAACTCGCGTCCGGGAGCCGTAGGCGCGTCAACCACGCGCGAGACGGTGTCGACGATGTCGGTGAAACCGAGTCGACCAGCATGGAAAGCGAGAACGGCCTCTTCGTTGGCGGCATTCATCACCGCGGGGAACGTGAGACCAGCCGAGCCTACAGACTTAGCGAGCGTCACGGCCGGGAACGCCACCTCGTCCAAGGGCTCAAACGTCCAGGTGTGCGCCGTGGTCCAATCGACCGGCGCGGTCGCGTGAGCCACGCGATGCGGCCAGTCGAGACCGAGGGAAATCGGAAGCTTCATGTCGGGCGGTGAAGCCTGCGCCATCGTGGATCCGTCGACAAACTCCACCAACGAGTGAATGACGGACTGCGGATGAACAGTGACCGAGATGTCGGCGTAGTCGATGCCGAAGAGCAGACTCGCCTCGATTACCTCGAGGCCCTTGTTCATGAGGGTGGCCGAGTTGGTGGTGACCATGAGGCCCATATCCCACGTGGGGTGCGCGAGGGCCTGCTGGGGAGTCACGTCGCCCAGCTGATCGCGCGAGCGACCGCGGAACGGCCCGCCCGAGGCCGTCAGGATGAGTCGACGAACCTCGGCGTGTGTGCCCGCGACAAGGCACTGCGCGATGGCCGAATGCTCGCTGTCGACGGGCACAATCTGCCCGGGCGATGCGGCGCCCATCACGAGCTTTCCGCCGATAATCAGGCTCTCTTTGTTGGCCAGCGCCAGGGTCATGCCCCGTTCCAGCGTGGCGAGCGTGGGCCCCAGTCCCACGGCACCGGTCATGCCGTTGAGAACGACATCGGCATCGACCGAACGGACGAGATCTTCTGAGGCGTCGGCGCCGAGGGCCGTGTGTGCGACACCGAAAACGCGCGCCTGATCGGCCAACGCATCGGCCTGGGTGCCCGCCGAGAGACCCACCACCTGAAAACGATCCGGGTTGGCCGAAATCACGTCAAGGGCTTGCGTTCCAATAGAACCGGTGGAGCCCAGAATGATGACGCGACGCACGTTACCCATCTTTGCACCACGGAGAAGGATGTCGGACTCCTAGAATTGCTTTTATGACGACAACAGCAGAAAGCCAGAGCACCATCGCGCAAGAGCGGCTGATTCGCACTGCTATCCCCGGCCCGAAATCGCAGGCCATGCACGCTCGTCGTGCCGAGGTTGTCTCCACCGGTGTGGGCGCTGCCCTGCCCGTCTACATCGCCGAAGCACACGAATCGATTGTGGTCGACATTGACGGCAACCAGTTCATTGACCTCGCCTCGGGTATTGGTGTCACCACCATCGGCCATACCGATGACGCCGTTGTTGCCGCGGTTGCCGAGCAGGCGGCCCGATTTACCCACACCTGCTTTACCGTGACTCCCTACGAGGGCTACGTGCACGTTGCCGAACTGCTCGCGCAGCACACACCTGGCAACTATGCCAAGCGCACGATGCTCTGTAACTCGGGCGCCGAGGCCATAGAGAACGCGGTCAAGATTGCCCGCAAGTACACGGGCAAGAATGCCATTGGCGTGCTCGACCACGCCTATCACGGTCGCACCAATATGACGATGGCCATGAACTTCAAGAACAGTCCCTACGCCACCGGCTTTGGTTCGCTTGGTAACTCGGTATTCCGTGCCCCCAACTCGTACCCCTACCAGGACGGTCTCTCGGGCGAAGAGGCAGCCGAGCGCACCATCTGGTACTTCGAGAAGCAGGTGGGAGCTGCTGACCTCGCCGCCATCTTTGCCGAGCCCATTCAGGGCGAGGGCGGATTCATGGTGCCGGCGGACGGCTACCTCACCCTGCTGCAGGAGTGGTGCCACAAGAACAATGTCGTCTTCGTTGCCGACGAGGTGCAGAGCGGAATGGCTCGCACGGGAACATACTTTGCGTCTGAGGGACTCGGCCTCGTTCCCGATCTCATCACCGTAGCTAAGGGCATTGCCGGCGGAATGCCGCTTGCCGGCGTGGTCGGACGAGCCGACATCATGGATGCCGCCCACCCAGGTGGGCTCGGCGGCACGTTCGGCGGAAATCCCGTGTCGTGTGCGGCCGCCGTGGCCGTGTTCGATCAGATTGAGCGCCTCGATCTTTTGGGCGAAGCTCAGCGCATCGAAAAGACGCTGAAGGCTGGACTCGAGGCTCTGCAGAAGAAGTATCCGCTGATCGGCGAGGTGCGCGGCCGGGGCGCCATGATTGCCATCGAGCTCGTGGTGCCGGGAACGAAAAAGCCGGACGCGGCAGCGGTCGCGCATGTGGTGAGTCACGGTTTCCAAAACGGGCTGCTTCTGCTCAACGCCGGCACAAACTACAACGTGCTCCGCTTCCTGCCGAACGTGCGAATGACGGACGCACTCATTGCGGACGCACTCGGCGTCCTCGACGACGCCTTCGCGACCTACACGAACTGACCCGATTACCTTGCGAATCGGCATTCCGGCTGAGGTAAAAAATAGCGAGTATCGCGTTGCGATGACACCGAGCGGTGTTCACGACCTGGTGTCGCACGGACACGATGTGAGTGTGCAGACCGGGGCCGGCATCGGCTCGGGCTTCAGTGATGCCGACTTCGTGGAAGCCGGTGCCCGAATCGCCAACGACGCAGAGTCTGTATGGAACTCCGCCGAGATGGTGCTCAAGGTCAAAGAACCTCAACCGGCCGAGTTCTCTTATTTGCGGGACGACCTCGTGCTTTTTACCTATCTTCATTTGGCGGCGGAGGTCGAACTCACCCAAGCCCTTTGTGCCGCCGGAACGACGTCGCTGGCCTATGAAACCGTGCAGGCCGCTAACGGCACACTGCCCCTGTTGGCACCCATGAGCGAGGTTGCCGGACGATTGGCACCCCTCGTTGGAGCGCACGCCATGCTCACTCCGCAGGGCGGGCCGGGACTCCTGGTTTCGGGCGTGCCGGGAACTCGCTCGGCGAACGTCGTGGTGCTCGGTGGTGGCGTTGCCGGAACGAACGCTATTCAGATGGCTGTCGGGATGGGCGCGCAGGTCACCGTACTCGACACCAACCTGGCCCGCCTCGCGCAACTGGACCTCGCCTTTCACGGCCGTGTGAACACTCTTGCCTCGAATGCTCTCGAGATCGATCGAGCGGTGTGCTCCGCCGACCTCGTCGTTGGCGCCGTCCTTATTCCCGGCGCGAAGGCTCCCAAGCTGGTCTCCAACGACCTCGTGTCTCGAATGAAGCAGGGCAGCGTGCTGGTGGACATCGCGGTGGATCAGGGCGGATGCTTCGCCGACACCCATCCCACGACGCACGCCGAACCCACCTTTGCGGTGCACGGATCAATTTTTTACTGCGTGGCCAACATGCCCGGCGCTGTGCCGCACACGTCCACCTATGCCCTGACCAACGCCACCCTGCCGTTTGTGCGCAGCGTAGCGAACCACGGCTGGCACGCAGCTCTCGCGGGAGATGCCACCCTACGACCCGGCCTCAACACGTGGCAGGGTCGGGTGACCAATGAAGCCGTGGCCAGCGCGCACGGCATTGAACACACTCCCCTGGCGGACGTTTTCGCCTAGAAGCCTGCAGGCCCTAGGTGCCTGGTAGCGCCGCCCGCACGTAGGTGTCGTCTGCTTCGAGAACCACAACACTGTCAACCAGCGGTGGCGGGATGCGGTGAACGTCTCGTCCCACGTAGCGGGCCGCAATCCGCGCGACACCGTGCCAGACGAGAGGTTCCTGTCTCACTCGGCGTCGCATCTCGTCAGAGAGCGTCAGGGCCTGTTCGGGCGTGAGTGCGTCGAGGAGCATCGGTGTGGCATCGGACGTCTGATTCGCCTGCCACACCTCGGGGGCGTTGGTAAGCACCACAGCCCGACGACCCCGCAGCACCTCGGGCAGCGTCGGCAGAGGATCGCAGGCTGTCGCAGTGAGTTCCGCAGTGAGTTCCGCAGTGAGTTCCGCAGGTGACGCCAATTGGACGGCGTCGCCGCCCACCGCACCGCGTCCGGGATACCGCGACCCGAGATCGATGCGCAAGCGCACGTGGCGTGTCACCGCGCTGAGCGATGGCTCTTCGCCCGACGTTGAGAAGACGAGAAATCTGCCCTGCCGGGGGCCCTCGCGGGCGATGCGCTCGAGGGCCCCAACGAGATCATCGAGTGCGTCGTCCGGTGTCGCTCGCAGAATCGCATCGAGTGCGTCGACAATCACCAGTTCCCGGTGGTGGGTTGGATGGTGTTCACTTGCCCGGGCTGTCGTCATGATGACGTCCCAAGCCAGCGCAGCATCACCGGGAACCATCACGACGGTTCGAAATCTTGATGTGCCTCCCCCGGCAGGCGCGCCTGAATGACTCACGCCCGGATGAGTCACGCCCGGATGTTGCAAAACCTCGTTTCTGATGTTCTGCAACAGAGTTGTTTTTCCCGAGCGCGGCCCGCCCGCCACCCACAGAGCGCCGTCGCGACCGGGCTCGTAGTCGAGCACCGACCAACGCGTGGTGCGCGAGTCCTGTCTGAGGCCAAGCAAAATCTGTCCGTCAGCAGCACCCGCGACAGCACCCTCGTCAGCCCCCTCGGAATGGGCGGCGTCTCTCACGGCCGCTGCCGAGAGTTCGTGCGGTAACTCTGGCCACCAGAGTCGCCAGTTATCGGGCCGGCTGTTCACCGTCCACCGACTGGCCGCGTCGAGAGTGTCGGCATCCACGCACACCGGATGCACCGTCTCAAGATGTCCCGACGGTCGACGCACGTGAAGAAGACGGGTCTTCGTGGTGAGACCTCCGGGCGAGCGTGACACCGATGTGCCGAGCAGATAGCGAGCATCATCGTCCGCCATGGGCGCCAGGCACAGGCGCGTCTGGGCGTTGACCAACAGGTCATCTCCAAAGGCGCCAGCCGCGCGCTGGGTCGCGACAGCGAGGTGCACACCGAGGGCACGCCCGCGTGACGCCACATCGGCCACAATGCGGCGAGCGTCCGGAACAGCGTCGCACAGGGCGCGAAACTCGTCGACCACGATCAACAGGCGCGGCACGTGGAGCTCGCTGGGCAGAGCGGAAATGTCGGTGCGCCCGGCGTCGCGCAAAATCGTTTCGCGGCGGGCCATTTCTGTTCGAATCCCGGCGAGAGCGCGCACTACGTCATCACCGTCGAGGTCTGTGGTGATTCCGGCGTTGTGCGCGAACGACGCCACCCGGGCGAACCCACCGCCGCCCTTGAAGTCGATGACGGCAAATCGAAAGCGCTCGGGCGGGTGTGCGGCGGCCATGCTGGCCAGCAGAGCCACGAGCGTCTCGGTCTTGCCACTGCCCGTAGCGCCCGCAACGAGCATGTGCGGCACCTCGTCGCTGAGTTCCGTCCACACCGGCTGCGGACCAGTGAGGGCATCACTCCATCCCAGAATGCCCCTGACGTGGGAATTCTCGGGCGCCTGAAAGTCGTTGTCGTCGCCAGACAGATTCTGGGTAACCATGTCGCGCAGTTCACTCAGCGGCGGAGACTCGTGGCGGAGGGCGCGGGACGTCGCGAGTTCGCGCCGGGCACGGGTGGCGTGCGCCTCGGACACCTCATCGACCAGAACCGTCACCGCGTCAAGTGGCGTGCGAACATCCGTCAACTCCGCCCATCCCCGCTCCCCCAGAGTCAGCAGGAGAGATGTGTTGGCGGGAATCGCTGCCCGGG
>JAIOXH010000097.1 GCA_021741765.1 Aurantimicrobium sp. | reverse complement strand
GGGTAAGTCGGCGGCGAGTGCTCGCGACGTGGCTGACCTTCCGGCGGACTTTGTGCGAGCCATGAACGACGACCTCGCGGTACCCATGGCACTTGCCGTGATTCACGAGACCGTGCGTGCGGGAAACATTGCGTGGGACGCAGGCGATGCCGAGACTGCACTCGATCGGGGTGGCGAGGTGCTCGCCATGGTGGACGTGCTTGGCCTTAACCCAGGCGATCCCACCTGGGGCGCGTCGGGCCCATCCCGGGCCCACGATGCTCTCGATGTTCTCGTGCACCGCATGCTCGCCGAGCGTGAGGCAGCTCGCGGCGCCAAAGACTTTGCAACATCCGACCGGGTACGCGATGACCTTGGCGCGGCGGGAATTCTCATCGAGGACACATCGCACGGACCCCAGTGGAGTATCAATGGCTAATCGACCAACGCGCGCGGGTGCCGTGCGCAAAACAGGCAAAGGCCCCACCGTCGGTACCGGCGGTCACGGGCGCAAAGCACTTGAGGGTCGCGGCCCCACGCCGAAAGCGGAAGACCGCACCTATCACCCCGCGGGAAAACGGAAGGCGCGGGTCGAACGCGCTGCTGAAAAGGGCCGCCCCGTTCGCGGCCCGGAGCTGCGGGGTAATTCGCGGGTGAAGGCATCAAGCGACGGTGGCGAATTAGTGGCCGGTCGCAATTCCGTTCTCGAAGCGCTGCGCGCAAGGATTCCCGCAACGGCACTTTATGTTGCCGCGCGCGTGGAGATGGACGACCGGGTGCGCGAGATTATCAGCATTGCGAACAAGCGCGGCCTACCCGTTATGGAAATCATGCGTCCCGAGCTCGAGCGCATGGTGGGGCCCGACACCGTGCATCAGGGTGTTGCGATCAAGGTCCCCGCATACGAATACGCACATCCGCGAGACCTGCTCGATGCGGCCATTGCGGCAGGTGACACCCCACTGCTGGTAGCTCTCGACGGCGTCACCGACCCCCGCAACCTCGGTGCCATCATCCGGTCAACCGCTGCCTTCGGCGGTAATGGTGTGATCGTTCCGTCGCGCCGCTCGGTGGGCGTCACCGCTGCCGCGTGGAAGACATCGGCAGGTGCGGCCGCCCGCTGCCGCGTCGCCATGGCTACCAACCTGGCCGCGGCCATCACCGAGCTCAAGAAAGCCGGTGTCTTCGTGATCGGGCTCGACGGCGGTGGCACGACCCTGCTGCCCAACCTCGATTTGGCCGATCGACCTCTTTTGATCGTGGTGGGTAGCGAGGGTTCTGGCCTGTCGCGTTTGGTGACCGAAAAGTGCGATGCGATTGTGTCGATTCCGATCAGCGCAGCAACCGAGTCTCTCAACGCGGGTATTGCGGCCAGTGTGGCGCTGTATGAGGTGGCGCGGGTTCGTGCTCCCCGATAACTCCTTCCTGAGTTTGTTTCTGCGAGTTTGCGCAGAATTGGCCCTCACCGTTTAGCGGTGCATGCGGCATCTCGCGTAATATCGCAGGGTGCCCTCGTCGGGGCGGTTTAGATGTCTGACCAGAGTGTGTGGAGAAAGTTCAATGACTATCGGATCTCAGGGCTCACGCCCCAGCAAGAACCAGCGGCGCGAAGACGCTCGCCAGACGGCACGCGAACACCGCGCTGAGGCACAGAAGTCTGAGCGCCGCAGGCGCGTTTTGGTGCAGGGCGGTGTGGTCGCCGGAATCATCGTTGTTGTGGCGGTTATCGGCCTTGTCATCTGGAGCGCGGTACCGTCCCCCGGACCCCGCCCCGCCAATATGGCCAGCGACGGCATCCTGTTGCAGGCCAAGCTCGACGCCAACGGCGTGCCCACAGGCGACATCGAAGCCGTGTTGAGCAAGGCACTCCCGGACGGCGCCGAGCCGGTGACGACCGCAGAAAACCCTGACCTGCTCAACATCGTGGTCTACGTGGACTACATGTGCCCTGTTTGCAGGAACTTTAATAGCGCCAACGCGCCCATAATTAAGGACCGCGTTGCGAGCGGCGCGGCGACCATCGAAATCCACCCCATTTCTATCCTCGACCGCATGTCTATGGGTACGCGTTATTCCTCTCGGGCGGTCAATGCGGCTGCCTGCGTGGCGACCTACGATCCCAACAAGTTCTTAAGCTTCGACGACGCGATGTTCAACAACCAGCCCGATGAGAACACCACGGGACTCGACAACGCAGCCATTAAGGACATTGTGAAGTCTGTCGGCGCTGATCGTCAGGCCGAAATCGGTACGTGCATCGACAACGAGACCTTCAAGTCGTGGGCCACGAGCTCGTGGAACCGTGTGAAGGATGCAACGGCATTGCCGAATACCACCGACGTTGTCTTTGGCGGCACCCCCACAGTGATTGTCAACGGCACCAAGTTCAATTTCAACACGGATCCCGAGACGGGCGCGTTCTATCCTGCGCAGTTCTCTGACTTCTTGCTGAAGCTCGCGGGACTGTCGGCCAGCACGTCGACACCGACTCCAAAACCGTAGGTTTTCTGCCTCAGTCGTTGCCCGCTTTCACCTCTGGTGGGGGCGGGCAACACTCGTTTGGCGGGGGTTGCCCGGTGGTCAGACAAAGATCACCCCCTCTCATCTGTTGAGCGAAACCGATTAAGCTCTTCTGCCGAGAAACTAGGATGGGGCGGTCGGCGCCGGCTTGGCGCAGGTCATTCCCAAATGACGAGTGAGGGTTCTCCGTGACAACGCATTATGACCACTGGATTGATGGTCGGTCCACTCAGGGCAGCACTGATGAGCGCTTCATGACCTACAATCCTGCGTCGGGAGAGGACGTGTCGTCGATTGCCCTGGGCGGTGCTCATGAAGTCGCTCTGGCCGTAGAGGCGGCTGCGGCGGCGGCATTGTCGTGGCGGCGACTCAAGCCGGTCGAACGAGCCAGACTCATGCTGGCGTTATCTGCCCGCATTTTGGCCGAACAGGATCGACTTGCCGCCATTGAGGGATCAGAAACCGGAAAACTCTCGTCACTCGTCCCTTTTGAGATTGCAAATTCAGCCGCTTATTTTGAGTTCTATGGCGGACTGACTCATTCGCTACACGGCGACACCATCGATCTTGGGCCGGGGTTCCACTCGTACACCGTCCGCGAGCCCTTCGGAGTTGTGGGAATAATCACCCCCTGGAACGCTCCGCTCAATCAGGCAGCGCGAGCGGGCGCACCGGCCTTGGCCGTGGGCAACACGATTGTCATCAAACCATCGGAATTCACCTCGGCGACCACCCTGGAACTCGCGCGACTGGCATCCGAAGTCGGGTTTCCGCCCGGTGTGATCAACGTTGTGACGGGCATCGGCCAGGACGCCGGCATGGCTCTTGTGCAACACCCCCAGGTCAGGAAAATTGCCTTCACGGGATCCCTGCGGGCGGGAAAAGAGATCGGCAAGATTGCCGCCGATCGAATACTGCCGCTCACTCTGGAATTGGGCGGCAAAAGCGCGAATATTGTCTTCGATGACGCCGATCTCGACAAGGCGGTCGCGGGGGCCCTTCGAGCGTTCACGGCGAATGCCGGCCAGACGTGCACTGCCGGCTCCCGGCTCTTGGTGCAGCAAGAGATTCACGATGACTTTGTCGAGCGACTCGTGCACGCGGCCAAGGAAGTTGTTCCGGGGGTCACTCTGGCACCAATGACAACCGTTGCTCAGCGCGAAAAAGTGCACGAGTACTTTCTCATCGCCAAACAAGACGGTGCCATTGCCGCGCTCGGCGGCGAACCCGTGAGCTCTGACGACTTGAGTCAGGGGAATTTCGTGACGCCCACAATCTACGTGGGTGTATCTAACGACATGCGCATCGCCCGCGAAGAAGTTTTTGGGCCGGTGCTTTCGGTGATTCCCTTCGCGAGCGAGGCGGATGCCATCCGGATTGCGAATGACTCCGACTACGGTCTTGCGTCGGGCGTGTGGACCCAAGACATTTCTCGCGCACACCGGGTTGCGTTACGGCTTGAAACGGGTCAGGTGTACGTGAACACCTGGATGGGCCCCATTGTGGAGACGCCGTTCGGAGGCGTCAAAATGAGCGGCTATGGCCGAGAAAAAGGTCTCGAGGCGCTACATCATTACACTCAAGTGAAGAGTATTACTGTCGAACTTTAATGCTCGTTAAGGGAGAGTGACGAGGTGGCTACGAGCTCAGAACGGGAGGGCGCGAAGCGCTCTGTTCTGGGCCGTGCTTTTGAGATATTGGATTGTTTCGAGGGCGCGGGAGACGAGGTCAGTGTCGCGCACATCGTTGAGAAAACCGGGCTGCCGCCGGCAACCGTTCATCGACTCCTCAGTACCCTATTGCGTTGGGGTGGCGTAGAACGTTTGGCTCACGGCCGATATCGCTTGAGTGATCGCGTCTGGCGTCTCGGGCTGGGAGCGCCAGCGGTCAAGCGGTTGCACGAGATAGCTCAACCAATACTTGTTCAACTTCATGTGGCCACACAGGGCACCGTTTACCTGGCTGTACGTGACGGAGATCACGGACTCTTTGTCGATCGAATTACCCGCATCAAGAGCACGCCGGAAACCATGAACGCAAGTCGACGCCTCCCGCTTGAACAAACGGGCGGGGGACGGGTCTTGCTGGCTTTTTCGCCGGAGGCTCAGTACGAAAGGCACCTGCTCTTCAAGGACAACACGTCCGCCAAAAACCCCCAGGATGACCTCACTGACATTCTCGAGAACATTCGTCGCTCCGGGGTTGCCGTAACTCACGATGATGTTCTCCCCGGGCGCCTGTCTGTGGCCGCGCCCATTTTTGACGGCGAAAAGGCCATCATCGCCAGCGTCTCAGTGACGTTCCGTGAGGAAAAACTCAACCCGAGGGCTATCGAGACCGCCCTCATTCCCAACGTGAAACAGGCAGCCAAAGCTATTGCATCGGAGATGGCCACCTTGAGCCTGTGAGAGGCGGATTCTCGCTAGTCGGTCCTTCGGTCTCGTGACGCTGCCGCGCAAATTCGGAAATTTCACTATGTGAGAAAGATCTGAAACGCTTCGCCTCGGATGGCCATGCTAGAGATACACGGCCTGCCCGGCTAAGTGCGCACACCACGCGATAAGGAAGAAAATGTCATACTCACTCAGCGAAGAACAAGTGGCCATAAAAGACGCCATCGACGTCTTGGCCCGCGGCTTTGGCGACGACTACTGGAGAACGGTCGACCGCGCGAGAGAGTACCCCGACGCATTCGTCGCGGCCCTCACCGAGGGCGGCTGGCTGTCAATGCTCATTCCGGAAGAGTATGGGGGCGGTGGCGCGACCATCCAGGATGCCGCCGTCGTTCTCGAGGCGCTTGAGCGAAATGGATGCTCTGCCGGAGCCGCTCACGCGCAGATGTACACCATGGGTGTGATCCTGCGCCACGGCAATGATGAGCAGAAACAGCGCTATCTGCCGGCCATAGCCGAGGGTGGCCTTCGCCTCCAGTCATTTGCCGTCACCGAACCAGACGCAGGAACGGACACCACTCGGATCCGCACTTTTGCCGCTCGCGAGGGTGACGAGTACGTCATCAACGGCAACAAGATCTGGACTTCTCGGGTACAGCACTCGGATCTTCTCATTCTCCTGGCGCGGACTACCCGCTACGAAGACGTCGAGAAGAAGACGGACGGGATGAGTGTTTTCATCGTAGATCTTCGGGAGGCTCTCGCCAGCGGTCAGATTGTTGCTTCCAAAATCGA
>JAIOXH010000096.1 GCA_021741765.1 Aurantimicrobium sp. | reverse complement strand
TGGTCCGCCGTAAAGTGAGCGACTAGACGCCGTAGTAGAGCTCATACTCGAAGGGGTGAGGACGCTGCGCCATGGGCTTGATCTCGTTCTCCCGCTTGTACGAGATCCAGGTCTCGATGAGGTCCTTGGTGAAGACGTTGCCCGCGAGCAGGAACTCGTGGTCGTTCTCCAGGGCAATCAGAGCCTCATCAAGCGAAGCGGGCACCTGAGGAATGTTCTTGGCTTCCTCGGGCGGCAGCTCATAGAGGTCCTTGTCGACCGGCTCGTGAGGCTCGATGCGGTTTTTGATGCCGTCAAGTCCAGCCATCATCTGAGCGGCAAACGCGAGGTACGGGTTGCCCGAGGCGTCGGGCGCACGGAACTCGATGCGCTTGGCCTTGGGGTTCGTTCCCGTGATGGGGATGCGAATCGCAGCAGAGCGGTTACCGGCCGAGTACACCAGGTTGACCGGCGCCTCGAAGCCCGGCACCAGACGGTGGAACGAGTTGAGCGACGGGTTGGTGAAGGCAATCACGGCCGCTGCGTGCTTGAGCAGGCCGCCGATGTACCAGCGCGCGATGTCGCTCAGTCCGCCGTAGCCGTTCTCGTCGTAGAACAGTGGCTTGCCGTCGCTCCACAGCGACTGGTGGGTGTGCATACCCGAACCGTTGTCACCGAAAAGCGGCTTAGGCATGAACGTCGCCGTCTTGCCCCACTCGAGCGCCGTGTTCTTGATTACGTACTTGAACTTGAGAATGTCGTCGGCGGCCTTGACCATGGTGTCGAAGCGGTAGTTGATCTCACCCTGACCGGCGGTTCCCACCTCGTGGTGCGAGCGCTCCAGGATGAGGCCCGCCTCTTCGAGCTTGATGCACATGTCGTCACGCATGTCGGCGTGCTGGTCAACGGGCGAGACGGGAAAGTAGCCACCCTTGTAAGGAGTCTTGTTGGCCAGGTTTCCGCCCTCTTCTTCGCGCCCGGTGTTCCAGGCGGCCTCGGAAGAGTCGACCGAGTAGAAGCTACGGTTCTGGCTAACCTCGTAGCGAACGTCGTCGAAAACGAAGAACTCGGCTTCGGGAGCGAAGAACGCGGTGTCGGCGATACCGGTCGAGGCGAGGTACTTCTCAGCCTTCTTCGCAACCTGGCGTGGGTCGCGGCCGTAGATTTCGCCGTTGCGCGGGTTGTAGATGTCAAAAACCATGATGAGCGTCTTGAGCTCACGGAAGGGGTCAAGGTAGGCGGTAGAAACATCGGGAATCAGCTGCATGTCCGATTCGTGAATCGAAGCGAATCCGCGGATCGACGAACCGTCGAAGAGCTGGCCAACGGTAAAGAATTCTTCATCGACCGTGTGCGCGGGAATGTTGAAGTGCTGCTGAACGCCGAGTAGATCGCAAAAGCGAATGTCGAGGAACTTGACGTCGTTGTCCTTGATAAAGGCAAGAACTTCAGAGGAGTTTGTGAACATAGGAATTCGTCTCTTCGTCGAAGGAATAGTGGATAACGAGAAATCTCGTGCTCTCACTCTACGGTTGAGCCGTGACACGGCTGTGTCACTATTGTTTCAGAAATGTTACGCCCGGCGCGAGTTGAGTCGGCCCTGAGGCACGTCACGTTTCCGTTGTGCCTCGCGCAAGATGCCTAGGATGAACACGTGAGTTCGTCATCGGCATCGGGTCAACGCCCATACCCCGGCAAGAGATGGGGACTGCCGGAGTCGGGATACCGGTCTGTAGGTCGCTTGGGGCGCCGCATCGGTGGATTGATGATCGACTGGGCGATGTCGTACGTCATTGCACTGATTTGGCTGGGGTTGCCCGCGCTAACACAGCCGGGTCCGGGACAGTTTGCGGTTCTCGGCATTTTCGTCGCCCTCCAGATCATCGCCATTCCCGCCCTCGGCGGTAGCATCGGACACCGTATTGTCGGCCTCGCGGTGATGCCGATTCGCGGCGGCTGGGTCGGTTTGTGGCGACCGGTGGTGCGGAGCCTGCTGTTGGGCATTGTGATTCCGGCTCTGGTGTGGGATTCCGATCAGCGGGGATTTCACGACAAAATTGCCGGCACGGTTCTTGTGCGAACCGGCTCCTCAACGTGAGCGCGGACTGAGCTAGCGCGGGCGTCCCATGCTGCGCATGCGATTGGGGTCGATTCCTTTGGGGATCGGCATGTCGTGGCCGAGCGAAGACATGCGCTTGGAGACGACCATAACCTCGGCCTTCGTGAGTACTTTGGGAAGTTTTTTGATGCGCTTCGCGAGTTGGGTCAGGGGAACTGCTGTTGCGTCCGGACCGACGTTAAGAACGGTGATGGGAACGTTGGGCAGAAGGCGCGTGCACTTACGACGCTCATCATCCGAGAGGCGCTGCGTGCGTGCGCTAGGCCCCTCGGCAATCAGTACAACACCGGCTCGGCCGATGGCGCGAAAAATTGCGTCCAACGTTTTGGGATTCACAGCGATGGGCTGGTCGCTCGTGATCCAGCCGCGACGCAGTGCGCCCGAGAGTACGGCCCCCGATGCCCCCTGCTTTCCCTGCATTTGTCGGTAGGCCGTGGACTCGGCAATGCGCCCCATGACGATGAGTCCGAGCAACACACCCACGAGAACGCCGAGGACAATCCAGATAATCCAGTTGACGGCATTACCCGCGGCAAAAATCAGGCTCCCGACGACCGCGAGGGCAATCGGTCCGAGAAAGACAAGCAGCGTCCACAGGGTAACGAGCGGATTGTGCTTGCGGGTGACCTTGTAGACCTGCCACAACTGGGCTAGTTGACCGGGTTCACGCTTTTTCTTTGCCATGGGACAACAATACCTGCGTGACCCGCTCCGCGTGAGACGTGCTCGAACGGCTAAACGGCCTGAGAGAATCCGGCCGATTCCGCGGCGAGGTGAGCAAGGTGCTCAGGAATCTCGTGGCCGCGAGCAGTCATCGACTGCGCGTAGAGCCGACCCGCACGATAGGAACTGCGCACGAGCGGACCAGAAAGTACGCCCAAGAAGCCGAGGGCTTCAGCTTCGTGCTTGAGCTCAACGAATTCGTCGGGGTGCACCCAGCGTTCCACCGGGTGGTGACGGGAACTGGGACGCAGGTACTGCGTAATCGTGATGATGTCGGTACCCGCGGCATAGAGGTCGCGAAGGGCTTCCGAGATCTCGGCGCGTTCCTCGCCCATGCCCAGAATGAGATTCGACTTCGTGATGAGCCCCGCGTTGCGCCCCTGCGTGATCACGTCAAGTGAGCGGTCGTAGCGAAACGCCGGACGGATGCGCTTGAAGATTCGCGGAACGGTCTCGACATTGTGAGCAAACACCTCGGGAGCGGCATCGAAGACGAGACCCAAAAGCTCGGGGTTGCCGGAAAAGTCGGGCACAAGAATCTCGACGCCGGTACCGGGAGACTGACGGTGAATCTCGCGAATGGTCTCGGCGTAGAGCCACGCACCCTCGTCTTCGAGATCATCCCGGGCTACACCGGTAACGGTCGCGTAGCGAAGTTTCATGGTGGCGACGGACTCACCGACACGGCGCGGTTCATCGGCGTCGAAGTCATCCGGCTTTCCTGTGTCGATCTGGCAGAAGTCGCAACGACGCGTGCACTGTGATCCGCCAATGAGGAACGTCGCTTCGCGGTCTTCCCAGCACTCGTAGATGTTGGGACAGCCAGCCTCCTGGCACACGGTGTGCAGGCCCTCGGATTTCACCAGCGACTGCATTGCTTGGTACTCGGGCCCCATCTTGGCGGTCGTTCGAATCCACTCGGGCTTGCGCTCGATGGGCGTCTCGGCGTTGCGAATCTCAAGGCGGAGAAGCTTGCGTCCCTCAGTTGAACTCATGAATTCCTTCAAACTCGGCCACGAAGGCGCTGCTTACAGTGTCGATAACGTCCGACGGAGTGATATTTCTTCCCGTTTCAACGGACAAAGTTGTCGCTCCCGCGTCTCGTATGCCACAGGCCACGATGTTGGCGTAAGGCTCAAGCGAATTAGAACAGTTGAGCGAGAAACCGTGCATCGTGACACCCTCGGCCACGCGAATCCCAATGGCGGCAATTTTGTTAAACGCGGACCCGTTGAATTGTGGGTCGCGCCGAACCCAGACGCCGCTGCGTCCGTCCACGCGTTCGCCCGCCACGCCGAAGCTGTTGAGCAGTTCAATAAGGATGTCTTCGAGTCGCCTCACGTGGGCGACAACGTCAACGGGGTCGGCGAGTCGAACAATGGGGTAGCCCACCAGTTGTCCGGGTCCGTGCCAGGTGATCTTGCCCCCGCGGTCAACATCGATGACTTCGGTGCCGTCGGTTGGGCGTTCGTCGGGCTCGGTGCGTTTGCCCGCTGTGTAAACACTGGTGTGCTCAAGAAGAAGAAGTGTGTCTGACACACGCCCGGCGACCACATCCTGGTGCACGCGTCGCTGAAGGTCCCACGCGTCACGATAGTTAACCGCATCGTTGTCGAGCCCCAGGATCTGAACGTCCAGCACGCCCCAAGTCTACGCGTCCGTCCTGCACACGAAGCCCGGGAACACATCTTCCACCGTTTGTGCTCTGCCTCCTCGCAGCGTCTCGGGAGGGGTCAGGCTGACGGGGTGAACGAAACATCGCACCCGACGAGCGTCGGTGGTTACCGCATCGGACGACGATTGGCTGAGGGCAGATTCTTAGGCCACGCGCTTGCGCCCTCACTCGTTGAACTTGTCTTTCTCAGCCAACTCTCCCGTGAAGAACAGCGACGTGTCTGTTCTGACGCCCAGGATTTCTCGTCTCTTCCCGACGGTGGTCGCGTCGCGATACTCGCGCGAACGAGTAACAGCGGTGAAACTGCAGACTCCAACGAGCCACCTCAGATTCGACTCACCACCCCGCCAGATCTCATGGAGTCTTGGCGACACATGGAAGAAGTGACGGCTTCAGCGTCGACGGTGTCAGGCGCAGCAGCGAGCGAGGCAAGCTCGTTGAGAGGTCGCGTTCTGGGTCTCCTCAAGCGAGCGAGACGCGGCCCCGTTGTTCTCTCCGTCGTTGCGGCCGTTGTAGCTGTTGCGGTTGTCGCGGTTACCTTTCCGGCAGCGCCGTCGAGCACCGGGGCAACTGCAGGTGTCAGCCTGCTTTCGACAACAGATACCTCCACCGAACCCATTACGCGCCCGACGACCAGCTCGAAGACGGGCTCGAACGGCGTTCAGTCGTCTGCCACACCGACGCCTTCGCCGTCTGGCCTTCCGATGTCGACCGAACCACTGGTGCCGCTGAGTTCATTGGGAGACTTTGTTCTCGTTCGCGTGCCTGCCCGATCCGGCCACGGCGCGGGCGACATCGCTGTTCTCGAGCGTTCAGAAGATTCGTGGATAGTTCGCGAAACCTACCCTGAGACCTCTCAGCTTGGCTAGCAGAAAAGCACTGTGCTAGATGCCAAGAATACTTTCGAAGTCACCCTCTTCGAGGCGCTCTTTCATGGCCGTCAGGAAGCGAGCGGCGTCAGCGCCATCGATGATTCGGTGATCGTAAGACAGCGCCAAGTAGACCATGGAACGGACAGCGATGAAGTCCTGACCTTCCGAAGTCACCACGACGGGACGACGCGTCACCACGCCCGTACCCAAAATAGCGAGCTGGGGCAAGAAGACAATCGGAGTGTCGAAGAGAGCACCGCGAGAGCCCGTGTTGGTGAGGGTAAAGGTTCCACCCGACAGCTCATCCGGCTTTAGAGCATTTGCGCGCGTGCGCACGGCAACGTCATCGATGGCCGCAGCGAACGCGGCAATGTTGAGGCCCCCGGCATCGCGGATAACGGGT
>JAIOXH010000095.1 GCA_021741765.1 Aurantimicrobium sp. | reverse complement strand
TCGCGCGGGCACCGTGACCATGGTGACACGGCCGTCGACCGGTTGAGGCATCGTGGCCTCCGTCATCTCGGCCGGCATCACGAAGCTCACCAGGTAGGTCTCTTTCGGAGACGCCTGCTGGAGCACGGGCGCCGTCATGGCGATGCGCTGAGCCGAGGCGTTGCCGCCGCTGATGTATCGAATCAGCGGCCCAAAACCCATGCTGCCGGCTGAGGAGAAGTTGGCACGCATGTCAACCTGCGCGAGACGTGACTCGGGGTAGTCGCGGATTTCATAACCGTTGCATTTTTCGACCACGGTATAGGGCTGGCGCTCTGTCATAACCTCAACTTACGCGCAATAACTTCGAGCCTGCCCAGCTCATGACCAAAAATGCTAGCCGAGAGCCACAAACGGCACCAGCGCGGTGAGTACCGCCGCAAACGTGAAGATCACCATCGACACCGCAACAATGAGAATCTGCATGCGGAACTTCTTGAGCACCGCGGCGATACCCAAGAGGAACAACGACAGGGCCATCAGCACAGTGTAGAGAGTCAGTTGATCACCGAGGGCGTTGAAGCTATCGCCCGCGGCAATCTTTTCTTCGGCGGCGGCCGCTTGCTCGTTGTAGGGATCGAAGAGTTCGGCCAAATACGTCTCGTCGTCTTGCGGGGAGACGTATGGCGAGTCAGGACTTGCCGCGTTGGCCTCGTCGGCAGCGACAATCGCCGCGGCGAACGTCTCGCTCACCGAAGACGTGTAGATGGCGTCAGCCTTTGCCTGAGCAAGAGCTGCCGTGGCGGCATCCCCAGACTGAATTTCAACGTTGAGTTCGTAGAGTTTCACGAGAGTCTGGGCATCCTGCACATACTGCTGGTTTGCCTCAAGGTACATCGACTCTGCCTCGGTCTTGTAGCTCTGTCCCACGGCATAGGCGCTGGCCATCTGGGAGTCATAGAGAGAAGCCTGAAACGAAGTGTAGGCCGTGGCCACCGAGACCAAGCCGAGCAGCGTGACGACGATGATTTCGATGTGCTTCGCAAACCAAGTCGAGCCTGCGCGCGGGGATGATGCTGAAGCGGTTGACGACACGGTGGTCTCCTTGGTCGAGGGCTGTCAGTGTGCATTACGACACCCCAATGCTATCGAAGAGAAAGCACGCGAAGACAATGCCGTTATTCCTCGTAGCCGTCGAGCTCGGCCTGTTCGCGGGCCTCACGGGCTTCATCGCGCACGGCCAGAACGGCCAGCGTTACGCTGATGCCCCAGCCCAGCCAGATCAGGGCGAGACGCCAGTCGCGCGGGCCCTTAGCTGTCTGTCGGGCGGCCGAGATGCCACCAAAAAGTGCGCCGAGCACTCCGCCGTTAAACAAAAACCGTCGCATGGTCACCCTCCGTCCACTCAACAGGCTACCGGGTGATGGCGGCAGGCACTAAGCGATGGGAGCGAGCTCGCCGGTGACCAGTGACCCGGCCGGCTGCGCGGCCGTGTGCTCACGGGCAAACGCGAGGGTACGCAGCAGAAGGTCGAGACGCTCGGCCTCCGACTTCGCCTTGCGCGTGTTGACCTCGGCCACGATATGGCCGTCCCAGTTCGTGTTGGCCAGGTGTCGGAGAACCTCGGCCACCGGCTGGCGACCCTCCCCGGGCAGCAGGTGCTCGTCGAAGATGCGGTTGTCGTCGGCCGCGGCGGCGCCATCGCACAGGTGCACGTGGCGCAGGCGCTCGCCGTAGGCGTGGGTGAGCTCGAGGGCGTCGTGACCCGAGAGGGCCGCGTGCGAAAAGTCGAGGGTGACAGCGTCGCAGTCGAAGTCGCGCGGATCCGGCCCGGGCGCGTAAGCCTGCATGGCGGCGCTGCCCACTTTCCACGGGAACATGTTTTCTACGGCAATGTGCACACCGGTGTTGTTGCCGGTCTGGCGCACAATGTCGAGAAAGCGTTCGGCATACGTGGACTGCCAGCGGAACGGCGGGTGCACCACAACGCTGGTGGCACCCACCTCGGCGGCCAACTCGGCAGCCTTCTCGAGTTTGATCTGCGGGTCGCGACCCCACACGAAGTGCGTCAACAACAGCACGGGGGCGTGAATAGAAAGGACGGGCATCTGGTGCTCATCCATCATGCGGCGCAGGCCGTGGGCGGTTTGCGTGGCGGGATCACGGGTGACCATGACCTCCACGCCGTCATAGCCGGCGAGCGAGGCGAAGCGAAAACCTTCGGCGGCGGACAGGGGGTAGACACACGAGGTGCTCATGCCGATTTTCATCATTATGAGTCCACGGTATCGGCGCTATCCTTGCCGAGGCTGGACGTTTGCACCACATCGGAAAAGAGTTGGGAAAAAAGTCACCTCGCGTTAACGAAGACTGCCAGATTCGTACAATTTCCGGGCGGTTATAGACTCAACGCATGGCAAAAATCGACATGAAGCCCCGCAGCCGCGACGTCACCGACGGCATTGAGAAGGCCGCCTCGCGCGGCATGCTCCGTGCCGTGGGAATGGGCGACGAAGACTGGGTGAAGCCTCAGATCGGCATTGCCAGTTCATGGAACGAAATTACGCCGTGCAACCTCAGCCTTGACCGCCTAGCGCAGGCCAGCAAGGAGGGCGTGCACGCCGGTGGCGGATACCCGCTGCAGTTCGGCACCGTGTCGGTGTCTGACGGCATATCGATGGGCCACGAGGGCATGCACTTCTCGCTCGTTTCGCGTGAGGTGATCGCCGACTCGGTTGAGGTGGTGATGCAGGCCGAGCGCCTTGATGGTTCGGTGTTGCTTGCCGGTTGCGACAAGTCACTTCCCGGCATGCTCATGGCCGCAGCGCGGCTCGACCTGGCATCCGTCTTCTTGTATGCCGGTTCAATTGCGCCCGGCTGGGTTCGTCTCTCCGACGGCACCGAGAAGAACGTCACCATTATTGATGCCTTCGAAGCCATTGGCGCCTGCAAGGCCGGCAAGATGAGCGAGGCAGATCTCGACTTGATTGAGCGCGCCATTTGCCCCGGCGAGGGTGCCTGCGGCGGCATGTACACGGCCAACACCATGGCCTCAATTGCCGAAGCTCTGGGCATGAGCCTCCCCGGGTCGGCCGCGCCGCCCAGTGCCGACCGTCGTCGTGACTACTTTGCCCACCGTTCGGGAGAGGCCGTGGTCAACCTGATTCGCCTCGGCATCACCGCGCGCGACATCCTCACCAAGAAGGCATTCGAGAACGCCATCGCCGTACTCATGGCTTTCGGTGGCTCCACCAACGCCGTGCTCCACCTGCTCGCCATTGCGCACGAGGCCAATGTTGAGCTCTCACTCGACGACTTCAACCGCATCAACGACAAGGTGCCGCACATCGCCGACCTTAAGCCGTTTGGCAAGTACGTGATGAACGACGTCGACCGCGTGGGCGGCGTGCCCGTGGTGATGAAGGCTCTGCTCGATGCAGGCCTGCTGCACGGCGATGCCCTCACGGTGACCGGTAAGACGCTGGCCGAGAACCTTGCCGATATGAACATCATGCCGGTCGACGGTGAAGTAATCCGCACGCTCGATAACCCGCTGCACCACAATGGCGGCATCGCCATTCTGCGCGGAACTCTGGCCCCCGAGGGTGCCGTGGTGAAGACCGCAGGCTTTGACCTCGACGTGTTTGAGGGAACCGCCCGCGTGTTTGAACGGGAGCGTGCCGCCATGGATGCCCTCACCGAGGGCAAGATTGCGGCCGGAGACGCCATCGTCATTCGCTACGAGGGGCCCAAGGGCGGTCCCGGAATGCGCGAGATGCTGGCCATCACTGCTGCCATCAAGGGTGCGGGCCTCGGTAAAGATGTCCTACTATTAACAGACGGTCGATTCTCAGGCGGCACAACCGGACTGTGTATCGGCCATATAGCTCCAGAAGCTGTTGATGGCGGACCCATCGCACTTCTGCGCGATGGTGATCTCATACGGGTCGATATCGCGACTCGGACTCTCGACTTACTGGTTGACGAAGAAGAGCTCGCAAGCCGCCGACAAAGCTGGCAACCGCTCCCACCGCGCTACACACGTGGCGTATTGGCGAAGTACTCCAAACTGGTGCACTCCGCTTCGGTCGGTGCGATTACCGGGTAACGACGCCCGTAACTCTTTCTTTCACCTTTCGACGCAAAGGACGCTTACTCATGTCTGCCGACACACCTCCCGCTGCAAAGACCTCCAAGGCCCAGTCAATGATTGGCGCCGAGGGAGTCGTGCGCAGCCTCGAGATGCTGGGCATCACCGACGTCTTCGGTTTGCCCGGCGGCGCTATCCTGCCTGTTTACGATCCCCTGATGGACTCTTCCAAGATTCGCCACATCCTCGTTCGTCACGAGCAGGGCGCGGGTCACGCTGCCGAGGGCTATGCCTCTTCGTCGGGCAAGCTCGGCGTGTGCATTGCCACGTCTGGCCCCGGTGCGACCAACTTGGTTACCGCCATCGCGGATGCCCACATGGACTCGGTTCCGCTGCTGGCTATCACCGGCCAGGTGTTCAGCCACCTCATGGGAACCGATGCGTTCCAGGAGGCCGACATCGTGGGTATCACCATGCCCATCACCAAGCACTCGTTCTTGGTGACGAAGGCCGCAGAGATTCCGGGCACCCTCGCGGCGGCCTACGAAATCGCCACGACGGGTCGCCCCGGTCCGGTTCTTGTCGACATCACCAAGGATGCCCAGCAGGAGGAGTTCGATTTCAGCTGGCCACCCACCTACGAGTTGCCGGGCTACCACCCCGTGACCAAAGCCAACAGCAAGCAGATTCAGGCCGCGGCCGAACTCATGGCTCAGGCGCAGAAGCCCGTGTTCTATGTGGGAGGCGGAATCGTTCGCTCGGGCGCGGCCGCTGAGTTGCTCAAACTCGTCGAACTTGTGGGCGCTCCCGTGGTCACGACGCTCATGGCGCGCGGGGCATTCCCCGACTCACACCAGCAGAACCTCGGCATGCCCGGCATGCACGGCACAGTTCCTGCGGTGCTCGCACTCCAGGAAGCCGACCTCCTCATCACGCTGGGCGCGCGCTTTGACGATCGCGTTACCGGCAAGGCGGCGCTCTTTGCCATGAACGCCAAGGTCATTCACGTCGACATTGATCCGGCCGAAATCGGCAAGATTCGTCACGCCGACGTGCCCATCGTGGGAGACCTTAAAGACGTGCTGGTGGACCTTACCGACGCCTACGCCAAGGAGATGGGCAAGAAGAAGCTCGACATCGCCGCATGGTGGACCCAGCTCAATTCGCTGCGCGCCGAGTTCCCCCTGGGATACACCGAACCAGAGGACGGCCAGTTGTCTCCCCAGTACGTGATCCAGCGCGTGGGTGAACTCAGTGGCCCGGAGGCGGTTTATGCCGCAGGCGTGGGTCAGCATCAGATGTGGGCAGCCCAGTTCATCAAGTACGAACGCCCCAACGCGTGGCTCAACTCGGGCGGTGCCGGCACCATGGGATACGCGGTTCCGGCTGCCATGGGTGCCAAGGTTGCTCAGCCCGATCGCGTGGTCTGGGCCATCGACGGAGACGGCTGCT
This sequence comes from Aurantimicrobium sp., assembly GCA_021741765.1. Taxonomy (GTDB): domain Bacteria; phylum Actinomycetota; class Actinomycetes; order Actinomycetales; family Microbacteriaceae; genus UBA963. The sequence goes on along the minus strand of JAIOXH010000095.1, from coordinate 259 downwards.
TCCAGATGACCAACCAGGAGCTGGCCACCTGCACACTCAATAACATCCCCATCAAGGTGGCGGTCATCAATAACTCGTCGCTCGGCATGGTGCGGCAGTGGCAGACCCTGTTCTACGACGGCCGCTACTCTCACACCGACCTGAACACGGGTCACGACACCGTGCGTATCCCCGACTTTGTGAAGCTGGGCGATGCTTACGGTGCGCTGAGCATCCGCGTGACGAAGCGCGAAGAAGTAGACGACGCCATCAAGCTGGC
>JAIOXH010000094.1 GCA_021741765.1 Aurantimicrobium sp. | reverse complement strand
GTCCGTTGCTCGGCGGGTGGCGGTGAACGGAATCGCCGCCGCAAAAAACGCGACCCTTCTGCAGGTGCGTGGCATACGTCTCGTTGACGCCCCAGAGCGAGTAGCCCTGAATTTGGACCTCGAGGTCGGGCATTCCGAGCAGGTTGCGAACAATCTGGGTCGCCACTTCTTCGTTCATCTCTGGCGCCGGCTGGTTGATGTCGTATCCCCACACAATCAACCACTCGTTCCAGGGGCGCACCATGCGCACGAGGCCCGTCCCGATGCCACCCACATTGGCGCCCGGCTGAACGACCCAGTAGAGAACCGAGGGACGGTGTCCCACAAACTGCTCAATATCGGCCTTGAACGTGATGTTCATCGAGCCAGCGATATCCATGGCGCCCTCAAAAGGCAGGCCAAGCTCGTCGGCAACTTTTGACCGACCGCCGTCAGCGGCATAGAGGTACTTGGCGCGAATGGCGTACTGCGTTCCAGTCACCCGATCGAGCACCGTGACCGTCACACCGTCGGCGTCTTGCACGTGGCTGAGGTACTCGCTCGAGAACCGGGCCTGTGTACCCTCGCGCATGGCGTTCTTAACCAGGATGGGTTCGAGGTACGTCTGCGGAATGTCGCAGTTGAGGGTGGGAGAAGCCGACTCGTAGTCGGCGTGACGATCGGGACGCGTGCCCCACGTGAGAATTCGACCCAGCTCTTCGCCGGCGATGGACGTGCAGAAAACGGTGTCGCCGATCATATGGTGCGGCGTTGACTCGGCTGCAACCTGGTCTTCGATACCCAGTTCGCGGAAGAACTCCATGGAGCGCTGGTTGGTGATGTGCGCGCGTGGAGTGTTGGCCGTCCAGCGGTATTTGGTGAGCATGATGTTTTTGACACCCAGCCGCGACAGCGCCAGCGCCATGCTCGCTCCGGCAGGACCCGAACCGATGATGACCACGTCGGTTTCTACCATTGCCGAGGTGGGAACCTCGGTCTCATCTATTCCATCATTGAACACGGCCATGGGGTTAAGCGCTTTCTCTTGGGGCACCGTTGCCTTCTCCCACACTAAAGCAGTCGCTCCCGCAGGGCGATAGCCTCAATACTGGAGGCAAAAGGCAATGACGACGACATCGGGAACGGAAGCCGTACCGTCTGCCGATGATTCCGTGAGCCGCCCCCGAACGCTCGGCACACTTCTGCGCCTGCACCCCTACGTGAAGGGCTCGTACACCCGCCTGACGCTCGGCATCGTCGACGCCATTATCGGAGCCCTCGTTGCCCTGGCCATTCCCGTGGTGCTCTCGTGGATCGTTGACGGTCCGCTGACCACGAATGATTCGGCACAAATCTTTCCGGCTGTGGGCCTCATTGCTGCCCTGGGCGTCTTAGAAGCCCTGCTCATCGCCCTGCGCCGATGGCTCGTTCTCAAGCCGGGCACGCACGTCGATGGTGCGATGCGCAAGGCGATACACAATCACCTGCAACAACTACCCTTGGCTTTTCACGACAAGTGGCAGAGCGGGCAACTGCTGTCGAGGGCCATGAGCGATATCAGCACCGTGCGACGCTGGATTTCGTTTGGGTTCGTCATGCTCACCGTTAACGTCATCACAATTGTCGCGGGATTCGCCATGCTGTTCTTCTGGAATCCCCTCATGGGCGCCGTCTTTACTGCCTGTTCCCTGCCGATGCTCTTCTTTGGAGTTCGATTTGAGCTTCGGTATTTCACCCTCTCTCGCTCCGCTCAAGACCAGGCGGGAGACGTGGCAACCAATGTTGAGGAGTCGGTGCATGGCATCCGGGTACTGAAGGCCTTTGGGAGAAGTACGTTTGCCCTCGATGGCTTCTCCGCCCGCGCAAAGCGCCTGCGAGTTACCGAAACCTCGAAGGGGGTAGTGATCGGCAACTTCACGCTGGGGCTTACCGTGCTCGAGGCCCTTGCCTATGCTTTCTCACTTATCGCCGGCATCTATCTCGTCTCCACGGGGAACATCACCGTTGGTGTGCTCTTCGCGTTCTTCACCACTGCGGCAGTGTTGCGCTGGCCGCTCGACTCCATCGGATTTCTGCTGCAGCTGACCATCGATGCCCGCACAGCCCTCGATCGCTTTTTCGAAGTGATCGACGAGCCCGTGGGCGTTGAGGAGTCGACGCACCCGATTGACCTGCCCGCCGCAAGTGGCTCGTTGGTCTTTGAGGATGTGTCATTTCGATTTGCCGACGCTCTCGAGGGCACCAGGCCTCTCTTGCATAACCTCAGCCTCGAGGTTCGACCGGGAGAAACCATGGCCGTTGTGGGTCTCACCGGCTCCGGCAAGACCACCCTGACCGGGCTGACCACACGGCTGTACGACGTCACGGCCGGTCGAATCTTGGTTGATGGCGTGGACATTCGGGATGCACGCCTGGCCGACCTTCGTTCGCGCGTGGCTATGGCGTTCGAGGATGCCACGCTCTTCTCCATGTCTGTTCGAGAGAACGTCTTACTGGGACGGCCCGATCTCGTTTTCCCCGAAGGAGAGGCGGAACAAGTGGCGGCTGATCACCTGGTGACGCAGGCGATTAACATCGCTCAGGCTGATTTTGTGTATTCGTTGCCAGACGGTCTCGAGACCAAAATCGGAGAGGAAGGCCTCAGCCTCTCCGGCGGGCAGCGTCAACGGCTCGCCCTCGCGCGCGCCATCGTGACCGAGCCGGCGGTGCTCGTGCTCGATGATCCGCTCTCTGCGCTCGACGTGACAACCGAGCAACAGGTCGAAGCCGCTCTTCGTCGTGTGTTGGCGACAACGACAGCCCTGATTGTGGCCCACCGTCCCTCAACGGTGATGTTGGCCGATCGGGTTGCCGTTCTGCACGAGGGGCGCATTGCCGACGTGGGAACCCACACAGAACTGCTGGCGCGGTCCGCTCTCTATCGACACATCATCTCGTCGGAGAGCGACGAGCCCCATGTGATTCCTGACGTGACAGCTGAGAACGAGACCGTCATTGCCGCCGGAACAGAAGCTTTGGGCGAGGTCGACGGCAGTGATGGCATTCGCGGGGTACAGCCATGAGCGTGACCGGAGTTAGCGGCGAAGAACGCAACGATTTCACGCGTGCAGAAAACAAGCGCCTCCGTGCTCGCAGCATGAGGCTCGCGGGCGAACTCGTGCGACCCGTCCGATGGCAGATTGCAGGTAGCGGCCTCCTGATCGTGTTGGGCACACTCGGTTCGGTTGCCGGCCCCGCTCTGATTGCCCTGGGGATCGATCAGGCCCTTCCCTCCCTGACGAGCGCTGGCGACTGGATGCCTGTGATTCTCATTGCGAGCGCATACGTGGGGATTGGACTTCTCGGTGGTCTGTTTCGGTCCGGATACTTCCGAATGGCCGCCCGCATCAGTCAGCGAGTGATCTTTCACCTGCGCTTGCGCTTGTTTCGTCAAACCCAAGACCTGAGCATGTCTTTTCACGAGAAGTACACGTCGGGCCGGGTCATCGCTCGACAGACCAGCGACCTCGACACGCTTCGCGAGTTTCTCGACTCGGGCATCGAAGACCTCGTGAGCGGCGTGCTCTTCATGATTTTTACGGCGACCGCGCTCATCATCCTCGACCCCCAAAGCATGCTCCCCGTGCTCATCTCTTTTGTTCCCATCTTTTTCTTTGCGTGGTGGTTTTCCAACAGATCGCGAAAGGCATTCCGCTCCGCACGGGTTTATTCAGCTCGCCTCATTGTTCAGTTTGTGGAGACCATGACCGGCATCCGTGCTGTCAAGGCTTTTCGTCGTGAGCGCCACAATGAGACGACCTACGGTGTTGAGGTTGACAACTACCGCATGGCGAATCAGACCGTGATTGCGCTCTTTGGCATTTTCGACCCGGGCCTCAAGCTCGTGGCCAACCTGGTGATGGCCATTGTGCTTCTCCTCGGTGCGCTCAGGGTTCTGGATGGCACCATGGAGGTGGGTGTTCTGCTCGCCGCCGTGCTCTATGTGCGTCGCATCTTCGATCCCGTTGCCGAGCTCGCGTTTTTCTATAACGGTATGCAGAGTGCGGGCAGCGCTCTGGAGAAGATCTCGGGCGTTCTCGAAGAAGAGCCCACGGTGCCCGAGCCGACACACCCTGTGCCACTGGCCGCCGCGGCAGGAGCCCTCGACTTCGCCCACGTCTCGTTTCACTATGTTGCCAACCGACCGGTGCTACCCGACCTCGATCTGCACATCCCCGCTGGCCAGACCGTGGCACTCGTGGGCACAACCGGGGCTGGAAAATCAACGCTGGCCAAGCTTTTAGCGCGCTTCTACGATCCGAGTTCGGGCACAGTGAGCCTCGACGGGATCAGCCTGCGCGACGTGTCAAACGATGACCTCCGGCGAGCCGTGGTGATGGTGACCCAGGAGGCCTACCTGTTCTCGGGTTCGGTCAGTGAGAACCTGCGCATAGGCAGGCCGAACGCGACGCAGGCCGAGGTCGAAGCAGCCGCGCGCGCGGTGGGGGCACACGATTTCATTCTGTCTCTGCCCGAGGGCTACGAGACCGACGTCAATAAGCGCGGCGGGCGCCTCTCGTCGGGCCAACGCCAGCTGCTCTCGTTTGCCCGGGCGTTCTTGGCCGATCCAGCGGTGTTGATTTTGGATGAGGCCACGGCGTCACTCGACATCCCGAGCGAGCGTCTCGTTCAGCGTGGACTAAAAACACTTCTCGCCGACCGAACCGCCATCATCATCGCCCATCGCCTGTCGACCGTGGCGATCGCCGACCGCGTGCTGGTAATGGAGCACGGGCACATCATCGAAGACGGTGCGCCAGCCGACCTCATCGCCGGTACCGGAACCTTCGCCACACTGCATCGCGCCTGGCGCGACTCGCTCGCCTAAACGCTTAGGAGAGATCCGAAATGATGGCGTTGAAGCTGGCCGAAGGACGCATGATCTTCTCAACCAGCACGGCGTCGGGTCGGTAGTACCCGCCGATGTCAGCGGGTGTGCCCTGAACGGCAAGAAGTTCAGCGACGATCTGCACTTCGCCGGAGGTAAGGGCTGCCGCAACGGGTGCAAAGGTGGCTGCCAGAGCCACATCGTCGGTCTGCGCAGCGAGTTCTTGTGCCCAGTAGAGCGCGAGGTAGAAGTGGCTGCCCCGGTTGTCGAGCGTGCCTAACTTGCGGCCGGGCGAACGATCCTGCTCAAGGAAGGTTCCCGTGGCGCGGTCGAGTGTGTCGGCCAGCACCTGTGCCTGCGCGTTGCCGGTCGTGACGGCGAGGTGCTCGAGCGAGGCGGCGAGCGCGAAGAATTCACCCAGAGAGTCCCAGCGCAAGAAGTTCTCTTCAACGAGCTGCTGCACGTGCTTGGGGGCCGATCCGCCCGCACCCGTTTCGAACAGGCCGCCGCCGGCAAGCAAAGGAACGATTGACAGCATCTTGGCGCTGGTACCCACCTCAAGAATGGGGAACAGGTCGGTGAGATAGTCACGAAGCACGTTGCCGGTGACTGAGATTGTCTCTTCGCCTGTGCGGATGCGGCCCAGCGAGAAGAGAGTGGCTGCTGCCGGCTCCATGATCTCGATGGTGAGGCCCGAGGTGTCGTGCTCGGTGAGGTAGTGCTTCACCTTCGCAATGATCTGAGCGTCGTGCGCACGGCGCTCATCAAGCCAGAAGATCGCGGGCGAGCCGGTGGCGCGTGCGCGCGTGACGGCCAACTTCACCCAGTCGCGCACGGGAACATCCTTGGTCTGCGTCCCGCGCCAGATGTCGCCCTTGGCTACCTCGTGCGAGATGAGCACGTCACCGGCGGCGTTGAGAACGTCCACGCGGCCGGCCGATGCCATCTCGAAGGTCTTGTCGTGGCTGCCGTATTCCTCGGCGGCCTGGGCCATCAGGCCCACGTTGGGAAC
>JAIOXH010000093.1 GCA_021741765.1 Aurantimicrobium sp. | reverse complement strand
GACCCGGTGATTGCCGGCGCTCCCGTTCCTACGAGCGCTGCCGAAGTGCGCGATCTCGCCGACCTCATTCTGCACGGTGTCTTTGCCGGCGACCTCGCGGATGCCCTCGACCGGGCCGCTGCCTTCTGTCGGTTATCAGCGCAGGGCGGTGTGGCGCAGGCGGCAGAAGTAGATGCCCACAGCGCCGAGCAAGCCGCCCGCCTCACTACACAGGCCGCCCGACTGTCGTCCATGGGAGCCGAGCTCGCCGTGTGCGCGCGCATGTGGCGCGCGGGCACACTCGACTAGACCGCGCAGCGATCCCCGACGTCGATTGAGTAGACCGCGCAGCGGTCGTATCGAAATCAGTCGATTTAGCCGAATCGGCCGGAGATGTAATCTTCTGTGCGCTTGTCGTTGGGGGCGCCAAAGATTTGACCCGTTTTCCCGTATTCAACGAGCACGCCGGTGCGGTTTCCCGTTGTTTCGTCGGGAAGAGCCGTGAAGAACGCGGTACGGTCGGCTACCCGAGCAGCTTGCTGCATGTTGTGCGTCACGATGACGATGGTGTAGTCCTTGCGCAGTTCCTGCATGAGGTCCTCAATGCGCATGGTGGCAATCGGGTCGAGGGCCGAGCAGGGTTCGTCCATCAGAATCACGTCGGGCTTGATGGCAATCGTTCGAGCGATACAGAGACGCTGCTGCTGACCACCCGACAGCCCATAGGCCGACTGCTTCAGCTTGTCTTTCACTTCGTCCCACAGCGCCGCGCGCGTTAGAGCCTCTTCGACCAGGTCGTCCATGCTCGACACCTTCATGCCGGTAACGCGAGCACCGTAGGCAATGTTGTCGTAAATCGACTTGGGGAAAGGGTTGGGCTTCTGAAAGACCATGCCGATGCGGCGACGCACTTCAATGGCGTCTACGCCGGGTCCGTAGATGTCTTCGTTCATGAACGACACCGTGCCGGCGACCCGGGCACCCTCGACGAGGTCATTCATACGGTTGAGCGACCGCAAGAGAGTTGACTTGCCACATCCGGAAGGGCCAATGAGTGCGGTGATCTCGTTGAGACCGAAACCGAGGTTTACCTGCTCTACCGCTTTGAAGGAACCGTAATAAACATCAACGTTGTCACACGTAAGGACGGCATCGGGCTGATCTGGCAATGCCACATCACTCGGAGTCGGGCGGACTGTAGCCGACGATGCCGGCTGATCAGGTGAGTTCGTTTCCATGTGTATCTACCAGCGTTTCTGAAATCGGTTTCGGATAAAGATAGCGAGGCCGTTCATAATTACCAAGAGAACGAGAAGAAGGATGCTCGCGGCAGCGGCAAGCTCGTGGAACCCCTCTTGAGGGCGCCCTGTCCAACTGAAGATCTGAATCGGCATGGTGGTAAAGCCGCTCATGAGCGATGTTGGGTCGAAAGTGACATAGACCAGTGCCCCGAGAAGCAACAGTGGTGCCGCCTCTCCCAGGGCACGCGACAGGGCAAGGATAGAGCCGGTCGCAATTCCGGGAATTGACGACGGCAAAATCTGTCTCCACACCGTTTGCCACGGTGACGCCCCGAGGGCCAGTGAGCCCTGTCGAATCTCCGACGGGACCGAACGGATGGCTTCCCGGGTGGCGATGACAATGACCGGCAGGATGAGCAGCGCCAGTGCGATGCCACCGGCGAGGACAAAGTTTTTGCTTTTGAAGCCGACGGTGGCCAGCAGCCCCAGGGTCAGGAGCCCGTAGACGATGGAGGGAACAGCTGCCAGGTTCTGAACGTTGAGTTCGATCAGGCGGTTCCACCAGCGTCGCTTGTCAGCGAACTCTTCGAGATAGGTGGCCGCTGCAACGCCCAGTGGAATGGCAAGAACGGCAGTGGTGGCGATCACGAAGACCGAACCGAAGATGGCTGCTCGAGCCCCCGCATTGTCTGGATTCGAAGAAGAGTATTCGGTAAACAGGTTGAGGCTGAACTTTGGTGCTCCCTCAATCACGGTGACGATAATGAGCGTGCCAAGAAACAGCACGGCCACAAAAAGTGAAAACCACAGGGCGAAGAGAAAACCAATGGCCCGCGCGCTGTACTCGCCGCCGTTTTGCGACTTGAGCGTGGTTGCGGCGGCGCCCTGAGCGGCAAGCTTGCCAAGAGAAGCCATTTAGTAGACCTGCCTAAACTTATTGACCAGCCGAATACTGATCATGTTGATGATCAGCGTGATGATGAAGAGCAGGAGCCCGACGGCAAAAAGTGTGTTGTATTCGAGAGAACCCACGCGGGAGTCTCCCAGCGCGGCATTGGCGATAAAGCCCGTCATGGTCTGTCCGGCTTCGAGAGGGCCGGTAACAATGCGGGCCTGGCTACCGGCGGCGATAGCAACAATCATTGTTTCCCCGACCGCGCGAGACACACCCAAGATGATGGCAGCAATAATGCCCGACAGGGCGGCCGGGAAGACAACGCGCACGCTGGTCTGCATGCGGTTTGCCCCCAGGGCAGCTGAACCCTGACGCAGGGACATGGGCACGGCAGACATGGCGTCCTCGGAGATCGAGGCAATTGTAGGAATGATCATGATGCCCATAACAAGACCCGCGGCGAGAACTGAAAAAGCTCCTGTGTCGAGTTGGAGCCACTCTTTGAAGACGACGAGTTGAATGAACTGCAGGGCGAAGAGACCGTAAACCACGGTGGGTATGCCGGCCAAGACTTCGAGGATGGGTTTGAGCACGGCGCGAAGTTTGGGGTGAGCGTACTCTGACATCAAGACCGCCGCACCCAGGCCAAAAGGAATCGCGATTATGAGGGCAAGAACCGTTGTCCAGATGGTGGCGCTGACGAGGGGAAGCACGCCGTAATCCGCGTCTGCGAACATTGGCGTCCAGCGCGTTCCGAAGAGGAAATCCCAGATGGGGACGTTGACAAAGAACTCAACTCCCGGAACGATCAGCGCGATCAGGATTCCGACGGTAATGACCACGGTGAGCGCCGCCGAAAAGGCGAGAACTCCCTTGATGATTTTTTCACCGGGACGAGGTCGACCGGCGAAGTGACTGATGTTCGAAGGGCCCGGCAGTTGCGCCGGGCCCTTCGAGCCCGCAACGTCATCAATCACGAGGACTGGAAACGTTGCAGACTTTTTGTTCATAGTGTGAGGCTACTAGTCACTTACTTCTTGATGGAAGCGAGTTCTTCGTCAGCAACGGCGGTCTGGTCAGCGGAGAGCCCGATGAAACCAGCAGCAGCCGAGGCCTCGGAGGAGTTGGCAACCAGGAACTCGATGAACGAGGCAAGTGCCGGGTTCGCAGCGTAGTTGGCGTTGTTCACGTAAACGTAGAGCGGGCGGCTCAGCGGCGTGTAGGTGCCGTCCAAAACCGTCTCGGTCGACGGCGTGATGCAGCCTGCACCCGAGTCAACGGCTACAAGCTTTACAGCGTCTGCGTTGGCTTCAGCGTAGGAGAGACCAAAGTAACCCGAAGCACCGAGTTCTGCCGATACACCCGACACGAGCACGTTGTCGTCCTCAGAGGGGCTGTAGTCGGTGCGGCTCGCGCCTTCTTCGCCATTGATTTCCTTGGTGAAGTAGTCGAAGGTACCCGAGTCAGTTCCCGGACCAAAGAGGCTCAGCTTCTCATCGGGGAAGCTTGCGTCGATGTCCTTCCACGACATGACGACGCCCTCAGAAGCAGGGGCCCACATCGTGTTGAGCTGCTCAACCGTGAGGCAGGTAGCCCAGTCGTTCTCGGGGTTAACCACAACGGACAGACCGTCGTTGGCGACAATGATTTCGGTGAATTCGATGCCGGCCCCAGCCCATGCTGCGGCTTCCTCGTCCTTGATGCCACGCGAAGCGTTTGACACGTCGGTCTCGCCGGCGCAGAACTTCTCGAAACCGCCACCGGTGCCCGAAGTACCGACAGTAACGTTGACCTCAGGCTGAACAGCAGCGTAAAGGTCTGCAGCGGCTTCCATGAGGGGAGCAACCGTGGACGATCCGTCAATGGTGACGGTTCCCGTCAGGCCCTCGGGAGCAGCTGGTGCACAGCCGACGAGCACGAGGGCGGAGGCTGCCACGAGGGAAGCCGCACCCAAGACTTTAATGGAGTTCATATGAACGTGGTCCTTTCATTTGCAGGCATGGCCTGCGCTGGGATATGTGTGATTGCCGGTCGGTGAAGACCAACGTTCTGACCCAATCGCGCCCCCATGAACGGCAGGTGAACAGCGAGAGACGCTGGGCTGAAGTCTCAGGGAAGGCCACGCGTGGGGAGGGCTGGCACGCTCGACTAACGCGCTCTGCGTAAACTTATTGGTGCCGAACCGCAGTAACCCCGGGCTCCAATATTCGCCGCTTCGAGCGGCCTAGCGCCGAGAGGTGTTCACTGCGGTTCGGTTTACTCCGTCCCGATGAGGTCATTCGGAACTATCGTGCGACTCAACTGCGACAATGCCGGTATCGGGGTGTTTCTTGTCAACGTGGAAAACCGAGAACGATGCCGTATCGAGCGCTGCGGCCGTGGTCATCACCGAGTTGTAGGGCGTACCCGTGGCGTGCGCAATCTCGCGGATGATCTCGGGGATCACCGGCCCATGGCTGCAAATCACCGCCGTGCGCTTTTTGGCAATTCGTTTCGACACCATCTCGGCAACATCGTCGCCGTCATCGACAAACGCGTGCTGCGAGATGTTGTCGCGGAAACTCACCTTCGTGCTCATCGTGTGGGCTAAGGGCTCAATGGTCTGGCGACACCGCAGGCTCGAACTCGAGATCAGTTTCTTCGGCTCCCACGCGGTGAGGGCGGGCACGATGTTCTGAGCTTGCCGGCGTCCGCGGTCGGCGAGTGGCCGGCTCTGATCTTTCCCCACAAAGGTTGACGGTTCGAGGGCCTTCGCATGTCGCAAAACTATGAGTGCAAACGTGGAGAGGCCACCCTGTTGGGCCAGACTCTGGAAATTGTCAAGAATCACCCGGTCGGGATCGTAGGAGAGACGCTTGCGGGCCTTGTCGATCGTCAGCCACTCCATGCCGTCAACCTCATCGTTGGCCACGAACGTCGAACGCTTGGCCGTTTTGTTCGAGACCTTTGCGGTCCAATAGTGCACGACCTTGTGCTTGCCACTGGCCAACGCGTATTCGGTGACTCCCACGGGTACGCCCAGAGAAATTGAGAGCCCCGTCTCCTCGGCAATTTCACGAACGCAGGTTTCCGGAAGGAGTTCGCCGGGGTCAACCTTTCCTTTGGGAAACGAGTAGTCCTTGCGCTGCGTGCGGTGAATCACCAGCACCAGGATCTCGTCGCCCTTACGCCGCCAGCAGATGGCTCCGGCGGCGTAAATGATGTTGGGATCAAAGGTCGTCACGAGGCACTGCCTTTGCGGCGATGTTGGATTCCGTCCATCACGGCATCGTGCACGTTGATCAGTTCGCTGCCCTGATCATCTCGTTGGTGGCGTTGCCAGGCACCGTCTGAGCCGAGGTGCCAGGTACTGGCCTGGTCTGACATGCCGAGCGCAAAGAGACCGTTGAGGTAGTCGATGTGCTCGGGTCGTGAGAGTTGAACCAGCGCCTCAACACGACGGTCGAGATTTCGGTGCATCATGTCGGCGCTGCCAATGTAGGCGATGGGCTCATCGTTATTGGCAAACATGAACACGCGCGAGTGCTCGAGGTAGCGGCCCAAGACAGACCGAACGCGGATGTTTTCGCTGAAGCCAGCCACCCCGGGGCGAAGAGCGCAGATGCCGCGAACCCAGACGTCCACCGGAACGCCCGCATTGCTCGCGCGATACAGAGCATCGATGACCTCCTCATCGACCATCGAGTTGATCTTGATGCGGATGGCGGCCGGCCGGCCCTGCTGCGCATTGATCGACTCGTTTTCAATCGCGTCGATGAGCCCCGTGCGCAGGTAGCGCGGCGCCACGAGGAGTCGTTTGAACTTCTTCTCAATGGCGTATCCGCTGAGCTCATTGAACAGTCGGGTGAGGTCGCGCCCCACCGCACGATCTGCGGTCAAGAG
>JAIOXH010000092.1 GCA_021741765.1 Aurantimicrobium sp. | reverse complement strand
GACAGCAGCAAGAATGTCTGACGCAATGGCGACACGTCGTCGACCGATGCGATCCACGAACGTTCCCGCAATGGGGAAGTTCAGGAACGCGAGAATCCCCTTACTCGCCATGACGAAGCCCGCGATGAGGGGCGATCCCGTGAGGTCGAGAATCAGCCACGGAACGATGATGTAGGTCATGCCCGCGGAAAGGGCCTCAAAGACCGCCGATACCTCAAGCAGCACAAAGGGTGCTAGCCGTCGGGTTCTCATCCTGTGACTCTACGCGGGCTCGCCCAGTTGAGCGAGAACGGCAAGCACGGTCTCGTGCTCGTTGAAGGCGTAGAGGTGCAGGCTGGGAGCGCCGCCCGCCACCAGCGCTCGGCACAGCGCAACCGCGTGCTCAGTTCCGATGGCGCGGGCTTCGGCCGGCGAGGCAGCCGACTCGAGCGCGACCTCTAGGTCAGCGGGCATGCGCTCGCCCGTAATCTCGACGATACGGCGCAGACGCCCCAGCGACGTGACCGGCATGATGCCCGGGATGATGGGCATCGTGACGCCGGCAGTTCGGGCGGCCGCGGCGAATGTCAGGTAATCGTCCGCTTCGAAAAACAGCTGGGTCAGGGCAAACTCGGCGCCTGCCGCCTGTTTGGCGAGGAGAACGTCAATGTCTTGCTGCGGCGTTGAGGACTGCGGATGTCCGTTGGGAAAGGCCGCCACCGCTACCGTGACGCGGCCTCCCCCGCGCGCGTGAATCAGCTCAACCAGTTCGGTTGCCGATGAGAGCTCGCCGAGGTAATCGCTCGAAACGTCGGACCCTTCGGGCGGGTCTCCGCGCAGGGCAAGAAACTGATGAATACCCGCGTCGATAAACGAATCAACAATGTCGGTGATTTCGGCTTTCGTGGTGCCCACACACGTGAGGTGAGCGAGCGGCTCGATGCTCGTGTTCTCGCGAATGAAGCGCAGGCAGTCGAGGCTGGCATCGCGCGATGACCCGTTTGCGCCGTAGGTCACGGTGATGAAGGCCGGACCCGATTCGGCCAGCGCGTGAATGGTCGCGTGAAGAGCCGCTTGGAGTTCGGGCTTACGCGGCGGGTAAACCTCAAAAGAAAAGGGAAGAGACACCGTTGTCAGATTAGCAGAGCCACATCACGCGGCCAGCGCCGCGCTCACGGCTGCGACACTGGCGCGCTGCCTACCAGGGGTGGCCCAGCACGCTAGACGGCAAACTCCGCGAACCCCGAGACCTGCGCGTTGGTGACTCGCGCGACAACGCGAGTTCCTTCTTCTTGGTAGTCAGTGGTGAGCACCTTGCCGAGTCGGTGAATCGTGGCGATCACCTCGCCGCGGTCGTAAGGCACGAGCAGCGTAATTTCGACGTTGGGCGAGGGTAAGCGAGCTCCGATGTCTGCCACCAGCTCATCGATGCCGGTGCCCGTTCGCGCCGATGCGAACACGGCACCGTGAGCGAGACCGCGCAGGTAGAGAGCCGTGGCATCGGTCACCAGATCGACCTTGTTGAACACCACGAGCTCGGGCACGTCACCCGCCCCCGATTCGGCCAACACGTCACGGACCGTCTTCATCTGCGCCGAAGGGTCTGGGTGAGCCGCGTCAACCACGTGCACAACGAGGTCCGCATCAGCCGCCTCCTCCAGCGTGGATCGGAAAGCTTCCACCAACTGGTGGGGCAGATTACGCACAAAACCCACCGTGTCGGTCAGCGTGTAGTTGCGTCCGTCGGGAGTCGTGGCCTGGCGCACCGTGGGATCGAGCGTGGCAAAGAGTGCGTTCTGCACGAGCACGCCGGCGCTCGTCATACGATTGAGCAGCGACGACTTACCCGCGTTCGTGTAGCCCACAATGGCCACCGATGGAACCGCGTGCCGCGTTCGGTTTGCCCGCTTGGTGTCGCGTGCGGGTTTCATCGCCACAATCTGCTTGCGCAGTTTTACCATGCGCGAATTGATGCGACGGCGATCCAGCTCGATCTTGGTCTCACCCGGTCCGCGCGATCCCATTCCGGCCCCGGCAGATCCCACCTGACCACCGGCCTGGCGAGACATCGAGTCTCCCCAACCGCGCAGGCGCGGCAGAAGGTACTCGAGTTGGGCCAGTTCGACCTGAGCCTTGCCCTCGCGCGACTTGGCATGTTGACTAAAGATGTCAAGGATCACGGCCGTGCGGTCAATCACCTTGACCTTGACCGCATCCTCCAGCGCACGGCGCTGGCTGGGCGCGAGCTCCGTGTCGGCCACAACGGTATCGGCGCCGACCGCAACAACGAGGTCGCGCAGCTCGGTGACCTTGCCCCGCCCGAGGTAGGTGGCCGGATCGGGATTGGGTCGGCGCTGCAGAACGCCGTCGAGCACCTGCGCACCGGCCGTTTCGCACAGCGCTGCCAACTCGCGCAGGCTGTTCTCGGCGTCTGTGGTGGCGCCCTGCGGATAGACGCCGATGAGAACAACCCGCTCGAGACGCAGTTGCCGATACTCCACCTCGGTGACATCTTCGAGTTCGGTCGAGAGCCCGGCAACGCGCTTGAGCGACTGCCGATCCGCGAGGTCGAATTGGTCACCGTCACTGTTGGCAACGCCCGCGGTGTCTTCTGCGGTGATAGCTGAGGCACGGCCCAACACACTGCCCGAAGGTGCACGCGACAGGATGCGGTCGATGAGCTCGTCGTGTTCGTAGTCAGCCATGTAGTGACAAGGCTAGCGCCTGATACTGGACGATGACCGGGGGTAATGATGCTTGCTCTGGGCATGAGCGCCATGCCCCAAATAGTCGTTCCGGACCGCGTGGTTTAGGCTGGGAAAGTCGCTGCGGGGAAGATTTTGCCGCGCGCCAACAATATTTGGAGGACTACCGTGTCACACACAACCCGATCTAGCGGCCGCAAGAAATCTTCGCGATCCGCGTGGATTATCATCGTCATTGTTGTTGTTCTGGCTGTCGCAGGCATCATTGTTGGCATTGTGGTGTCGTCAAATCAGGTTGGGCCCACCCCCACGCCCACCGTTTCGCCAACGCCGTCACCTACGAAGACGAGCACGTCAACACCCACGGTCACCCCCACGCCCAGCCCCACGAGCTCGCCGACACCGAGCCCCAGTGGCTCGACGAGCCCCTCACCCAGCCCTACGGTTAACCCCACGCAAGCGTGGGCAAACAAGACGTACGGCATCTTCGCCACGGTGGCATGGTCGCACACCGGCAGCGCCGTCGTGGTTCTGCCGAAGATGGTCGGAGAACAGGTCAAGGGCGGAATCCTCACATTCACAAACAACGCCGCCGACGATTCCGATTTCGTTGTTCAGGTGCTCGACCAGGACGGCAACCCCATGGGTGACCCGCAGATTGCTGTGCGGGGCGACTACGCCGGAACCGTGGGCTACGGTCTGGCCGCGCCAGAAATCAACAGCGACGCCGTGCCCACAACCGTGCGAGTGACCTCGAGCGGTAACTGGGCCGTTGAAATTGCTGCGGTAAGCGCCGCCCCAATGGGATTGGGAACCTACTCCGGCGACAAGGTCATCCTCATGCCTGCCCCCAAGAACAACACTCTCGTCGTGAACTACGGTCTTGTCGGCGGACGTTTTGGTGTGAACTACTACTACCAAGACCAGCTGACGCAGATTTTGGTGCCGCTGTCGGGTGCACAGGTCGATGACCAGTCGTTCGCACTCAACGGCGTTCCGGGACTCATCGCCGTCAACTCAGGCGGTCAGTGGACGGTCTCTGCGATCAACTAGTCCCTTTCGCTCACTGGTGGATGGTGCCCCTGCGCTCTGCGCGGCGGGCACCATTGCCGTTGTGAGCGGCGGGTAGGCTTGCATGTCGTGAGCGAATCCGGCGGCGAGCAGTACTTCACCGAGCAACCCTCAAGCGTCGACAAACGTCGCGTAATCACCGTTCGGCTTGCCGACCGCGAGGTCGAGGTGGAGACCGGCTCAGGGGTCTTCTCGCCCGAACACGTCGATCAGGGCACCCAGGTACTGATGAACGAGTGTGCCGAACTGCCCGCGACGGGAACGTTCCTCGACGTGGGTTGCGGGTGGGGGCCTCTGGCACTCGCGATGGCACTCGCGTCTCCGGAGGCGACCGTGTGGGCCATTGACATCAACGAACGCTCTCGAACACTCACGGCCGCGAACGCTGCGCGCCTCGGCCTCACGAACATCGTTGTGGCATCACCCGACGACGTGCCCGCCGACGTGAGCTTTGACGTGATCTGGAGTAATCCGCCCATCCGAGTGGGCAAAGCGGCCCTTCACGAGATTCTCAGCACCTGGCTGGCGCGCCTCACCCCTGACGGCGAAGCGTGGTTGGTGGCCGCCAAGCACCTGGGCGCCCCGTCGCTGTTGACCTGGCTGCGTGAACTTCTCGGCGATAGTCGGGGAGTCGAGCGCGTCGCCCAATCACGCGGATTTCACGTGATCAACATCGGACCCGTCGGCTAAAGACGTGCGTCGCCAGCTCACTGAGTTGAGCGCACGATGCGCCCGGGCGGCAGGGGGATGCTGAACTAATCAGCGAGCTCGACGGTGCCCGAGAATGAGAGATCGGCGGGACCGGAGAGCGCCACGTGCTCGCCCTCTTCGGTGGCGAACATGCGCACGTGGAGTGTTCCGCCGGCAACATCCACGCGCCACTGGTGGGGAGCCCCGGTTCCCACAAAATGACGCGTCGCGAGGGCCGCCGCCGCTACGCCCGTGCCGCAACTCAGTGTCTCGCCGCTTCCCCGCTCGTAGACGCGCATGCGGATGCGTCCCACCCCGTCGGTCACCAGGGGCTCGGCGGGTACAACAATTTCCACGTTCGTACCATTGGCGGGCACCGGCTCAACGTCCGGTTGTTGCGAGAGGTCGGCCTGTTCAAGCTCTTCTTCGCTGCCCACCACCACAACGGTGTGCGGATTTCCCACGTCGATATTCAAGCCGGGTCGTGCCACGTGCAAGCCGTGTATCGCAACAACCGGGTCATCCTGGCCGAGTCGCCAGCGACCGAGGTCGACAGAGTAACCCTGAGTGGAACGCTGCACATCGCGCACACCGGCACGCGTGCCAATAGACAGCGCCTGACCCGTGGTTAGCTCGACGAAACCTTCAGCCTCGAGAAACGCGACAAAGACGCGGATGCCGTTTCCGCACATCTCGGCAACGGAACCGTCGGCGTTCCAATAATCCATAAACCACTCAGCGTCGGCGTCGTGTGCGAGCGCATCAGGGCCAGCTTTGTCGACAGTGTGGGTCACGGCTCCGCGCTTGCCCACCGTGGCACGATTGAGATTCACGGACCGAACAGCTCGGATAACACCGTCCGCGCCCACCCCGAAGTGACGGTCGCACAGTGCGGCAACCTGGGCCGGGGTGAGGGGTGATTCACCGGCAGGGTCGGCGAACAGCACAAAGTCGTTACCCGTGCCCTGACCCTTGGTGAAATGAAGTGTGCGTGCCATGTGATTAGCCTAGGGCGCGAGGTCTGACACGACACGCTGGACGAGATCACTGACCTGAGTGTGCGACTCGGGCGCCGCCATGTCGAGCACCGTTGATGACTCATAGCGCTTGAACCAACTCACCTGCCGGCGTGCGTATCGACGCGTCAGTGCCTGCGTCTCGGAAATTGCCTGTTCTTGCGTGAGTTCCGAGCGGAGCTGGCCGAGGGCCTGCGCATAACCGATGGCACGACGGGCGGTGACGCCCTGGTCAAGCCCCTGAGGAACAAGCGCGGCCACTTCGTCGACAAGTCCCTGCGCCCACATCTGAACGACGCGTTCGTCAAGTCGGCGAACGAGGTCGTCTCGATCGGTGTGACACACGAGCGTATGCGTTTTACTCCAGGCCGGAGCGGGTGGGGCAACCTGCGGCGCGAGACGCCCAAGTTCGGCTCCGCTGCCTGAAATGGCGATCACCTCGGGCGCCCTGATCACGCGCCGAGCGTTGCGGGGATCGATGCGTGCCGCCGTCTCCGGCGCGAGCGTGCGCAGGCGCTCAGCGAGCACACCCAGGCCCT
>JAIOXH010000091.1 GCA_021741765.1 Aurantimicrobium sp. | reverse complement strand
GTCACGGCTCCTGCCGCCGCCCCTGCCCCGGCAGCCGATGCCGGCGCAGGCCCCACCACGAACTCCGGAACGGTGGCTGTTCCGGCGCCCGCCGCAGAGCCAGCTCCAGCTCCAGCTCCAGCCCCAGCTCCAGCGCCGGCACCCGCGCCGGCACCCGCGCCGGCCCCCGCACCGTCGAACGGAACGACCGGCGGATCCTGAGCGACGCCCTGGTCTCAGGAACGACGTAGCCTGAGCCTTATGAATGAGCGCAACATCGCGCGGGATGCGGTGCGAGCTGCTATCGCCCAGGGAACGGCACTTCCCGCCACCGCCTCCGACCGCCGCGAGATCATGGGCGGCTGGGGAACCATAACGGTAGTGGGAGCCGGCGCGCATGTGATCGATGAGGCCTGGGCACTTGCATACGAGCTCGAGCGCCTCTGGACGCGCTTTGATTCGTCAAGTGACATTCAACGATTGAACTGGGCCGAAGGTAGACCCACGGAGGTCAATGTCCTCACGGTGCGTCTCATCGACGAACTAAAAAAGGCGCACGCGCGCAGCAACGGCGACTTTAACCCCACCCTTCTTCCCGCTCTTGTTGATCTGGGATACGCGGCATCCGTAGTGGATCAAAAACGCGTGACCACGCTGCCGGAGTCGGCGCGCGCGCCCGGAAACGTTGCCGGAATCGTGGCGAACGGCACAACGGTCACGATGCCACGCGGAACGACAATCGATGCGGGGGGAATGGGCAAGGGTCTTGCCGGTGACCTGGTGTGTGCCCGAGCGCTCCAGCTGGGCGCTTTCGGCGTGATGGCCGAATTCCTCGGTGACATCGTAGTTGCGGGCGCCGCGCCCGACGGTGTCGCGTGGCGGCTGGGCATCGAGGACCCGTTTGATAACCAGAAAGAGCTCGCGCAGGTGCGCATATCACGGGGCGCCATCGTGACATCGAGTCAGCGTAAGCGCCGTTTTGGGCCGGCCGGCGCGCATCACCTCCTGAGCTCGGTCGACGCCGCGAGCGCCCAAACCCCGGTTCAAACAGCGACCGTGATTGCGGGCACGGGGGCTCACGCCGAAGGGTTGAGTAAATCGGCTTTTGTGCGCGAACCCGAGGCATTCCTGGAATGGCTGCCGACGCAGAGCGCTACTGGCATGGTGGTGCTGGAAGATGGGGACATACGAACATCCGCGAACTGGGAGACCTACCGATGAACGAACCGCACATTTGGTGGTACGTGACGCGCGCCAGTTCGATCATCGCGTGGGTGTTGCTCACAGGTTCGGTCGTGCTCGGCATTCTTCTGTCGACTCGCGTCATGCGCAAGATCGACAACCCCGCGTGGCTTCAGGACCTGCACCGCTATATCAGCGGACTGGCGCTCATCTTTGTGATCCTTCACATGGTCTCGCTCATGCTCGACGACTTCGTCCACTTCTCACTCGCTGAGCTGCTCATTCCCGGCGCCACGGCCGGTTCAAGCGTGTCGAGCGTGCAGGCGAAAACGCTGGCCGTGACCCTCGGCGTTCTCGCCTTCTACCTCATGGCAGCTGTTCAGGTGACCTCCTGGTTCATGAACAAACTGCCGCGCCGATTCTGGAAAGGTGTGCACTACTCCGCTTACGGCGCCCTAGTGCTGGTGACTTTCCACGCCGCATTCACCGGGACCGACGTGTCACAGCTGTGGTACAAAACTCTGTCCATCATTCTGATTGCGGCAGCGGCAGGCGCGATTCTGGTTCGCGTGATTGTGGGCAACAAAACCCGACCGGCGCGCTCGGCGGCGGCAGACGCCGCACTCCGCTCCGGTGCGACGGTAACGACATCGGCGTCACCCCGACCATCGCCCGTAGTCGCCGTTCCTACCGACACCACCAGGATGCGGGCCACCGAAACCAAGATTCTCGCCACGGGAGTCTTGGGGGTGCGTTTTGTTCCCGTTGCTGGCGGGAACCTCGACGTGTGGCACCCCGGGGCGCACATTACGCTCTACCTCCCCAGCGGGCTCGAACGGCAGTACTCTCTCTGCGGCGACCCGGCCGACCGCGGCCACTTCGACATCGCGGTGCTCAAAAAGCGCGGGTCGACAGGTGGCAGTAAGTGGATTCACGAGAACATGAAAGTGGGCACGGAACTTGAGGTGTCGGCGCCACGCAACCACTTCGATCTTGAGCCGGCGGCCGAGTACGTTTTTGTTGCGGGAGGTATCGGCATCACGCCGATCAAGGCGATGATTGAATCGCTTCCGCCAAAGCGAAAGTGGCAGTTGCACTACTTTGGCCGCTCGCGCACGACCATGGCCTTCGCTGCAGAACTGGAAGCCGACTTTCCGGACCGCGTCTTCATCAGTGCCGCCGACGAGCGCGACGCCGACCCCGACCTTCGCGCTATTGTCGCCGTGCCCGGAGCCGAGGTCTACTGCTGTGGCCCGGAAGCGCTGATGAGCACCGTTGCGGCGCATGTTCCCGAGGCGAGTATGCACCTCGAACGTTTCGTGGCCGTGGAACGCGCGACCACGACCGCCAGCGCAGTCGTGATGAATCTCAAGAAGTCACACCGACAGGTGATTGCCGCGGCCGATGAGTCGCTCCTCGACGCCCTGGTGCGCGACGGCGTGCCCATTATGGGCTCGTGCAAAAAGGGCCTGTGTGGCACGTGCGAAGTTCGGGTGCTTGACGGGCAACCCGAGCACCTCGACTCGATCATGGACGATGCCGAAAAGGATGAGCTCCACGTCATGTATCCGTGTGTTTCGCGCTCGCGCACCCCGGAGCTGACTCTCGACCTCTAGGTGCTGAGTGTGCGCTCGTCACGGGCGCGTGATAACGTCGGTATCTGTTCGCGCGAGTGGCGGAATGGCAGACGCGCTGGCTTCAGGTGCCAGTGCCCGCAAGGGCGTGGGGGTTCAAGTCCCCCCTCGCGCACGAACGATAACCCCCGGCTTCTCGCCGGGGGTTATGTGTTTCTCAGAACGCTCAGATAACGCTCAGTTAACGTACAGGCTACGCACACGGTACAGACCAGGGTGTCGCATAACCTGAAGAAGCTAACGCGCTCGATTGAGCGCAAGAAACGAAAAGAGAGAATCATGAACAAGAACTTCCTCCGGATAGGCGCCGTTGCGGCTATCGCATTTGCGGCCGTGGGCGGTCTCACGGCCTGCTCGACTCCCGCTGCCGAACCGACCGAGTCTGCCGTGGGCAGTGACGTGGTTTCGCCCATCCAGATCCCCGTTGCCGAGGCCAACGGCATGACCTACGACATCCCCATGAACTCCATGGGATACCTCAATGTGGCCCAAGGATCCGAGGCCGACTGGACCGCCGAGTTCTCGACTCCCGACGTCGTTGAGTTCACCGCCGGCGGCACCGACGGTGGCGCAACGTTCGTGCCCGGCCTGACCCCCGTAGCCGAGGGTACGACCGAAGTTACCCTCACGAACTCGGCTTCGAGCGAGACTGTGACGTTCACCGTGAACGTGACGATGTAACGTTCCGCAATCACAAAAAGGGGCCTTGGCGAGCACGCTGGGGCCCCTTTTTCGTGCGCAAAAAACGCCAGCGGCTAGTCTGTGCACGTGACCCCCTCTCCACCGCCCACCGCTCGCCGCGTGCCGATGTGGCTGTCGGTGTCGGTGGCCCTGCTCGCCGGGGGGTTCATGGCCACACAGTCACGTATCAACGGCGACCTTTCGGAGCGAATTGACGATGCGCCCCTCACTGCGCTGATCTCTTTTGGGTCGGGCACAATCGTTTTGCTTATTTATCTCGCCCTCTCGCGCCGAACGCAAAGCGGATTTCGGCTCCTTATGGCCTCTCTGCGCGAGCGTCGCACCGCCTGGGTTTTCACACTGGCGGGGGCCAGCGGGGCGGCGTTCGTCTTTTCCCAGTCGCTCGTGGTGGGCACCACCGGTGTCGCTCTGTTTTCCATAACTTTTGTGTGCGGCCTTACGCTCGGCAGCTACGTTCTTGACGCTGTGGGCATCGGTCCGGCTGGGCGTCGGCCGTATACAGCGCAGCGAACCGTCGGCGTTCTGCTCGCCATCGCGGCCGTAAGCATTTCGATGCTCGGCCGGTTGGCTCAAGCAGACACGCTTGTTTTGCTCATCCTGCCCTTCGTTTTTGGCGTCCTCGTTGCGTGGCAGCAGATCGCCAACGGGACCATGGCGGTCGTCGCTCGTACCCCGCTGACACCGACAGTTCTCAACTTTCTCGTCGGCACGGGAGTGCTCGCCATCGTGGCCGGCATATACACGCTCAGTGAGGGCCTGCCCGAGACGTACCCCACCGATGGCTGGCTCTACCTCGGCGGCCTGTGTGGCGTTTTCTTTGTGGCGATGACAGCGTGGGCGGTTCGGCACACGGGTGCGCTGGTGACGAGCCTTGCTACAACGACGGGCCAGATCTTGACTGCGGTTCTTGCAGATATCTTTTTGCCACAGACTGCCATTGACGCCTATTCCATCCTCGCGGGCGCGGGCGTCATGGTACTAGCGCTGACGGTCGCCACTGTGGGCTGGAAGACGCGACCGCTTCGCCCGTGAACCCCTGAAGCCCGCTTGGCTAAAAGAGCCGCCCCTGTGAATCGTCGATGCCTGTGAGTCGTTCGTAGTCGAGAACGAGACAGCGAATACCCCGATCCTCGGCGAGCTTGCGCGCCTGTGGCTTGATCTCCTGAGCGGCAAATACGCCGGTGACCGGGGCGTAGTGGGGGTCACGGTTGAGTAGTTCGAGGTAGCGCGTGAGCTGCTCAACGCCATCGATGTCACCACGTCGTTTGATCTCGACGGCCACGGTGTTGCCGTCCGCGTCGCGAGCCAGCACGTCTACCGGGCCAACAGCCGTCATGAACTCGCGGCGCACGAGCGTAAAGCCGTCGCCCAGTTCTTCGATGTTGTCGGCGAGCAGGCGTTGCAGGTGTGCCTCCACGCCGTCTTTGATGAGCCCGGGATCCTCGCCCAACTCGTGCTCTAACTCACCATGGATCTCGTGAATGGCCACCACGAGCATGTCGGAGGTCTTGGCCTGAGTTACCTGCCACACCTGTGAGACCCCCTGGGCCGCGAGGTCGTCATCCGGTTCGTGCACGGTGAGAAAGCAGGGCGGCGACATCCAGTTCAGCGGTTTGTATGACCCACCGTCGGAGTGCACGAGCAGGCTGCCGTCCTGCTTGAGCATGAGTACGCGGGTGGCAAGCGGCAGGTGCGCGTTGAGGCGCCCGCTGTAGTCAACGGAGCACGTGGCGATGACGAGACGCATGCTAAGCGCCCTGCCCCAGCACAAACGACTCCAGTTGTTCGGGCGAGTCGATGCGAGCCAGCGCGAGATCAAACTCCGCCGCGCGCGCGTACCCCCACGAGACCAGCACCGTCGGAACCCCGTGTTCTGCGGCGCCCTCGACGTCCCACTGGCGATCTCCCACCATCAACGGCGAGTGGGCCGACGACGTTTCCAGTTGATCGAGCGCGTAGGCAACGACATCCGCCTTTGAGGCACGCTCGGCAGAAGCCCCTGCCACCGCAGAGAAGTATTCACCAATGCCAAACTCCGTCACGATGCGTTCGGCCTCCCCCT
Source organism: Aurantimicrobium sp. (assembly GCA_021741765.1). GTDB lineage: Bacteria > Actinomycetota > Actinomycetes > Actinomycetales > Microbacteriaceae > UBA963. The sequence continues at coordinate 443 of JAIOXH010000091.1, read as the reverse complement.
GCGGCTTGCTGGTTGCGACGGCCAAGGGAATCCCACGATTGTGGAGGGTGGCAAGCGTGTCGCTGATTCCCGCGAAAAGGCTGATGTTTTCCAGTCCTTCTCGCGCGGAGAGGGCCCGGTAGAAGGCCACTCCTTCATCAAGACGTTCGGGTGGAATACCGGCACTGAGCGCAACCGGCGTCGGCGGTCCGATCAGGTGACGCAGCTCGCCGTCGTCGGGAGGCTGCACCCCGAAGGCCGCAAACGTGACGCGTAAGCGACTCATGACCGCAGCAGCAGAGTCGAGCAAGGTGCCGTCGAGGTCAAACAACACCGGTTGCCACGGCTGGCCCGTAGGGGGATGAGGAAAGGATGCGACGCTCACGAAAGCAACAGTAATGAGCACACGGTGCCCCGGTTGCCTAGGCTGAGGGCATGACTTCTGCGCGCACCATTTCTGGTAT
>JAIOXH010000090.1 GCA_021741765.1 Aurantimicrobium sp. | reverse complement strand
GCTGGATATCGTGGCAGATTTGCGATTGCTCGCAGCCACGGTGAGCGCCTCGGATGCCAGAGGCTGCTTGCCTGCACGAGCCTCGATTGATCCTTGACGAACAGTGATAACCGGAGCGCCAAAGGTGGCAGACGAGGCCACCGTGTATGCTCCTCCGTAAGCGGAATGGTGAGCAACAACACCTTCTGAGTCCCTCGTCACGTTTACGGCGTCAACGTTGACGGCGCATCCCGCGCGAACGGCAAGTCGAGCGACCGCTTCTTTGCTGCGATCTGAGTGAGCAGCAAGAACGGCATCCGGCTTGGTGAGTTCGAAAGCGGCCGCGAGGGCATCGACCACGGGAACAACGTAGGCGCCGTCATCACCATCGGCCAGGAGAACCTTAGTGGCACCGGCATCAGCCGCGGCTTGAGCCAGGGCATCTCGGTGCTCGGCGTAACCAACCAGCAGTGCTACCGGCGTTCCGAGGGACTCGGCCGCTCCGAGCAGTTCGTGCGAACTGGGGGCGAGACTGCCGTCGGCAGAGACGTCGAGGAGAACAAGGATGTTGTTGGTCATGGTGTCCGCCCTAAATCAGCTGATTCTTTTTGAGGAACTCGGCGAGATCGCGCCCAGAGTTCTCGTCGGCAGTAACCTTCACTCCCGACTCACGAGGAGGTTTTCCCGCAATCTCCGTCATGATCGACCGAGGTCGATCAAGGACGCTAATGTTTTTTCCGAGTTCGGCAATTCCGAGGACCTCAAACGGCTTCTTTTTGGCCGCCATGATGCCTTTGAAGTTGGGAAAGCGAGGTTCGGCAAACCGCTCGGATACTGAGATCATCGCGGGAAGGGGCGCGGAAAGGCTCAGAGTAATTCGGTCTGTTACGTGAGCGCCCGTCACCTCCTTCTCGTTCAGATCTACAGTCGCCAACCGGGGTAGTTGCGGAATGTCAAGAAGTTCGGCAACAGCAGAAGGAACAACTCCGCCGGCACCGTCGGTGGACTGGTCGCCAGACACGATGAGGTCAAAACCGATGTGTTCAAGAGCCGCGGCGAGGACTTGAGCCGTGAGTGTGATGTCGGCCCCGTGAAGCGCTTCGTCAACGATGAGGACCCCACGGTCGGCCCCCATCGCGAGGGCCTTCCTGAGCGTGCCCGTTGCTTCCTCAGGCGCCATCGAGAGAGCAATCACCTCGGTGCCGTCATTCTTCTCAGCGAAGGAAATGGCGAACTCCAGACCGCGTTCAACGATCTCATCAATCACGCGCTCACTCGAAACACGATCGGCGAGACCGGTCTCAAGGTCGAGAAGGCGCTCCCCCCAGGTGTCGGGGACTTCCTTTACGAGGACAACAATTTTCACGGAGGACCCACTTACTAGTTCGACGCTAGCTCTTGCTTGACGAGGTTAGACCCAATAATGAGGCGCTGAATTTCACTTGTTCCTTCGTAGAGTCTAAGCAGGCGAACGTCCCGATAAATCTGCTCGACGAAGTAGTCGCGAATGTAACCCGCCCCTCCGTGGATTTGAACGGCGAGGTCGGCAACGCGCCCCACCATTTCGGTGCAGTAGAGCTTTGCCACTGACGGGCCAATGCGCGTGTCGGCGCCGCTGGCGTAGTTGCGTGCCGCATCGAGCACGAGGCTTCGCCCGGATGAGACTCCCACCTGCTGATCTGCCAACATTGCTTGAACAAGCTGGAAGTTTCCGATGATGTCGTCGCCCTGCTTGGCAATCGCCGCGTAGGAGAGAGACTCGTCGAGGGCTCTTTGTGCCTGGCCAACGGCGAGAGCAGCGATAGTGATCCGGCCCTTCGCCAGCGATGTCATCGCGGCTCTATAACCAACACCGAACTTGCCGCCGACGAGCGCATCCTCTGTCACCGCAACCTCATCGAAGTGCACGTCAGCAGTCCAGGCCCCGGCCTGGCCCATCTTTTTGTCGTGCGGGCCGACGGTCACGCCGGGGGAATTGCTGGGAACGATGAACACTTCAACAGCGCTCTTTCCCGCGTCGTCCGTCACTTTGGCGAACGTGATAAAGACATCAGCACTCGGGGCATTGGTGATGTAACGCTTCTCCCCAGAAATGCTCCAGCCGCTCTTCGTTGTGACGGCCTTGGTGCGCATGCTTGAGGGATTCGAACCGGCGCCGGTTTCAGTGAGAGCGAACGAAGCCACAATGTCACCGCTGGCGATGCCCTCAAGCCAGGTCTCCTTTTGGCTATCTGTGCCAAAACCGGAGATGACCTGTCCGGCAATTCCGTTGTTGGTACCAAACATTGAACGAAAAGCAAGACTGGTGTAGCCCAACTCGATTGCCAGCTCCGCCTCTTGAACGGGGTCGAGCCCAATGCCGCCCCACTCTTGGCCTATGGCATAACCAAAGAGCCCGAGGTCTTTGGCCTGAGAGCGCAGGGACTCAGGAATGGCGTCACCCTCAGCGATTTCGCGCTCGAGAGGCATGACCTTTTCTCGAATGAACTGGCGCAGCCCGCCGAGAATTTCAACAAAGTCTTCTTGTGATACGGAGTTTTCTGACATGTTCATATCATCGCGCACACCTATTGATGTCTTCCAATACTTAGTCAGGCAGTGATTACAAACATAAATTGCAATAAACAGAGATCGCGGTACAGGTAATTGCGAACTAATCTCCGATCCGGTCTAGATTTCAGACGTGGATACCCCTGAGCACATTCCTGCGCCAACGCACGAACTGAGTACCTCCGGCATTGGTCCGTGGGCGGGCCCGTTGCCCACCGGGGATGAGTACGACCCCGAGCTGCTGCGCGAAGGCGATACCCGTAACGTCATTGACCGCTATCGCTATTGGCGCATGGACGCGATTGTGGCTGATCTCGACGCTCATCGCCATGGGTTTCACGTGGCGATTGAGAACTGGCAGCACGACATGAACATTGGTTCCATCGTTCGTAGTGCGAACGCGTTCGGGGCGGCGGCCGTTCACATCGTGGGGCGCAAACGCTGGAACAAACGCGGTGCCATGGTCACCGACCGCTACCAGCACGTGATGCACCACGAAACCGTGGCCGACCTGGGCGTCTGGGCCGCTGCGAACGCTGTGCCCGTGCTCGCCATCGACAATGTTCCCGGCTGCGTGCCCATCGAGACCTTTGTCTGGCCGGAGAAATGTCTGATGCTCTTTGGCCAGGAGGGCCCCGGTTTGTCTGCCGAGGCGATCGCCCTGGCGACCCACGTCATCGAGATTACGCAGTTCGGATCCACGCGATCCATCAACGCGTCGGCGGCGGCGGCCGTCACCATGCACTCGTGGGTATTACAGCACGCCGTCGTTGATTGAGCTGCCTGCCGTTGATTGAGCTTGTCGAAATCGGGCCTCGACAAGCTCGACCGGCGACAAGCGAGATAGAATCAATTACTGGCAGGTTGCGTCTTGCGCTTCGCCGACACATCGACGAGGGGAATCGTCATGCCAGCAATCGTTCTCGTGGGCGCCCAGTGGGGCGACGAGGGTAAGGGCAAGGCCACCGACCTCCTAGCCAGTCGCATCGACTACGTGGTCAAGTTCAACGGCGACAATAACGCCGGCCACACGGTGGTGGTGGGCAACGAAAAGTACGCCCTGCACCTGCTGCCGTCGGGAATCCTCACGCCTGGTGTGACTCCCGTGATTTCAAACGGCGTGGTGATTGATCTCGAGGTGCTTTTTGGCGAGCTTTCGGCGCTGTCGTCGCGCGGCATCGACGTCTCACGCCTTCGCGTGAGCGCCAACGCCCACATCATCACCAGCTACCACCGCACACTCGACAAGGTGACCGAGCGCTTCTTGGGCAAGCGACAGATAGGCACCACCGGCCGCGGAATCGGCCCTACCTACGCTGACAAGATCAACCGCGTGGGCATCCGCGTGCAAGACATCTTTGATGAGGGAATTCTGCGCCAGAAGGTGGAGAGCGCCCTCGAGATTAAGAATCACTTGCTCGTCAAGATTTACAACCGCCGCGCCATCACGGCCGACGAGGTGATAACCGAACTCTTGTCATTTGCCGATCGCCTGCGCCCTATGGTGTGTGACACCTCGCTCGAGCTCAACAACGCGCTCGATGCAAATAAGACCGTGCTCTTTGAGGGCGGACAGGCCACCATGCTCGACGTCGATCACGGCACGTATCCCTTTGTCACGTCCTCCAACGCCACCAGCGGAGGCGCCCTCACGGGTTCGGGAATCGGCCCGAAGCGCGTCGACCGTGTGATTGCCGTGGTCAAGGCGTACACGACGCGCGTCGGCTCGGGGCCATTCCCCACGGAGCTCTTCGATGAGTCGGGCGAATACCTCCGTTCCAAAGGTTTTGAGTTTGGCACCACCACAGGTCGGCCGCGCCGCTGTGGCTGGTACGACGCTCCCATCGCGCGCTACACCACGCGCATCAACGGCGTGACCGACTTCGTGCTTACCAAGCTGGATGTGCTCACGGGCCTCGATCAGATTCCCGTCTGCGTCGCCTACGACGTCGACGGCACGCGGGTCGATGAGGTGCCGGTCAACCAGAGCGACTTTCACCACGCCACCCCGATTTACGAAAACTTCCCTGGCTGGACCGAAGACATCACGGGCGTGCGGAAGTTTGACGACCTCCCGGCAAACGCCCAGAAGTATGTTCTCGCGCTTGAGGCCATGAGCGGTGCCCGCTTCTCGGCCATTGGAGTCGGTCCGGCCCGCGATGCCATTGTGGTGCGTCACGATCTGGTCTAGGTCGACCTAACGGCGCGCCCGACCGGTGCGCGAGCCGAAATCCTTGGTCAAACCTTTGACATCGCAAACAGAACGTCAACGCGCCATTCCCTTACGCTGGAGGGATGCGCAAGATAGTGACCGGAGCTCTTGTGGCTTTCGTCGTGGGTGCCATTGCCCTCGGAACACTCGCTGCGTGCTCGTTGCCCACTGGCGTTGAATCAGGCAACATCCTTACCGATGAGTTGCCCAACAATGTGTCTGCCGACGGTGTCCTTCTTGCCGCTGTCATCCTGTCGTCGGGAGACATACAAGCTGCCGTCGAAAAGAGCATTGTTTCCTCAGCCGAGGTGAACGCCGCTCGAGACGCAATTCTGGCCAATACCCTCAATCTCTGGCGCCAGCGTGCCGAGACGGACGTGGCGGTGGCAAGCGAATGATCCGCAAAATCTTGATCGTCATCGGACTCGGACTGGGCTTGAGTGTGCCGGTTGCCTTTGTGGCCAATCCGGCCAGTGGGGCCACGAACGATGCCATTGCGCAAGCCCTCGTTGGCGCGACACTGCAGAACCTTGGCCTCGACGAGCTTTCCGCCGACCTCTCGCAGGAGTTGGTGGGGCAGCTCGCTGACGCTATTGACGCCGGCGTGATTGATCCGGCCATCAGTGCGCAGGTAGCGAGCCTCCTCGAGAATCCGGCGATGCTTTCGGGCCTTGCTGACGTCTTCGAGGACCACCGTGACCAGGAGTCAAATTCATGGAGCCAATCACCCTTCTCGGAAGAAGTCGTCGAAGACGACGGCACTGTGGGCGATGACGGATCTGAGGGCGAGCCCGGCACACCTGATGGGGGTATCGGAAACGTTCCGGCCCGCACGGGAGCCCCTGTGGAAAACACCGAAGACTCGGTCGATTCTGGGGATGCCGATGATCCCGAGTCGTCAGATGACGCGGGATCCGGCGGCGGCGATGGTGGACGTGGTGATGGTGGGCGTGGTGATGGTGGACGCGGTGATGGTGGGCGTGGCGACAACGGACGTGGTGATGGCGGGCGTGGCGACAACGGACGTGGCGACAACGGACGCGATGATGGCGGACGCGGTGGTGGCGGACGCGGCAACGTTAGTGATGACGATTAGTCCGACGGCGTCAGCATCCACTCGAGGGTGCGCACCGCAAGGGCAGAGGAATTCACTCCTCTTTCGCCGTGTGGGCCTGCGCTAAAGTCGTTACATGGCTGCTGATGCGCACGACGACCTCGGTGACGAGGCGCTAGCTCGCTTGGCTTCCCTGCGACAGAGCATTGACAATAT
>JAIOXH010000089.1 GCA_021741765.1 Aurantimicrobium sp. | reverse complement strand
GAAGCCCGCATTACCTCCGAGTGCACCGGCATCTGGAACGACGCACAGCGTGACCAGTGGAAGCGCATCGTCGACCTCATTCACCAGCAGGGTGCCGCCGCGGGCATCCAGCTCGCTCACTCAGGACGAAAGGGCTCCGACTACCGCGGATTCACGGCTGCCGCCGGAGTCACAAAGCCTGTCGCCGAGGGAGGCTGGCGGCCCGTTGGCCCCTCCCCCATCGCCTGCCCCGGCTTAGACGTTCCCGACGTGCTCGACCAGGCCGGCATTAACAAGGTCATCGATGACTTTGGTGCGGCAGCTGTTCGCGCGGTAGAGGCCGGATTCGACGTCCTCGAGATTCACGCGGCACACGGATACCTCATTCACAACTTCCTCTCACCGCTGAGCAACGAGCGTGAGGACGAATACGGCGGGTCGCTCGAGAACCGCGCCCGACTTCTCCTCGAAATCGTGGACCGCATCCGCGAGGTCGTTCCGGAGAGAATCGCTCTTTTCGTTCGATTCTCGGGCACCGACTGGGTAGACAACGGCTGGAAGCCGGAAGACACCGCACAGGTCGCACACTGGGCTCACGAGCGCGGCGCTGATTTCTTTGATATTTCGAGTGGCGGACTCATCCGCGACATCTTTATTTCGGTCTCTCCCGGATATCAGGTTCCTCTCACCGAGACGGTTCGCAAACTGGGAAACGTGGCCGCAGCCGCCGTGGGCAAGATCACGAGTGCCAGCCAGGCCGAGTCCATCTTGGCCGACGGTCACGCCGACGCCATTTTCATGGGGCGAGAACTCATTCGCGATCCCCACTTCCCGTTCCGGGCTGCCGCAGAACTGGGTGTGACCGTTGATTACTATCCGCTGACCTACACCGCTGCCGACTGGAGCGCGCGCTAGACCCGGGCCCCTACCCGCCGAATGCGTACTTCGCCAATAGAGTGATTTCATGATGGCGACCACAACGATTACCCAAAGTGCAGCCCCCCTGCGCCAACAGGTCGTTGAGCGTCTGCGCCAGGAAATTCTCGATGATGTGCTTCACCCCGGTCAGCGCCTTCTCGAAAACACCCTCTGTGAGAACTACGGTGTGTCTCGAACGGTCGTTCGCGAGGCCCTGCGTCAGCTGGAGTCGGAACACCTGATCACCATGCTTCCCAATCGGGGGCCCATCGTTACGGTGCTGACCGAAAACAACATCCGCGATCTCTACGAGATGCGGGGCACCATGGAGGGCCTGGCCGGCCAACTTTTTGCCGAACGCGCCTCGACCGAGCAGGTCGCCGCACTCGTGGCGCATATTGCCGAGATGGAAACCACTTACCTGAGGGGAACCGAGGTGTCGCGTGGTGAAGCGAAGGATCGCTTCTACACGCTCCTGCTGGATGGTGCGGGCAACGAGGTGCTGACGTCAAGCCTGCGGGGCATTCACTCGCGTATTGGCATCTTTCGCCACTTCGCCTTCGTCGACGAAGAGCGCGTGCGTATTTCCATGGAAGAGCTTCGCAAAATTGTTCAGGCAGCTGCTGTGGACCGCGACCCGGCGCGTGCCAAAACAGCGTGCCAGGAGCACATTCTGCTCGCCGGTGAGCTGGCCATTCTTGAGTACGACAAGCACATCGTCGCCGAAAACGACTGAGCAATCCGAGGCGCGTCTGTCCCGAGGCGCTAGTGGCCCGAGCTGCTCGTCGCGGGACGCGGCTGATCTTCGGCTAGCTCCACCTTGAACCTCTGGAGAAACTTCATCAGCTGCTCGTCTCGCCAACGAACCCGGGCGTCCCAGTCGTCCAGGGGAAGAATGTTGCGACGCTGCTCCACCACGTCGGCAACGAGGTCGGGCGTCCACGGGTCGTGCTGACCGCGCTCGGCGCCCATTCGTTCGTACGCGGGGCCCATCTTCTCGGCGTGCGACTCAGTGCCGCCGCGCGTGTTGAGATCGGAGGTTTCGAACGGGCCGATGAACGTCCAGCGCCTGCCGAGTCCGCTGCGCATCACTTCGTCGATGTCATCGACCGAGGCAATGCCGTCACGCACGAGGCAATAAGCTTCGCGGAGAACCGCGCCCTGGAGTCGATTGAAAATAAAACCCTCGAGCTCTTTGCGCACGAGAACGGGCTTGAGCCCGGCCGCCCGATAGATCTCCGTGGCCCGATCTACGACATCGCTCGCAGTGAGCGGGGAGGGCACGACCTCGATGACCGGAATCAGGTACGGCGGGTTGCCGGGGTGGCCGATCAACACACGATCCCTCGCGGGCGTCGCCGTGGCAAACTCACTCGCCGCAATGGCCGAGCTCGAGCTCGCCAACACGGCGGTGGGTTCGCTGTAGGCGCCGAGCTGTTGAAAAACTTCGCGCTTGATCTCGAGCTTTTCCGGAACACACTCCTGAACCAGTTCGGCGCCCTTGAGTGCTTCAACGAGAACGTCGAATGTTGAAATGCGCGCTGCCACTGTCTGCGGCGACTCGTCAAGGAGCCCGTACTCGTTGAGCAGCTCGAGCCGAACCAACACCTCGGCTAGTGCGCGGTCGCAGGCTCCGGGGAGAGCGTCCCACAGGCGCACCTGAAACCCCGCTTTGGCAAAAAGCACCGAGAACGCAACACCAATAGAACCCGCACCGGCAACCGCCACTGTTCGATTCATCTGATGTCCCGTTCTTGTCGCTATGAGGGTCTTGGCTAAATCTGCCACCACGAACGGTCATCGGCGTAACCGCGCTCGAGAATCTTGACGATGTCGTCCTTGGTCATGTCACGCGGATTGTTCGCCGTGAGGCGCGTGGCCAACATTGCTTGCTCAGCCACGAAGTCGAAGTGCTCGGGTTCGAGACCGAGATCCTTGAGGTTGAGGGGCACGCCGAGCGCTCCAAGAATCGTCTCCACGCGGAGAATTGCCGCATGGGCCTGTTCGAGTTCGGGCTGATCCGCAGTGGCTACCCCCATGAGTCGTCCCATCTCGGCAAACACCGATACGCGCACGGTCAGGTTGTAACGCATCACGTAGGGCAGCAGGGCGCCCACACCGAACCCGTGAGGGGTGTGCGTGAGGTTACCGATGGGTGACTGGATAGCGTGCGCTGCGGCCGTGCCCGCCGTGTTCAACGCCATGCCGGCGCAGTAGGCAGCGAGCATGGTGTCAGACCGCGCCTGAATATCGCTCGGGTTGGCCACAACAGCCTCGAGCGAGGTGTTGAGGAGTTGAATGCCCGTGCGGCAGAAGAAGTCCGTCAACACGTTCTTGCCCACGTACAGGTGCTTGTCGACCTGCTCCGCCGTGGGGTTCTTGGCGCGGTCAGTGAACGACTCGATGAGGTGCGATAACGCGTCAGCGCCTGTGGCCGCGGTGAGACCGGGAGGACACGTGAGCGTGAGTTCGGGATCGATAATGGCAGCGTAAGCCTCGAGATAAGCGCTTCCGACGCCCACCTTCATTCCCTTCTCGTCATCAAAGACCACCGAGATACAGCTCACCTCGGCCCCCGTGCCACCCGTGGTGGGCACCGTGATAACCGGAAGTCCGGGGCCATCAACCAAGTTCTCGCCAAAATAATCTCGGATATCGCCACCGCGTGCGAGGACGAGACCAGCAACCTTGGCCATGTCGAGGCAACTTCCGCCGCCGAGACCGACGACGACATCGATGCCCGCCTGTGAGAACTTTTCTTGGAGGTCGACAACGTTCGTGCGCGGAAGGTCGGGCTCCGTGTCGGAATAGACAGACACCGTCATTCCGGCAGCAACCAGCCCCGCGTGAATCTGCTCAAACTCCGGAGTCGTGGCCATGCGCGCGTCCGTGCAGATGAGCACGTGCTTTCCGAGGGGTGCCACGACAAACGGAATCTGGCGCCGTTGGCCGGGGCCGAAGTAGACAGCCTTGGGCTGACGCACGAGGCCCAGCCCGAGGGTGTTTTCAATGGTCGCGCCCATTACAGTAACCCTGCCTTTTCGTTGACGGTGAGCGCGATGTATTTGCGCTCCATGAATTCGTAAATGCCATCGTGACCACCCTCGCGCCCCAGGCCCGATGCCTTGACGCCGCCGAAGGGGGCGGCCGGATCCGCCATGATTCCGCGGTTTACGCCGACCATGCCAAAGTCGAGGCGCTCGGCGATGGTGACGGCACGGGAGAGATCCCCCGTAAACACATAGGCCGAGAGGCCGAAGTGTGTGTCGTTCGCGAACTCGAGCGCTTCCGCCGTCGAGCCGACCTCGTAGAGTGCCGCGACGGGAGCAAAGAGCTCTTCGTTACAGAACGCGTGCTTCAGGTTGGGGAAGGTGACGACGGTCGGCTCGAAGAAGTAGCCGGGGCCGTCAACAATGCCACCGCCGGTGAGCAACTGTGCGCCCTCCTTCTGGAATGACGCGAGAAGTCCCACCACCCGGTCACGCTGCTTTCCAGAGATCACGGGCCCCACAACGACGTCGGCATCGAAGCCGTCGCCCACCTTGAGTTGCTTGGTCTTGGCCACAAACTTCTCGGTGAACTCTTTAGCGATGGCGCTGTGCAGAATGATGCGATTGGCCGCCACACACGCTTGACCGGCATTGCGGAACTTACAGATGATGGCCTGGTCCACGGCCAGATCGATGTCGGCGTCGTCCAAAACAATGAACGGTCCGTCACCGCCGAGCTCCATGGAGGCATTGATGATGTGCTCCGACGCCTGCGAGAGCAGCGTGGAACCGACCCCCGTGGATCCGGTGAAGCTGACCTTGCGCAGGCGACTGTCTGCCATCACGGCGGCCGAAACATCCCCGGACGTCGACGTGTGGATGAGGTTCACCACTCCGGGCGGGAAGCCCGCGTCGTTCAGCGTTTGCACGAACAGCGCCGCTGTGAGGGGCGTCTCTCGTGCTGACTTCATCACGACGGTGCAACCGGCGGCAAGTGCAGCCCCCGCCTTGCGCGCCGACATGAGCATGGGAAAGTTCCACGGCGTGACGAGAAAGCTCGGACCAACCGGCTGGTGGGTCTCGATGACGCGATATCCGCCGGGTGACCCCTCGGCGTATGTTCCGTGCAGGTGAGCAATTTGCTCGGTGTACCAGAGAAAGAAGCCGGCCGAGAGGTTGAACTCCGCCATCGCCTCGGCGCGCGGCTTGCCGCTTTCGAGCACCATGACGTCGGCAAACGCATCGGCACGCTCCATGAGGAGGGCATGCGTGCGGTGGAAAAGATCAGCGCGAACGCGAGGAGCCCACAGACGCCAATCCTGCGACGCCGCAACAGACGCATCGAGAGCACGCAGGGCATCAGCGGGCGTTCCGTCTGACATGTGCGCAATCGTCGACTCATCCGCGGGGTTCGTCACGGGGTACTTCTTCTGGGTTTCTTCCCACGCGCCGGCGATAAAGAGGCCGGTCATGACGGCGTGGCCGCGGAGGTCTGCGACGGGGGGAGTTGTCTGAGTCACGATGTTTGGCCATGCTTCCTTGAGTAACGGTTTACATACGATTTCCCGGGAGACGGGGAAAAATAGCAGCAAAAACTTATAATGGGGTAATCTCGTAATACGATACTACGGTCTCCACCTGTGGCCATCAGATTTCGATTGGATGGAACCGCCCCTCGACGAAGAGGGTCGGGAAAGCGCACTCTGTAGTCAGGACTGCACGGCATAGGTGTAGCGGCGGGCTCCGTCGCTGAGTGGCAAGAACGAGTAAGGCGCGACAAGGAAGTGGGTCCATGAGCGAGTTGTTCGACAATAGAGTCACCGGCAAAGCCAAGGAAACGTTCTTCGCGAGCCTCAACGAGGGCGAAGCACAAACCACCGAGCTCCTGGCCTCGTGGCAGCGATCTCAGGCCGCCATCGGCGATCCTGGAAACCTCCACGATGTCCCCCACGTTCCCGAAGCTCTTCTCGACGAGCACCTGCTCGACATGTTTGGCGCACCCCTCAACCGCTTCGCCGAGGATCTTGAAGGAACCGGTTTGGCCCTCCTGCTGGCTGACTCGCGCGGTCAGATTCTCGAGCGCTGGGCCGAAGACCGCCAGGCCGAAAGCCACCTCGACCGCGTGGGTACCGTTCGCGGAGCAGTCTTGGCCGAAAACGTTGTGGGCACCAATGGCGTGGGCACTGTCGCCACGCTCAGCAAACCCCTTC
>JAIOXH010000088.1 GCA_021741765.1 Aurantimicrobium sp. | reverse complement strand
ATGACCGATCCCGACTTCGCTGACGCCACATACATTGAACCCATCACGACTGAGGCGATCGAGGGCATCATCGCCAAGGAGCGCCCGGATGCCGTCTTGCCCACCCTGGGCGGGCAAACAGCGTTGAACGCGGCCATTGCCCTGCATGAAGCCGGGATTCTCGAGAAGTACAACGTCGAACTCATCGGAGCAAAGGTGGAGGCAATTCGTAAGGGCGAAGATCGACTGCTCTTCAAAAATCTTGTGCTGGATGCTGGAGCGGACGTGGCCCGCAGCTTTGTGGCCCACACGCTGGAGGAGGCGAAAGGATTCGCCCTCGAGCTCGGGTATCCCGTTGTCGTTCGTCCTTCCTTCACCATGGGCGGACTAGGTTCAGGCTTCGCCTACGACGAAAGCGATCTCGATCGAATCGTGACGCAGGGACTCCAAGAGTCGCCGACAACGGAAGTGCTGCTCGAAGAGAGCATTCTCGGGTGGAAGGAGTACGAGCTCGAACTCATGCGCGACACGGCCGATAACACGGTTGTCGTATGTTCCATTGAGAACGTTGACCCCGTCGGTGTGCACACCGGCGACTCGATTACTGTTGCGCCCGCGCTCACCCTTACCGACCCGGAATATCAGAACCTGCGCAACATCGGCATCGAGATCATTCGGCTCGTGGGCGTCGACACCGGTGGCTGCAACATTCAGTTTGCGGTTCACCCCGAAACAGGTCGCGTCATCGTGATCGAGATGAACCCACGCGTTTCGCGTTCGTCGGCGTTGGCATCAAAGGCCACCGGCTTTCCCATTGCAAAGATTGCCGCCAAGTTGGCGATTGGATACCGCCTTGACGAAATTCCGAACGACATCACCAGGGTGACCCCCGCGAGCTTTGAGCCAACGCTCGATTATGTCGTCGTCAAGGTTCCGCGCTTTGCGTTCGAGAAGTTTCCGTCGGCAGATTCGAGCCTCACCACCACCATGAAGTCGGTGGGCGAGGCGATGGCGATCGGACGCAACTACTCCACCGCGCTTCAAAAGGCGCTGCGCTCGCTCGAGAAGCGGGGAAGCTCGTTTCACTGGGGTGAGGAAACGCGCTCGGTAGTAGAGCTCCTCGAACTGTCACGAACGCCCACAGACGGTCGCATCGTGACAGTGCAACAGGCCCTTCGCAAGGGCGCCACCGCTGCGCAGCTTTTCGACGCCACCAAGATCGACCCGTGGTTCATCGATCAAATTGTCCTGATCAACGAGGTTGCCGAAGTGGTGAGTGCCGCAAAGAGTCTCGACGTATCCACGCTGCGCGTCGCCAAGATGCATGGCTTTAGCGATGCTCAGATTGCCCAGTTGCGCAACATGACCGAGGAGGATGTGCGCAAGCAGCGTCACGATCTGGGTCTTCGCCCGGTTTTCAAGACGGTGGACACATGTGCGGGGGAGTTCCCTGCGCTGACGCCGTACCACTACTCGAGTTACGACCTGGAGACCGAGGTCGCGCCGAGTGACAAGCAGAAGGTTGTGATCATCGGCTCGGGGCCCAACCGCATTGGCCAGGGCGTTGAGTTCGACTACTCCTGTGTGCACGCCTCGTTTGCGCTGCACGACGCCGGTTACGAAACGGTCATGGTCAACTGCAATCCCGAGACAGTCTCGACCGACTACGACACGAGTGATCGCCTCTACTTTGAACCGCTCACGCTCGAAGATGTGCTCGAGGTGATTCACGCCGAGCAGGCGTCGGGCACGGTCGTTGGTGTGTTCGTGCAGCTTGGCGGTCAGACGGCCCTCGGCTTGGCCAAGGGGCTCAAAGCGGCAGGAATCCCCATCTTGGGAACGACACCGGAAGCCATCGATCTTGCCGAAGAGCGGGGCGCGTTCTCCCGCATCCTCGATGAGGCCGGACTCCTGGCTCCTAAGAACGGCACCGCAATCGACGTCGACGGTGCCGTGCGCATCGCCGAAGAAATCGGCTACCCCGTGCTTGTTCGTCCCTCGTACGTTCTCGGCGGTCGCGGCATGGAAATCGTGTTTGATTCGCCCGGGATTCGAGACTACTTTGTGCGCATCGTGGGTCAGGCAATAGTGGGTCCCGAGCAGCCCCTCTTGGTTGATCGCTTTCTCGACGATGCCATTGAAATTGATGTGGACGCTCTGTTTGACGGCGAAACCCTGTACATCGGGGGAGTGATGGAGCACATCGAGCAGGCGGGTGTTCATTCGGGAGACTCGGCCTGCACGCTTCCCCCGGTGACGCTCAGCAGCGCGGACATCGACCGGGTTCGAACAGCAACGCTAGCCATTGCCCGTGGTGTGGGTGTTCAGGGCCTGCTCAACGTGCAGTTTGCTATCGGTGCCGGTGTGCTCTACGTGCTCGAGGCGAACCCGCGAGCCAGCCGCACCGTCCCGTTTGTTTCCAAAGCTCTGGGAATTCCGCTGGCCAAAGCGGCCAGTCGCATCATGTTGGGCACGACGGTCGCCGAGTTGATCGCTGAGGGCCTCCTGCCCGCCAACGACGGCTCGCGCGTTCCCACGGATTCGCCGATCTCCGTCAAGGAAGCGGTTCTTCCGTTCAAGAGATTCCGCACTCCCACCGGCCAAATCGTCGACGCCATTCTTGGGCCCGAGATGAAGTCAACGGGTGAGGTCATGGGCATCGATCGCGACTTTCCCCGCGCGTTTGCCAAGAGCCAGGAGGCCGCCTTCGGGCGACTACCCACCTCGGGCACAGCTTTTGTATCGGTTGCTGATCGAGACAAGCGCGCCATCGTTCTGCCCGTTCTCCGCCTCACGCAACTGGGCTTTGACATCGTGGCCACATCGGGTACCGCCGAGATGTTGGCGAGAAACGGCATCCCGGTTCGCGTGGTGGCAAAGTTCAACGAACGGTCGGGGGAAGACACGATTGTTGAACTCATCGCGCGCAACGAGGTCGACCTCGTGAACAATACGCCGAGTGGTCGCAGTGCCATGGCCGACGGATACGAAATTCGCACGGCAGCTGTTCTTGCCGACAAGCCCCTCTTTACGAGCATGGCTCAGGTCAGCGCTGCCGTCGCGTCGATTGACGTTTCTCGCGAGGGCATGACGGTCACCAGCCTGCAGGAGTATCAGCGCCGCCGCGACGAACAGCGAGGAGCCACGGCATGACTTCGTTTGGAGAGCGCTTGACCGAAAGCTGGCAGCGTTACGGTCACCTCTGTGTGGGAATTGATCCACACGACTACCTTCTCGACATTTGGGAGCTGGAGCACACCGCAGCGGGGGCCCGCGAGTTCAGTCTTCGCGTGCTTGACGCGTGCGTCGGGGTAGCCGGCATTGTCAAACCGCAAGTGTCCTTCTTCGAGCGATTCGGCGCGGCAGGATTTGCCGCACTCGAAACACTGCTGGCTCGCGCACGCGACGCCGAAATTCTCGTGATTGCCGATGCTAAGCGTGGCGACATCGGCAGCACAATGGACGGCTACGCAACCGCGTGGCTGACTCCCGAGTCGGCGCTGTCGAGCGACGCGCTCACGGTGGCACCCTATCTGGGCGTTGGCTCACTCGAGGGAGTGGCCCAGACCGCCGAGGCACATGATCGCGGCCTCTTCGTTCTCGGAGTTACATCAAATCCTGAAGCGATGACAATACAAGAGGCTCGCCTCACCGACTCTCACGAGACTGTGTCGGCCCACGTTGTCAGATCGGTTCGTCTTCTGGCACGGGCGGATACGTCTGAGGATGCGGTATCAAGCGTCGGTGTGGTGATTGGTGCGAGCACCGATCTGACTGCCTATGGCCTCAGCGACGACGACCTCGAGGGTATGCCCATATTGGCGCCAGGCTTCGGGGCTCAGGGTGCCGCAGTCCGTGATGCGCGATCGCGATTTGGGCGAGCATCATCCACGCTGATCGTGGCCCAGTCCCGCAGCATTCTCGAGTCAGGTCGTGAGGGCGTGGAAGATGCCGTTCGGCGCGAAGCTAACGAGGTCCAGGACGCCATTGTCTAAACAACCTTCCTCGAATCCCCCCAAGGTCGATAGTGCCGCCGGAACCGCGGCGGCCTTGCGTGCACGCCGCGGAAGAGCCGACGTGAAGTTGGCGTTGCGCCAGGGGAGTCGAAGCCCGCTCGATGTTCTGGCTGTCGCCAGTGCAGACGCGGCATCGTTCGAGGCAAGCCTCCGTGTTCCCGACTTTCTGATGTGCCTCAAGGGCCTGGGAGCGGGCAAGGTCTCGAGCATCCTGGATAATCTCACCATCTCGGATCGAAAGCGACTCGGCTTCTTGGGTCGTCGCCAGCGGCATGCGCTGCGCCGGTTTCTTGCGCAGCGTGCGGGAAACGGCGATCCACTCCGAACACTGGTGCCCATTGTGCTTGCCGGTCCATCGGGAGTGGGTAAGGGAACGGTGGCCAGCGGCGTTCGATCTCACCGCCCCGACACGTTCGTCTCGATTTCGGTCACCACGCGCTCACCTCGTCCCGGAGAGATTGACGGCGAACACTACTTCTTCGTTTCCGAATCGGACTTCGACAGGATGATCGCTGATTCTGAGTTGCTGGAATGGGCGCTGGTGCACGGTGAGCATCGCTACGGCACGCCACGCACGCCGGTTGTCACAGCGATTACCGACGGCAAGCCCGTCCTGCTCGAAATCGACGTGCAGGGGGCGATGAGTGTCAAGCAAGCGATGCCCGAGATCAGACTGGTCTTTCTCTTGCCGCCGTCGTGGGATGCGCTCGTCGACCGATTGGCATCGCGCGGCACGGAAGACGAAGACCAACAGAAGCGCCGATTGGTCACCGCTGAACACGAACTCGGCCTGGCCGGTCGATTCGATGTGTGTGTCGTCAACGATGAGGTCAGTGACGCGGTTCATTTCGTCCTAGAATTGATGGGAATCAGTCAGGAGTAATTCATGGTCACCAAACTTCAGGGCATCATCAACCCGCCCATCGACGACCTGCTCGCTAAGGTCGACTCGAAGTATGCTCTCGTGATCTTCGCCGCAAAGCGCGCGCGTCAGATTAACGACTACTACTCCGACCTTCACGACGGCAGCCTCTTCGACAACGTTGGTCCGCTCGTCGACTCCAACATTGACGACAAGCCGCTCACCGTTGCGCTGCGCGAGATCAACGAGAACAAGCTCACTCTCACCGTTCCTGCGGAGTAGCTCGTGAGGGAGGCCTCGCGGTTGCGCCTCGTCGTGGGCGTTAGTGGCGGCATCGCCGCGTACAAGGCCGTGGGTGCGATACGTGCGTTCGTTCTCGACGGTCACGATGTTCAGGTGGTGGCAACTCAGGCGGCGTACGAGTTCGTTGGAAAATCGACGCTCGAAGCCATCAGCCACAATCCGGTTTATGACGCCCTGTATGACGAAGTCTCGCAGGTTCGTCATGTTGCCCTGGGCCAAAATGCTGATGCCGTGGTGATTGCTCCGGCAACGGCGCACGCACTCGCCGGCATTGCAGCGGGACTGGCCCCCGACCTGCTGGGCAACACCGTATTGGCCCGACGCGGTCCGCTGATTGTGGCCCCGGCCATGCACACGGAGATGTGGCAGAACGCTGCGACGGTTCACAACGTCGCACTGCTTCGCAAGCGGGGTGTGATAGTCGTTGATCCGGCAGCGGGTGCGCTCACCGGAAGCGACGTCGGTGTGGGGCGCATGGCCGAGGTGCACAGCATTGTTTCGGCAACCTACGCTGCTGTAGGGCGGAGCGAACGCGACCTCGACGGCGTTCGTGTCCTGATCACGGGGGGCGGCACTCGTGAACAGCTCGATCCCGTGAGATTCATAGGAAACTCGTCTTCCGGTCGGCAGGCTGTTGCTCTTGCCGAGGCTGCCCGGGTGCGTGGCGCTTCAGTGCACTTCATCTCCGGCCACATGGACATCGAGCCGCCGTCGGGTATGGAGGTGACTTTCGCGGGCACGGCTGCAGCGATGCAGAGTGCCGTCGTTGAACGTCTTGACGAGACGGATGTGCTCATCATGGCGGCGGCCATAGCTGACTACCGGCCTGCCGTCGTCTCAGAACGAAAACTCAAGAAGACGACGCTGGGACAGAATCCGAGCATTGAACTAGTGGAGAATCCCGACATTCTTGCCATGGCTGCGCGTCATCCGCGTTGTCTTGTCATCGGTTTT
>JAIOXH010000087.1 GCA_021741765.1 Aurantimicrobium sp. | reverse complement strand
TCTGCGTGAGTCGCTTCCCGACATCGACCCGAAACCGTCGGCGCTGCTGATGGACTGTGTGCCTTCGGGCCCGTCGGCGGATATGCCTGCGGTTTACAAAGCCTTCTTTACTCCGCGCACCGACGCCGAAATTGAGGCGGGTGCGGCGCAAATGGCTGATGTCGTGTCCGAGTATCTCGGCCACGGGGTGAAGGGCCAAACCGACCTCCTCGTCACTCATAATTCGGTGATCGCCTGGCTCGTGCGCGAGGTCTTGGGCGCCCCCGAGTGGAAGTGGCTCACGCTGTCTCAGGCGCACTGCGGGCTGACGGTGTTGTTTCAAAAAGCAGGACGACCCTGGACACTCGTCACTCACAACGACGTGGGTCATCTGCCCCCAGCGCTGCGCACGGGACTCACGTAGCCCCACTCGCCGTAAGACTCAAAAGGTAGGCTAGAACCATGACTACGTCCGTTGCCGTCGTGGGTGCCTCGGGAAAGCTCGGCACCCTCGTGTGCCAGCTTGTGCACGACTCCGATGACTTCACGCTGGCGGCTGCCCTGGACTCACGCAGCGACCTCAGCGAGATGCTTGTGGCCGATGTCGTTTTCGACGTGTCGCTGCCCGCAGTCAGCAAACAGGTCATTGAGTTTGCCGTGGAGAACGGCAAGAGCGTTCTCGTGGGAACCTCCGGGTGGTCGCGCGAGCGCATCGCGACCATGAGGCCTGTGATTGACGCTCATCCCGACATTGGCGTGATCTTCATCGCCAACTTCTCCGTGGGCTCGGCACTCGCCACACACTTGGCCACGCTGGCCGCTCCCTTTTACGACTCCATCGAAATCGTCGAGACACACGGCGTGACCAAGGTCGATTCGCCTTCGGGAACAGCGGTCAACACGGCAGAACGCATCGCCGTGGTGCGCGATGACGACATCCAGGCACCACACGCAGATCAGCGCGCACGCGGACAGCTCGTCGCGGGCGTCCCCGTGCACAGCCTGCGCATGGAGGGCGTTCTCGCCAAGCAGGACGTCGTCTTCGGGGGGCTCGGCGAGACGATCACCATCACACACTCAACGCTCTCGAATCGTTCCTACGAGACGGGCATCCTGGCGTCGCTGAGGGCCCTGTCGTCGGTTCGCGGAACCCTCGTGGGGCTCGACCAAGTCATCAACCTCTCGACCGAATCGTGAGGCGTGCCCTTGTCGGCGCCGTTGTCATGGCGGTGCTTCTCGTCGTTTACCTGGTTGCTACTCTGCAGTTGGCCATTGCCCTTCTGATTTCTGGCACCGGCGTGACGACAGCCATGGGAGTTGCCCTCGTCATCCTGCCGCTCGTGGGCATCTGGGCCCTCGTGCGCGAACTCATGTTCGGCGTAGCGTCGACTCGCCTTATTCGCATACTCGAGACGGAAGGCGGCCTCCCCGTCGACAACCTCGGGCACCATCCGAGCGGGCGTCCCCTGCGAGATGACGCGGATGCCGAGTTTCCCCAGTTTGCCGCCGAGGTCGAAGCGTCTCCCGGCAGCTGGCGCGCGTGGCTGCGTCTGGGCCTGGCCTACGATGCGAGCGGCGACCGCCGGCGTGCCCGTGCGGCCGTGCGCACGGCGATTCGGCTGAGCCGCCAGGATGCCTCCCGCGGCGGGTCGGCAAAAAGCGTGCAGTAAACCGGACGCGGTCAGCGCGCAGGGTCAAACGTGCCTCGGGCAACGTGGGTCATCGTGGAGTCATGGCTGAAAAAATGCGCGCATTGCAGTACACCACCGTGGGCAAAGCTCCCGAGATTGTGGAGCTCGATCGCCCCGCGCCCGGGGCCGGCCAGGTGCTCCTCAAGATCACTGCTGCCGGGGTCTGTCACTCAGACGAGTTTGTGATGAGTTTGCCCGAAGACGTCTTCACCACCATGGGGTGGCGCACGCCCATGACGCTCGGTCACGAGGGGGCCGGCACGGTCGCCGAGTTGGGCCAGGGCGTCACCGAGTTCTCCGTGGGCGACAGCGTCGCTGTCTACGGCCCCTGGGGCTGTGGTGTCTGCGACTACTGCGTGGTCGGCAAAGAGATGCTGTGCCCGCACGCGGCTGCGATGGGCATTCAGGCTCCTGGCCTCGGCGCGCCCGGAGCAATGGCCGACTACATGATTGTCGACGCGGCCCGACACCTCGTCCCGTTGGGAGACCTCGACCCCGTGGCCAGCGTGTCGCTCACCGATGCCGGCTTGACCCCGTATCACGCCATCAAGCGCTCACTGCACAAGCTCACGCCGGGCAAAGTTGCCGTGTGCATCGGTGCCGGCGGACTCGGTCACATGGCCATTCAGATTCTGCGTGCCATCTCGCCGGTGACCGTGGTGGCCCTCGACGTGAGCGATCAGAAGCTCGAACTCGCGCGCGAGGTGGGAGCGCACCACACGTTTATGAGCGACGCATCGGCCGTCGAAAAGGTGCGTGCCCTCACGAACGGTGTGGGTGTGGCTGCCGTTTTCGACTTCGTGGGAAATGACATCACGGCAGGCATGGCGGGCCATGTGGTGGCACCCGAGGCCGAGATTTCCATCGTCGGTGTCGGCGGCGGATCGCTTCCCGTGGGCTTCGGCATTGGCCCGTGGGATGTAGCCGTGCGTTCACCGTACTGGGGCTCGCGCCCCGAGCTGATCGAGGTTCTTGAGTTGGCCCGCGCCGGCAAGATCGCTGTCGAGCACGAAGTGTTTGCGCTCAGCGACGGAGCGAAAGCGTACGAGCGCTTGCACGAGGGCACGCTGCGCGGTCGCGCCGTTCTCGTTCCCTAGACAGCCCGCGCTGTTTTTTCGAGAAAGTCAGGCGATTGCCTCCGCGATGGCCAGATCAACCGTGGGTGACGTAAACACAAATCCGTCGGCTTCGAGCGCGGTGGGCCGAACGCGCTGGCTGGCCAACAGCAGCTCATTGCCCGCTCGGCCCAAGAGGAGGCGAATTGCCCAACCCGGTGCGGGCAGCCAGAACGGCCGCTTCATTGCTGAGGCGAGAGTGCGCATCACGGTCCGCGATGTCGCTTCCGTTGGCCCCACCACATTGACGGGCCCCGACAAGCGTGAGTTCAGAAGGTGCACGATGGCGCGGACTTCGTCGTGCAGGCTCACCCACGGCCACCAGGCGCGACCGCCGGCAAGCGGACCGGCCACGAACAGGCGGGTGAGCAGTCGCAGTGGCGCAAGTGCTCCTCGGGGAGCCACGACCAGCCCGGTGCGGATCACGGCCACACGCACACCCTTCGGGGCGGCAAACGCCGCGTCTTCCCAGGCGCGACACACGTCGGCGAGGAATCCGTCGCCGTGCGTGGATTGCTCGGTGAGAATCTCGTCACCCCGCGAACCGTAGAAGCCCACGGCAGATCCGCTCACAAAGGTTTTCGGACGCTGAGTGGCGCGCGCCATGGCGTCAACGAGGGTCGTCGTCGCAGCAATGCGCGAGTCGAGAATGTCTGCGCGACGCTGTGCCGTCCACGGCATGCGCGAGATCGACGAACCCGCTAGGTTCACGATGGCCGCGAACCCACCGAGGGCATCAAGATCCAATGGCGCGCCCGGCTGCCAGGCGTGCGTCTGTGAATCGCTTGTTGCCCGGTCAGCCTGACGCGTCAGCGTGTGCACCTCCCAGCCGTCGGCGCGAAGCGCGACCGTGAGTGCCTGCCCAATCATTCCGGTGCCACCGGCGATGAGTACGCGTTGTGTCATGAGTCCTCCCAGACCATCGAGGTCATACCAACCGGGAGGCGACCAACGCTAGGCGGTCTGGCCTCCGCGTCCGACAATACCCGCACGAGCGAGCAGCACGTAGATCTGGCAGCCAAGGCAGTAACCAAACACCGAGTTGAGGAACGCGGCCACGAACGCAAAGGCGGCGGCCACGACGAGTCCGTAGGGAACACCGATCAGATCGAGCACGATACCCACGAGGCCAATCACGAATCCGATGAGCTGAGCGAACGTGGGCGGTTTGGGGTTCTCGAGCTCGGTGGGCTTGCCCAGTCGGGGAGCAATCACCGCGCGGAAAAACTTTCCGTAGGGGTGCGACTGGATTCCGCCAAAGGCGCCCCACGCAAACAGGACGGTGATTGCTGCCAACAGCCAGAAGGCGGGGTCGGCGAGGCGCTGGGCGAGGGTGGTTCCGCTTGCCACGGAGGGGCCCACCAAGCCCAGCACCACGGTAAGGGCCAACAGGACGGTCGTGATGGCGGCACCAAATCGGGGGCCGCGGGGGTCGATGCCTTTTTGGCCGGGCAGTGCCGTGAGCGGGTTGGACTTAGATGACGTAGTTGCCATGATCTCTCCTCAGTGCGATATCGAGAGCGGTACGAACCGCCTCAGGTCGGGGTGCTCCGCCGATGCGAGCGGCAATGGCGCCACTGTTATCGAGAACGAGCGTGGTGGGTGTTTGCAGAATGTTGAAGCTTTTTGCGATGTCGGGGCGGTGTGTGATGTCGACCTCTATGTGGCGAACGCCGCCACGCGCTTCCGCGGTGCGAATCAGGAGCGCCTTTGTTGCCGGGCAGCGGGAGCACATTTCGGTTGAAAACTGAACGAGCGTTGCGCTCGAGCCGAAGGGTTCTTTTGTGCCGAGCTCCGCGGCACGCACGAGGCGAAATCCTCGAACCTCCTGCACCCGTCCTGCGCGCGACCGAGCCACCAGACCAATCACCGTCGCTACGATGACGAGTCCGGCCAGGATGCCGGCAACTATCCAGGGGTTCATTACTTTCAACGGTAGGCAATGCGTTCCCGAAGACCTACCTGTGTGACGCAGCGTTACGGTGCGTCGAATGTCGCCGCGTACCGCCGACCGTTATGTTGGTGTGCGTGACTGACATTGAGTTTCGTTCTGATGTGACCGTCGAGCTGGTGCGCTCCAGCGCCAACGACTCCGACGTGCTTTTTGCGGCGCGCGTTTCCACGCAGGGTGAGCTCACCCTCGAGGCTTCCCGCAGCGAGGCGTCGGCCGAAGATGCCGTTCGCGACAAGGGGCTCATCAACTACCTGATGCGCGACCGCCACGGTTCGCCGTTTGAGCACAACTCGATGACCTTCTACGTGCAGGCGCCCATTTTTGTCTTCCGCGAGTTCATGCGGCACCGCATTGCCAGCTACAACGAAGAGTCGGGTCGCTACCGGGAACTGCGTCCCGTGTTTTATGTGCCGGCTCCCGACCGCAACCTGATCCAAGTGGGTAAGCCGGGTTCTTATGACTTTGAGCCCGGTACGCCTGAGCAGATTGCCCTGACCGCAGAGGCAACGAAGTCGGCCGTGACCTTCGCCTACGAACAGTACGAGCGCATGCTTGCCGCCGGTGTCGCGCGCGAAGTGGCCCGCGGAGTTCTCCCGGTCGCCACGTATTCCTCGATGTACGTCACCATGAATTCCCGATCCCTGATGAACTTCTTGAGCCTGCGCACCAAGCGCGAGGGAACGCACTTTCCGTCGTTCCCGCAGCGTGAGATCGAAATGGTGGCCGAAAAAATGGAGGATGCGTGGGCCCGGCTCATGCCCATCACCTACGAGATGTTCAACGCCAACGGCCGAGTGGCGCCTTAGCGCGTGACTGCCGGTAGCCTTGACGAGTGAGTAACGCGGTAAATCCCTTCGGGCAGGTGCTCGTGGCGCTCGTCACGCCCTTCGACACCGAGGGTGAAGTTTTGTGGAGTGACGTCGAGCGCTTGATCGACGACGTGGTGAGTAACGGCGCCGACGGCATCGTGGTCACCGGAACCACGGGCGAGACCAGTACCCTCACCGACGCCGAGAAAATCAAGCTCGTCGAGGTGGCCAAGAAGGTGGCCGGTTCTCGCGCCAAGATCATCATGGGCGGCCCGTCCAACGAGACGGCCCACGCGATCAAGCTGGCCCAGGAATCCGCGCAGGCCGGCGCCGACGCCATCATGGCGGTCACGCCCTACTACAACAAGCCCACTCAGGCGGGCGTGCTCACGCACTTCCGCATGATTGCCGATGCCACCGACCTGCCCATGCTCGTCTATGACATTCCGGGGCGTGCGGGCATTCCCATTCACTACGAAACGATTTTGCGTCTGTCGCACCACCCCAACATCCGCGCGGTCAAAGATGCCAAGGGCGACTTCGCTGAGGTGTCCCGTGTGCTCAACCAGACCGACCTGAT
>JAIOXH010000086.1 GCA_021741765.1 Aurantimicrobium sp. | reverse complement strand
GTCCACGTTGCTCGTCGATCCGGTTTGATTGCCCGCCCAGCGACCACCTTCGCCTGAGAGGTAAGAATCGCCGAGCGACACGACCCAGTCTTGCCCGGCCAACCCGGATTGCTCGTCAACACCCGCTTGCTGGGTAGCCCCCACAGCAGAGCGCGGAGTGGCCTGCTCAACACCGGCGCAGCCCGTCATGGTGAGAACGGCAATGATGAGCACCGCAGCCGCAATCGTCGGCTGACGCCACGCCCCCGTGTGGCGAGGAGGATTCGAGCTCATCATGCACCTCTCCCCTGTGTTGACTGAGAAGTTCCTCGGTTTCTTCGCGGAATCACGTGACCCGCGTCCGCTTACATCTTCTTGCTTACACTACTTAGGTTCACGACACCAGTCACGTGCTCGCAACAAGGTCTGCCATCACTAAGCCCAGAATCACCACGGCCAGCATCGCCACGGCGAGCAGCATAAGAACCACCGCAAGCGCGATCGATCCCCGCTTGCCCAGCGAAACGGCGAGTCCGCCGAGGCCCATCTCGCGATCACTGGCGATGTCGGGAATGGCATTGAAGAGGTGCGCAATCACGCCGACCAGAACGCTGAGACAGATCACGGGCCACGTGGGCCACAGCAATGGTGATGCTGCCTGAGCAATGAAGACGGTCATCAGCGCGAACGACACGGCATACGGCAGCCACGACCAGATTGTTCGAGAAAGCCAGAAGTTGTAGACCAGCGCGCTCGTTACCGCGACGATGTGCGCTGCGCCACCCACCCATCCGGCGGCCACAAAAGACAGCGGAATTGTGAGCGCGGAACTCACCAGAATGGGCACGCGAAGCTGTTCAGGGCGGAGGCTGCCGCGAACCGTCGGCTTCGTGGTTCGCCCCGCCGCACGGTCCGTTGTGGCGTCCGAGACGTCGTTTGTCCACCCGACAGTGGCCTGGCCTGCGGCGCTGGCTAGCAGGACCAGCACCACACTCCACCACGCACCCCCGCACACAGCGGTCGCAACCGTCATCAGAAGCACCATCGCGAGCGCTTGCGGGAAGTGCGTCGCGGCGATAAACGCGCGCAGCCGGGAGCCTCGAGGAGAATTGTTATTCACGTTGGGCAAACTAACAGTGCTCGAAAATCATGGGCCCGGGGGCCCAACGAGAAAAATCGGCAGCCACGTGGGATGGTGCGCATAGACGAGCACGAGAAAGACGACAACGTCAAAGAGAAGGTGCACGGTGACGATGTAGTACACCGATCGACTTTTCTCGAAAATCCAGCCTTGAATGAGTGCAAAGGGCAGCGTGAGGGCGGGGCCCCACGAGCGGTAACCCAACTCCCACAGGAACGAGACGAACACGATCGCCTGCAGCACGTTGGAAATCCAGAACGGAAAGTGCCGGCGCAATAGCGCGAACACGACGCAGATGAAGAAGAGTTCGTCCCAGATGCCCACAAAGCCCACGCCCACGAACAGGCGGGCGATTTCGCTCGGCGTTTCGACGGCCGGCCAGTTCTGGTAGCTGCCCGAGGTGATAAAGAACACCGGCAGGATGAGGTAGCCGAGCACCAGCACAGCGGCCAGCCACGTCCACTCCCACCGTGACCAGGGTTCGCCCGGGCGCCCCGGAAACCGCACGACGTGATCACGAAAAACCCAGCGGCTCATCACGTAGGGAAAAACCACACACGCGGCGAGCACGGCACCCATCAGCGCGATGTTGCCCCACTCGAGGTTGGCTTCGACCGAGATCAGACTGATCCCAATAAGAGGCACCGCAATGAGCATCAGGTCTCGCGCCAGCAGCCGGTTTGTCGCGAACGCAATACCCAGACCGGCGACCAGCGCCGCATACCCCAACCCCATCGACAGAGGCAATTCTCGGCCGATGAACAGAGCGGGCGCCGATAAGGCAATCAGCGCGGCGGCGAGCACGTCGCTAACCCGAGTTCGTAAGCCATTCATGCCTTAGCCTTTGCGTGTTTCCGTTGTTAGGGAGCGGGCTGTCCCAATTCGCCAAGCCGGTACTCAGCCAGGAAAGAAGCGGGCCCGCGCTCCCCGCCGTGCTGACCGTTGAAGTCTGCGGTGGCATCACGCCCACACATGCCAATGATGAGTCTCGACCCACCGGGGTGCTGCTCAATCCACGCGGTGAGGTCGTAAACACTGCCGTCAACGATGCTCCAGCACTCTTCAGGGCTGTTGCGCTGGGCGACCAGTTCGAGCGACAGCACGTTCTGCCCGGCAGCTGTTTCACTCGGCGTGGGCATGGCCTCTGACGAACCGGTGGCCGACGGCGTTGGGGATGGCGCCACAGCACTCGTATCCGTTGCTACACGATTCGCCCACGTGACTTCGGCCCCCGAGTGACCGGCCAGAATCACGAGCACGATGGATGCAATTGATAGGCCAACGACGGGAACTGCAACAACGATCTTCCACACCCGTGAGCGTCCGGCTTTTTGCCGCGTGAGCACCACCCAGATCACACTCACGGCCACAAGGGCCCATGCCACCGGCACGAGACTGTCGCCCCATTCCTCGTGTACACCGGGGTCGCCCACGCGTTCGGCAAGGGCCTCGCCCGACTGAGCGGCAACGGTTGCGGCCACCGCGCCCAGCAGCGTGATGCCCGCGCTGACGTATGAGAAGGGGTTGCGCAACCGCGGTACAAAAACCATGAGAATCATGGCGAGTGCACCGAGCGGAACGAGCACCACGACGGCGTGGTTGACAAGAATATGGAGGGGAAGTCCGAAGGCTAGGTCGAAGACTTCGGCGGCGCGCAGCACAGGTGTCATGAGACGAGCCTAAGGCTCGTCACGCGAAGGAGGAAGTCATGCTGGGGCTAACTGCCGCGGGATTTTCGCTGCCTCGCGGCGAAGATAACAACGAGCACGATGGCGCCGGCGGCGAGCGTCGCCAGCAATCGAAAGACCACAGTCTGCTCGTAGAGGTCGCCGACCATGGCAAAGAGTGCCAGCACAAACGAGGTCACGCCAAAGGTCGCAACAGTGTAGTTGGCGGTGAGAAACGCGAGCAGCAAGTACGCACCGACCCCCGCGACGATTAACCGCAAGCCGTGCGACGAACCCACGTAGGTTTCCCACACAAAGGCCACGCCAATGGCGGCCAGCGTGCCCACCACGCGTTCCGTCACCCGCATGACCGTGTCTTTCAGGTCCGGCTTGAAGATCCACGCTACGGTCATGGGAATCCAATATTGGTGAGGCACCTCGAGGAACTGCGAGATGGCCGTGGCCACCACAATGGCGATCATCACCCCTAGGGCGTGGCGAACGAACATGTCGCGCTGATCACCGAGATGCGTCAGTCGAAACCAGAGGGTGGTGGGTGCGCGTGGCGGTGGCGTGCCCGCAGCACTCGTTCGTAAGCGGTTCACAACCAAAAACAGGGCGACCTGAACCAGACCGCCCAACCCCACAAACGCCACCGTAGCGAGCGAGAGTCGCATGCTGTCGGGCACTCCGTCCGTAATCGTGAACAGAACAAGGGAGAGCACGCCAACAAGACCAACGCTTGGCCCCGCCACCCCCACCCATCCGCTCACTGCGGCCACGACCGCCGATGCCAGCACGACCACAAACGGGTTTTCGGCCACGAGAAACCCCAGGG
The DNA here is from genome assembly GCA_021741765.1 of Aurantimicrobium sp. Lineage (GTDB taxonomy): Bacteria > Actinomycetota > Actinomycetes > Actinomycetales > Microbacteriaceae > UBA963. Next base: position 2,504 of record JAIOXH010000086.1, on the reverse strand, counting down.
CGCTCGTGGCCATCAGCCAGGCCGTGGTCCACAACATGAATCGTGCCCGGCGCACCGGGTGGATGTTCGACTCGCTGATGCCCACAAAGAGAGCCCCCACGCCCAGGGGGACGATGGCATCGGGCACGCCGAGCGCCCACGCAATCAGCGGCAAGCCCGTGGCAACGGCCGCCGTTCGAATCGAGCGTCGAATCAGCAGGTTCTTTTTTTCAACGTGGATCAGTTGTCGCCCAATACCCGATCCGAACGCCATTGCTCTAGCCTATGTCTGACGCTTCAGGCCGCGTAGCCACGACCAGGCGCCGGTTGACCACAGCGCCCAGAGCACCAAGACCGGTTGGAAGAACAGGCGGATAAACCGGGCGCTATCGGTGTCGAGTCCGAAGGCATCCGTTTGAGTAATCCACTGGGAGACGTTGCCGGGGAAAATCGCGATGAAAAAAAGCGCGGCCACGCAGCCGGCGAGAGGTGCGCGGTAGCCAGTAACCAGCCAGAGTCCGATGATGATTTCAACCACTCCGCTGATCACAACCACCGCGTCGGCGTCGATGGGGACCCAGGCGGGAACCTGCGCCTGAAACTCCGCTCGCGAGGTGGTGAGGTGCGATAGCCCGGCCGCCGCGAGCGCAACTCCGAGCGCAAGCCTCGCCAGAACGCGCACTACGCGCCCGATGCGCTTCACGATGACCTGGTTGCGATTACTCATGCGCGTACAACTCCCTTGACAATGAAAAATCCGATGAGAGCGCCGAGCAACTGCGCGCCGATATAGGGGGCCACGGAAGCCGGATCGATTCCGGCGAACGTGTTCGAGAAAAGACGGCCGATGGTTACCGCGGGATTGGCAAACGACGTCGACGACGTAAAGAAGTAGGCCGACCCAATCCACGCTGCTACGGCCACGGGAATCAGTGCGTCCTGCTTGCGAAAGCTGAGCACACCAATGATGGCAATAAGGCCTGCCGTGGCGACAACCTCGCCCAGGAGCATTCCCGGGCTCACGCGAGCGTGCGTCGAGAACTGAACTGCGGGTTGGTCGAACATGACGTTGGCCACGATTGCTCCCACAATGGCACCGGCCACCTGAACAACCACGTACACGAGCGTTTCGACCGGCTTCTGCGCGCGCGAGACGAGCTGCACGAGCGAGACCGCCGGGTTGAAGTGGGCGCCGCTGATGGGCCCGAGGGTGAGAATGAGCAGCGCCAGAGCAAAGATTGTGGAAATGGTATTGATGATCAGCGCGACACCCAAATCATCTGACAAGTTGGTGGCCATGATGCCCGAGCCCACAACGACGCACACCAGCACCGCGGTGCCGGCAAACTCGGCCGCGGCGCGAACAAGAGCTCTGTTTACTGGGCGAGTCATGGCTGTCTCCTCTGTTGAGCCTACGTGTAAACCGACTACGGCCGAGACTCTGTTCTCTCGCAACGCACACACCGGCTAAGACGAGTTTGTCAGACCTTAACGTCGGACTCGTCCCACCAGTCCAGCACGCGCGAGCCATAAAGCGTTAACCATTTTGATGGCTCGCCTGCGGCAACATCAGTCTCGAACCACGTGCGACCCTTCAGCGGTTGGCCCTGCAGCCACGTTCCGTTGGGCTGCTGCTGACGCCGGATTTCGAGCATGGCCTCGGCAAGTCTCGGGTCGGGGGCTGTTCCGTCGTGCAGTGACGCCGCGCGAAAGTACTCGGCGGCGTTCAGCACGCTGTAGCGCCAGCGCAACGGTGACGTGAACTGCGCGACCCACGGCCTCACGACGCCTCCGGTCGACAAGCGATACATCAGGCGGCGCTCCAGCAGGTACTGCTCCCCCGCGCGCCGGGCTGCGCGCGTGGCCTCGGTGCCGCCGGTGGCCCGTTCGTGCCAGAGGAGACCCTTGAGCGAGTTGAGAGTGGAGTGGAACGACGACCTTGTTGATCCCGATTCCCACTCGCAGTTCCAGCCGCCGTCGGCCATGCGGTGATCCACAAACCACTGGGCATTCGCCTCAACATCAACACCGAGCCAGACCCCGTTGGCGAGCGTGAACGCGTTGATGCAACAGTCCACCTCGCCGCCCCAGTAGGGCAGGTCGTCGTATTCCCAGCGCGAGTTCGCATCGAGTCGTTGAGCGGTGTCGGTGAGGGCTGCCGCATCAACCCCCCACTCGCGCAACGCATTGAGCGACCACGTGGTGGCGGTGTAGGGCTGACCAGCTCCGTCAGCGGCCTCAGGGCCATCAAAATCGAAGTCCCCCGGAAAATATGCCCCGCCCGCCCACTGGCCGTCGGCATCCTGGAGAGCCAGCAGTTGGGCGCCAAAGCCCTCGCGGGCCACCCGAGCGCGCGTTGTGTGCCACGCGTTTTCGGGCGCGCCCACGATGTCGCGCTCGACCTGCCAACGAAGTGCCGGGTCCGAATCCAGGAGCCACGGCACCACGTGATCTGAGTGCGCCGGAATCGTCATGCGCCCAGCGTACTTTGCACGCCAACGTCTGCGCCGTCGTCTCTAGCGCAT
>JAIOXH010000085.1 GCA_021741765.1 Aurantimicrobium sp. | reverse complement strand
CGTTGCCTACGGCCCCCGCGAGGAACGGTTACACATTTGCCGGCTGGCAGTTGACGGGCACAAACGCGACAACGGCAAGCATTTCGTCGTCGGCGTCATCTGCGACTCCGGCCGGTTACGGCGACATTACGTTGACGGCGCAGTGGGCCGTGCCAACCTTTGTGCTTCAGTTCAACGCGAACGGCGGTTCGGGGCTCATCAGCAACGTGACCTTCACCGTTGGCGGGCCAGCAATCTCGGTGGTTAGTGGCGGCGCCCTGTCACGTCCTGGCTACTCATTCGTCACGTGGAACACGGCGGCAAACGGAACGGGCACGGCCTATTCGCCGAGCTCAACGCTTGTTCTCACGTCGAACGTCGTGCTGTATGCGGTGTGGCAGTTCAATGTTGTGCCTGCCACCCCGAGGCCCCCCGTCGCGCCGCAAGCAAGTCCCCCGGTCACGCCATCAACCACACCGCCGGCAGTTGTCGTGCCCCAGCGGGTTCCCCAGGGACTCCCCTTGTTAGAGCCCCTGACACCTGCTGCCAGCAACGGCGGATCATCTTCTGCGACGATTGACTATGGAGATGGATCAACGGATTCGAGCACAGGCATGACAGTGCTTGAGGCAGCGCTTCAAGACAGCGCGGTACGTTCGGTCTCGGAAATGCAATCCGAAGCAGTATCCGGATTCCGCGCTGGCAGTGATGTGGTCATCAGAGTATCGGGCTCCCGCACGACGGGCCAATTCCTTCTCAGCCAATCGGACGTTATCGACATAGTCGCAATCGCAGGATTACTGTCTGAATCTCAAGATCGTCTGTCGACAGGATTTGCCACGCTCGACAGCGTGACCGCGGTGGACCAGGTTGATTGGTCACAGGTCACGACCGGACCAATGACATCGGACGCGAGAGACCTTTTTGAGGCAAGCGGATTCGGTTCACCGCGCACACTGGCAGACGTCGATGCCTCGGGCGCCACGTATTGGCTTGATGTCACTGTGTCGGCGAGTGGATACGTGCCGGGTTCCGTGGTTTATTTGGCCGTCACGACGGACGCCATTGTCTTTGGTTCTGCGCGCGTTGATGCTAACGGCAATGTTCAACTAGCCGGATTACTGCCCATCGATGTGCTGGAGCCTGCGGCGCACAACATTCGCATTGTTGGAACACGAGATCTTGGTGGTGTGACCGTGGACGCGGAGGGCAATATTTTCCTGTCGGACAGCACGATGCAGCAGGTTCAGCAATTTGACAAAGGAACAAATGCCGTCGTTGAGATGAGCACTCAGGGTTCTGGCGTGGCTCACGCCGCGGTAAGACTTATCCCGCTCAACCTCATCGTTCCCTGGTGGCTGTTGTGGTACCTCATTGCGGGACTCTTGATCCTGCTCGCCCTGCGCCAGTGGAAGTCACAATCGAGAATTCCCCTCGTGATGCTCTGGGCGGGAGCGGTTGGTGGTGTTGCGGTTGTCGAGGTCATCGCGTGGATAGCCGAGGGATATGTCATGCTCCTGTGGGTTCCCTTGGCCGCGGCTGTCATAGTCGGCGTGGACTTCATCATTACCCGGATTCGCCGCGTGGTTCGAGAACCCGCGTCTGGCAAAAAACGCGGCAAAGTGGCTCGTTCACTGCGGACCGCCTAGGGAGCGCCTGGTGCGCGTGAAAGGCACGACGTCTGCTGTTGTGCTCACGACCCTTCTGGTGGCCGCCCTGGGCTTGACATCGTGCTCGCCGGCACTCTCCCCGGAATGCCTTGTGTTTGATGCCGGCAAAGCGAGTGATGCCGTTATGGTCACGGGCGAGTTCGGCGGTATCGTCATCGTCGACCTTCCTGCCGGTGTCACGACAGATTCCCTCGAGCGGTCTGTCGTCATCAACGGCACGGGTCAAGTACCCGCATCGGGTCAGACCATCGATGTCAGGGTGAGCTTCTTCGCGGGTGCTACGGGCGCCGAGATTTACTCCCTGTCGACGACATTCACAACGAACGACGCCACCTTGCCCTCAGGGGTGCGCGCTGGAATTGAGTGCCTGCCCGTCGGATCACGCACGGTAACTGTACTGCCGGCCAGTGACCTTTACACAGCAAGTCAACTGGCACAGGTAAACCTGCAGCCACAAGACCTGGTCGTGATGGTCGCGGACATCCTTGGACTTGACGAAGTACCCAAGGTCTATCCATGGAACACGGGTCTTCCGACGGTTGAATTCGAAGCCGACGGGGCACCGACCATTTCCCTTGAGGGGGCCTCACGCCCCGCAGGAATTTATGTTGCCGTTGTGAAGCAGGGCGACGGTGCAGTGGTGGGAGCTACCGACACGGTGGGTGTGAATTACTCCGGTGTTATGTGGAGCAGTGGTCAAGTGTTTGATGGAAACTACGGTTCCGACCCTGCCCAGTTCTCGCTCGGAAACGTGATTGAGGGATTCCGACTTGGACTCGTCGGGCAGAAGGTCGGAAGTGAACTTCTGGTCAGCATTCCGGCAAAATTCGCCTACGGTGAAAGCACGAGCTCGTCCAGTAACCAGCTGGCCGGTCAAGATCTGCTCTTTCTCATTGACATTGTGAGTGCGTCACCGACACCGGCACCCTAGGTTAACGAGGCGCCGGCTCTAGCCACCGTCTCGTTCCTGCCCATCGTTCAGGCGTATGCGGGCGTGGCCAACGTGTCGATCGAAACGCGTGACCTCTCGCTGGCCGGCCGCATCCTGTCGATCTTTCCCGAGCGCCTGCGTGCCCAGCGAAAACCTGCCCACACCGTTGCGGATCTTCGCGGAGTGAAATCCGGTTTCTGCCCTCGTGCAGTCCGCCCGTGAACTCTTTGGCAATGTGCCCCCCGGCACCATCGTGGGAGATGCCTGGCCGGCCCAGAACCCCGTTACCACCCTGCCTAGCTGCCTCGGCATTCCCCGCGCTGCTCGATTACTCTCGCCGGCATATATATGTTTAGAGTATGAATTCTTTCTCTTTAGGTATTTGCGCATATAAATGCCGACTTGTTAGCGTTTCACACATCTGGGCCATCAGGCTCGTGTGGAGGAACGGAGAGTGACCATCGATACGCGTCAACTCCGCTACTTCATCGCAGTGGCCGAAGAGACTCACTTTGGTCGCGCCGCCGAGCGCCTGCGCATGTCACAGCCCCCGCTCTCCCAGCAGATCAAGCAACTCGAGGTCTCACTCGGAACCTCTCTGCTCACGCGGAACACGCGAAGCGTCGACCTCACTCCCGCGGGCGAGGTTCTTTTGAGTCGCGGACGTCGCGTCATCGATGAGCTTGACGCCATCGAGGCCAACGTTCGGCGAGTGGGCGCCGGCCTGCAGGGAATCGTTCGCGTGGGCTTTACAGGAACCGCCACCTACGGAATCATGCCGCGCGTGGTGAGAGAGGCGAGCGAAAAATTCGACGGCCTCGCGGTTGAGGTGAGCGGCGAAAAGCTCACGCCCAGTCTCATCGCCGGACTTGAGTCCAACACCATCGACATCGCCGTGTTGCGGCCACCCTTCGCGAGCGAACTCATCGATCACGTCGTCGTCGCCTCGGAGAGGCTGGTGGCCGCCGTCCCCGCCGGCTCGCCTTTGACGCACTCCCGCGAGCTCCTCATGGCAGACCTTGCCGAGCAGGACTTTGTGGGATACCCCGCCAACTCAACTGTTGCCCAGGTGATTGCCGCTACGTGGCACCTTCGAGACGTGCAGCCGTCAGCGGTTCAGACCGCATCCGAAACGTCCACGCTCCTGTCTCTCGTGGCTGCCGGCATCGGCATTGCCCTGGTTCCCGAATCCGCCACCTCTTTGAGAATCGGCGGCATGAACTTCATTCCGGTCACCGATGCCCCCAACGTTGACCTGGCCGTCGCGTGGCGACGATCCGAGGTGTCACCAGCCGTGCTCACTTTTCTGCCGTTTCTCGAAGCACTCATCACGAACGCCCCAGAGAGGGATCAATGAAAATCGCAACCGTCGAAGCGATCCCCTATGAAATCGGGATGCGCAAACCGCTTCTCTTCGCCAGCGGTCAGATGACGAAGGCCGACCACGTCTTGGTGCGCATCACCACGGATGACGGCATCGTCGGGATTGCGGATGTGCCGCCGCGCCCCTACACCTATGGCGAAACGCAACGCTCGGTCGTGGCCGTCATTGAGACCCTCTTTGCCCCCCTCCTTGTCGGCGCCGACCCCTTTGCGCGAAACGTGATTGGCGCAGGGATGGCGCGTACCGTGGGCAACTTCGCGGCCAAGGGGGCCGTGGACATCGCGCTGTGGGACATCATCGGAAAGTCGGTGGACAAGTCCGTTCACCAACTCTTGGGCGGTTTCACCCCGTCGGTTCGGGTATCTCACATGGTCGGGTTTGCCCCCGCACAGGAGATGGTGGATGAGGCTCTCATGTATCGCGAGAAGTACGGCATCAACTCTTTCAAAGTGAAGGTGGGCCGCCGGCCCGTATCTCTCGATGTTGACGCGTGCATTGCACTGCGCGAGGCACTCGGTCGCGACACCGACCTCTACCTCGATGCGAACCGCGGGTGGAGCGCGAGTGAAGCGTTAGGCGTGGCCCGGGCCTGCGCGGGACTCAACCTTCTGTATCTCGAAGAACCCTGTGATGCTCACGAGCTTCTGGGACGCAAGCGGCTCGTCACCGAATCGCCGCTGACCATCATGGCCGACGAGAGCGTGCCCACCCTGGGTGATGTCGCTCGGGAACTCATCGACGGCGGGGCCTCGGCCATCAGCATCAAAACTGCCCGCTCGGGCTTCACCGAGTCGCAGAAGATATTGGGACTCTGCGAGGGACTGGGCGTCGACGTCATGATGGGCAACCAGATTGACTCCATGTTGGGGTCGGCAGCGACCGTCGCCTTCGGCGCCGCTTTTGAACTCTCCAGCCGCCGGGCTGCCGAGCTCTCGAACTTTCTTGAGTTTGGCGACTTCTTGATTACCGAGCCTTTGGTCATCGAGGATGGGCGGGTCGTTGCTCCACAAAACCCCGGGCTGGGCGTCACCCTGGATGACGACAAACTCGCCACATACCGACTGGATAAGGACTAACTGCGATGCGCTTTCTTGTTCACATGGTGGTCAACGTTCCACACGCCATGCCGAAAGCAGAATGGGACGCTCTCGTAGCTACCGAGAAGGCCTACGCGCAGGAGCTTCAGCGCTCGGGCCACTGGGCCGAGCTCTGGCGGGTGGTGGGCCAGTACGCCAATTACTCCATCTTCGACGTTTCCGGAAACGATGAGCTGCACGATCTGCTTGCCAAGTTGCCGCTTTTTGCCCACATGACCATTACCGTGACCCCCCTCGCCGAGCATCCCTCGAGCATCTGATCTCGATTCCCCCGCACCATCCATTACGACCCACCACAACGCAACCCACCAGAACGCAACCCACCAGAACACAACGAAGGAGATAGAAATGACTGACGACAGTTACGCAGCAGAAACCGAGGCCAAGGCTGCGGCTTCGGGTGCAGCCGCAACCGAAGGATTCTTGCAGCGCGCGTCAAAGGCCAACGTCACCGTCGACGTTGCCCGCATCAACCGCATCGCCACCCGACTCGTCAAGGCTCTCAACGACGTGGCCGCCGATGAAGAGGTGACGTACGACGAGTACAACATTTTCAAGGCGTGGCTCATCAAGATGGGCACCGATGGCGAATGGCCACTGTTCCTCGATGTGTGGCTCGAGCACACCATTGAGACGGTGCACAACTCGAAGCGCCAGGGCAGCAAGGGAACGATTGAGGGTCCGTACTATGTGCCCAATGCTCCCGAGGCCGCAACGCCCGCAACCATTGCTATGCGTCCGGACGAGCCGGGCACGCCGCTCAAGTTCCACGGTCAGGTCACCGCTGTTGGTGGCGCTCCTATCAAGAACGCTCAGATCGAACTGTGGCACGCTGACGACCTGGGCTTCTACTCGCAGTTTGCACCGGGCCTGCCTGAGTGGAACCTCCGCGGCACGATCATCGCCGACGACGAGGGCAACTTCGAGATCAACACCATCCAGCCAGCGCCCTATCAAATCCCCACCGATGGCGCGTGCGGACAGTTGATTGCCGCTGCCGGCTGGCACGCGTGGCGACCGGCTCACCTTCACCTGAAGGTGTCGGCTCCGGGTTTCCACCTGATCACCACGCAGCTCTACTTCGAGGGTGATGACCACATTGCCGACGACGTCGCCAGTGCGGTGAAGCCCGAGCTCGTGCTCAACCCCAACAAGATCGACGGCGGAAAGAACGCCGAAGTGCGTTACGACTTCGTGCTCG
>JAIOXH010000084.1 GCA_021741765.1 Aurantimicrobium sp. | reverse complement strand
AGGCCGGAGTCGCTCAACAGCTCCTGCAGGTCGAGCAGTCGACACGTCTCGCCATTGATGGCGTACTCGCTCGTTCCGTTGCGAAACAACGTGCGACTGATGGTGACTTCGGTGTACTCGATGGGTAGCGCGCCGTCAGAGTTGTCGATGGTCAGCGAGACCTCCGCGCGACCGAGTGGTCCGCGGGTGGCCGTGCCGGCAAAGATGACGTCTTCCATCTTTCCGCCGCGCAGTGTCTTGGCGCCCTGCTCACCCATCACCCAGGCCAGGGCGTCGACCACATTGGACTTGCCCGAACCGTTGGGGCCCACCACGCAGGTGACGCCCTTTTCGAAGGCAAAAGTTGTGGGTTGCGCGAACGACTTGAAGCCCTTGAGGGTCAGGCTTTTCAAGTACACGAGACAACCTTTCGTCGCCGACACGAATGCGGCGGGTGAGTCCACGTTAGCGAATATTCGCGCACCCGGAGGACCGGCTCCGGGGCAACTACCCGGGCGACAACCCGGACACCAAGGCGCCTAAGCGGAGAAGAATTCCCGCAAAGCCAATGTGATCGCGGCGTGATCTTCAACGACGGCCATGTGGGCAACTCCGGGAACGACGACCAACCGCGCACCGGGCACCTGCTCCGCGATGAACGCTCCCTGTTCGGGAGTAGCAGCCGGGTCGAGTTCGCCCGAGATCACGAGCAGCGGCACATCAACGGAGGGCAGACGGTCGCGCACGTCGAACGCCCCGATGGCCTCACACGCCCGCGCGTAGCTCTCGGGGTCGGCACCGCGCAACAGGTCGAACAGGGCATCAACCTTGGCTGAGTTCGCCGCCACGTACGCGTCGGTGAACCAGCGCGGACGTTGGGAATCTACGAGGATGGACGTGCCTTGAGCGCGAATGTTGTCGGCGCGCTCCTGCCAGTGGGCCATCTCGCCCAGCTTGGCGGCCGAGCAGACCACGGCCGAGTGCTTGACCCGGTCGGGAAAATCGAGGGCCAACTGAAGTGCCACAGCCCCACCGATCGACACACCCGCGTAGTCAAAGGTCTCGATGCCAAACGCGTCAGCGAGGTCGATGACGCCTTGGGCGAGTTCCGCCATGGTGAAGGGCTCGCGAGTCGGCTCGGACTTGCCGTGACCAGGGAGGTCCCAGCGCACGAGCGCATAGTTGGCGCTGAGCGCTGGCAGGGCATCGTCCCACAGGGGTGCGGCCGTGCCCAGAGACGGACCCAAGATGAGTACGTTGTCTCGCCCGCCAAATGAGGTCGGATCGAGTTCAGTAGTGCCGGCAAGACGGGGAACGGTCATGGTGTGCTTCCTCTGCTCGGGAGTTCTCGTGCCCGTCCATTCTCTCGCGCCCTCAGCCCCGGCACGACACGTCTTTGCTACTTTGGAAGCCTGCTCTCCCTTACACACCTAGGACCCCTCCGTGACCCACAACATTCGCATCGCCATGATCGGTCCCGGTGACGCCGCGTCACTGATGGCCGGCGAACTGGGCGCTGCCGGTGCCGACGTGATCGGCTTCGACCTCAGCCCCCTGCCCGAGTCGTCAACGCCCGTGGCTGAAACGATTGCTGAGGCAGTTGCGGGCGCCGATGTGGTGCTGTCGCTCAACAGCTCGTCGGCGGCACTGCGCGCCGCAGAGCGCGCTTCAGCGCTTTTGCCGCCGGGCGCGATCTTCGCCGACCTCAACACGGCAACCCCCGCGCTCAAGCGCAAACTGGCCGAGCACTTTGCTCCGAACGCTTTTGTGGATGCCGCGCAGATGACTCCCGTCTCACAAACCGATGGTGAGAACGTCATCGCGGTCGCTGGCCCCGGCGCGCAAACGTTCATCGATCGGCTCGCGCCCTTCGGCGTGCACCTCGAACTGGTCTCGGAGGTGGTCGGCCACGCCGCCGCCCGCAACCTCACGCGTAGCTTGCTGTCGAAGGTATTGGCAGGTGCCGTGATCGATTACATGTGGGCCGCCGAGGCCATGGGTCTCGAAGACTGGGCACACGACGAGATGCTGCGCGCGTTCGACGCCATGACGCGCGACACGGCGACGGGTTACCTCGAGGAAACGGTGAAGAACGCCAAACGTCGCGAAATCGAAATGCTCGACATCGTGGAGATGCTCGAAGAGGCCGACTACCACAGCCTGTTCGTTCCGCCCACGCAGTTGGTCTACAACAAGGTCTACCACTCGATCAAGGTTCCCCACGCGAACGCGTAGGCGCCCTCGACGCGGCTAGTAGTCGAGCTGCTGTTGGAGCTGGTCGAGCACGATGTAGGCGGGCAGCACAGAAGCAACGCTCGCATTGGGCTCTCGGCCCTCGCGAATCGCCGCCACAAACTCGCGATCCTGAAGCTCGATGCCGTTCATCGACACGTCCACCTTCGAGACATCGATGGGCTCTTCTTTACCCGTCACCAGATCGTCATAGCGCGCAATGTACGTTGCCGTGTCGCCGATGTAGCGGAAGAAGGTGCCGAGGGGGCCGTCATTGTTGAACGACAGCGACAGGGTGCAGATTTTGCCGGTGGCGGTCTGCAACTGAATCGACATGTCCATGGCGATGCCGAGCTCGGGGTGCTTGGGGCCCTGAATCGCATTGGCCTTCACCACCTGCTCACCGGTCTGGTACATGAACAGGTCAACCGTGTGCGCTGCGTGGTGCCAGAGCAGGTGGTCGGTCCACGAGCGGGGCTGACCGAGCGCGTTCATGTTGGTGCGTCGGAAGAAGTAGGTCTGCACATCCATCTGCTGAATGTGAAACTCATCCTTCACAATCAGGTTGTGCACGTACTGGTGTGAGGGGTTGAACCGGCGGGTGTGACCCGCCATAGCAATCACGCCTTCGGCACGCTGCGCCTCAACGATTTCGGTCACGCCGGCAAGGTTGTCGGCCATGGGAATCTCAACCTGAACGTGCTTGCGCGCGCGAATGGCCTGAAGCGTCTGAGCGTGGTGCATCTGCGTGGGCGTGGCGAGGATCACGCCGTCGAGGTCGGGCTGAGCCAGCAGTTCCGCATAGTCGGTGAACGCCTTTTTGGCGCCGAACTTTGCCGCTACCTCTTCAGCTACGGGCATCTTGCTGTGGCCCACGTAGGCGATGGTGACATCGTCAATCTGCTGCAGGGCATCCAAGTGCTTCTGGCCGAAGGCGCCGAGGCCCACAACCGCCATGTTTATGGTCACTGATTAGTCCTTCGGAGTCAGAATGAGGTGGCCAACAGAGGTGTTGGACGCCGGAACGTGGTTGAAGCGGTAGACCTCGTTGACGTCGTCACCCAGGGCCCCGCGCATGATGAGCCACATGATCAGCTCAACGCCTTCAGAGCCGGCCTCGATCATGTACTCGAGGTGTGGCTTGTGCTGAAGAACCTCAGGCTGGTCAATGAGGTCGTTCATGAACTGGAGGTCCCACGGCAGGTTGATCAGGCCAGCGCGGGCTCCCTGAATCTGGTGACTCATGCCACCGGTTCCCCAGACACGAACGTTGATGTCTTCGTCGAAGTTCTGCACGGCGTCGCGGATGGCCTTGCCAATGGCGAGGCAGCGCTCGCCCGAGGGCTGCGGATACATCACCACGTTGACGGGAAAGGGAATCACCCGGGTGGGCCACGCGTCGGGCTGGCCATACATCAGCGACATGGGCACGGTGAGACCGTGGTCAACGTCGAGCCGGTTGAGCACCGTCATGTCGAAGTCGTCAAGGATGAGCGACGCGGCGAGATGCGTGGACAGTTCCGGGTGTCCCATCACCACGGGCACCGGGCGGGGGCCGTAACCCTCATCACAGATTTCGTATTTGCCCGCGGTTCCAATACCGAAGGTGGGCATGATGTCCATGCCAAAGTACGAGGCGTGGTCGTTGTACACAATGATGTCGACGTCGGCCGGGTTGTCCTTGATCCACTGCTTCGAGAACTCATAACCCTGAAACATGGGACGCCAGTAGTCGTCCTCGGTGCGGCCCGAGTCCACGGCGTGACCCACGGCGGGCACGTGACTCGTGGCGATGCCAGCAACAATGCGCGCCATGTCTAGGCCTCTCCCCGTTCCTTTTTCGAACGCCAACCCTCGATGTCGCGACCACCGGCCACCATCATGGCCTGGTATTCATCAACGTTCATGTCGGTCATGGTGCTCACGGCCTGCACGTAACTCATGCCCTCGGCCGCAAAGATTTTGGAAAGAAAGTAGACGTTGCCACCTCCGTCGAGCATCTTCTGAAAGTCGCGCGTAAGCACGGCCTGCTTCTGGTCTTCGCTCATGTCCCACTCGTCGAGATACTTACGCTCGTCGGCGTGGAAGCGATCGCGGTTCTCCTGCGTGCGCAAGCTCATGCAGAACTCGTTGAGTTGAAAGCCCTTTTGGGCCATTTCCATGGTAAAAATCGTGGTGCCCGGGATGTCCGTGAACTGTTCGAAGTTCGGTTTCATGGTCAGCTCCAGTAGAGGTTGGTGGGATTCGTGACGAGCAGCTTCTGCTGCAGCGTCGCTGTCGTAGCAATCGACGGAACGTAGTCAACGAGAATGCCGTCGTCGGGCATTTCCTTCTTCATATTGGGGTGCGGCCAGTCCGTGCCCCACAGCACACGATCCGGAAACTCCTCAACGATAGTTTTGGCGAAGGGCACCACATCGGCATATAGCGGGCTTCCGCTGACCGAAAGTCGGTCGGGGCAGCTCACTTTTGACCACACGTTCGTGTTCTCGCGCATGAAGCGCAAGAAGAGATCGAACTCAGCGTTGTCTACCGGCTTCGTGACGTCGGGGCGACCCATGTGATCGATCACCACGGGCACACCGAGTGACGTGAAGAAGTCGTACTTCTCCTGGAGGTCCGACGGTTCGAAGTAGAGCACCACGTGCCAGCCAAACGGCTTAATTTTCTCGATGATCTGGCGGTAGTAGTCATCCGGCTTGGGATCGACCAGTCGCTTGACGTAATTGAAGCGCACACCGCGCACACCGAGCTCGTTCATGCGCGCGAGCTCGTCGTGCGTGACGTCGGCTTTCACGGTCACCACACCGCGGGCGCGGTCTTCGGCGCGCTCGAGTACATCGAGCAGAGCCGAGTTGTCGGAGCCGTGGCACGTGGCCTGCACCACAACGTTCTTATCGAAACCCAAGAAGTCGCGCAGGGCAAAGAGCTGCTCCCAGCTGGCATCGCACGGGGTGTATTTACGCTCCGGTGCAAACGGGAAGGTGTCGCCGGGTCCGAACACGTGACAGTGGGCATCCACCGCACCGGCGGGAACCACAAACGTGGGCTTGGTGGGGTTGGGGTGCCAGTCGAGCCATTCGGCGTCTTTTACGAATGCCGGGCTCACAGTCCGCGCTCCTTCAGCTTGGCGTCCATGCGGGGGAAGACCGCGCGTGCGTTCGACGAGAAGATGCTCTGGCGCTCCGCCTCCGAAATAGCCGCCGCATCGATGTAGCGCTTGGTGTCGTCGAAGTATTGGCCTGTCTGCGGGTCGATGCCGCGAACCGCGCCAATCATCTCCGAGCCAAACAGGATGTTCTTGTTGTCGATGACCTTAACGAGCAGGTCGATGCCCGGCTGGTGGTAGACGCACGTGTCGAAGAACACATTGTTCATGAGGTGGGTGTCGACGCTCGGCTGGTTGAGCATGTCGGCCAGGCCCCGGTAGCGACCCCAGTGGTAAGGCACCGCGCCACCGCCGTGCGGAATGATAAGGCGCAGCGTGGGGAACTCGGCAAAAAGATTGCCCTGCAGCAACTGCATGAATGCCGTGGTGTCAGCATTCATGTAGTGCGCGCCCGTGGCGTGGAAGTTGTGGTTGCACGATGCCGACACGTGAATCATGGCGGGCACGTCGAGCTCCACCATCTTGGCGTAGAGCGGGTACCAGAACTTGTCGGTCAATGGCAGGGTCTGCCACATGCCACCGCTGGGATCGGGGTTGAGGTTGATGCCGATGAAACCCAGTTCGTTGATGCACCGTTCCATCTCGGCGATGGTGGCCGTGAGGTCTGCCCCGGGAGACTGCGGCAGCTGAGCGACGCCGATGAACTTATCGGGAAAGAGGTCGACAACGCGCTTGATCAGGTTGTTGCAGGCCACCGTCCACTCGAGGCTGACGCGCTGGTCACCCTCGTGGTGACCCATGGCGGAGGCGCGGGGCGAAAAAATGGTGAGGTCGGATCCGCGTTCGTTGATCAGCTTGAGCTGGTTCTGCTCAATTGACTCACGAATGATGTCGTCCGAGATCTCCGGATACTCCGGGCTGGGCATGCCGGCCGCGTAGGCGGCAAGCTGGGCAATGCGCCATTCGTTGTGCAGGTCGGGGGCCGTTGTGTAGTGGCCGTGACAGTCGATAATCATGCGTTCTCCCAAGCGGATTCGAGGACATAGACAGAACCCGACATGAGCATGCGGGCGGTGCGAA
>JAIOXH010000083.1 GCA_021741765.1 Aurantimicrobium sp. | reverse complement strand
CGTCACCCACCATGGCCACCGTGTGGCCCTCCGCCTGCAGCGCGACGATGAACGCGTACTTACCTTCGGGAGATGCCGAAGCTTCGACCTCATCAATCCCCACAGCGTTGGCAACAGCCCAGGCGGCGCCGGCGTGGTCACCGGTAAGCAGGATGACGCGCATGCCCATGTTCTTCAGACGCTGAACGCTCTCGGCGCTGTCCGGCTTGATGTCGTCGGTAACGGCCAACAGTCCACGGACGATTCCCGCCCAACCCACACAGACCACGGTGGCACCCGCGTCGTTCAATCGATCCGCATGCCCGATGAGATCGGTTGTCGCGGCCAGTTTGCCCTCTTGCATCCACTCCCGGGTGCCCACCCAGACGCGCTCGCCCTTGACTTCAGCACTCACGCCCTTTCCGGGTACTGAGGAAAAGTTCGACGACGACCGGGCCGCGCTTCCCGAAACATCGGCGGCGCGAATAAGGGCTTTGGCAAGCGGGTGCTCAGAGCCGGCCTCTACTGCGGCTGCCTTGGCGAGGACAGAGGCCTCGCCCACTCGTTCTGTGACCGTCATGACACCCGTGGTCAGCGTTCCCGTCTTGTCGATCACGACGGCGTCGATGCGCGACGACTGTTCAATCACTTCGGGCCCAGAAACCACAATTCCCAACTGGGCGGCGCGGCCCGTCCCTACCATGAGGGCCATCGGAGTGGCCAGCCCTAAGGCACACGGGCACGCAATAACCAAGATGGCAACGGCCGCGGTGACGGCCGAAGCGGGAGACCCTCCCAGCACCAACCAGGCGATCAGGGTGACCACGGCGATACCGAGGACGACTGGAACAAAAACCGATGAGATCCTATCGGCGAGACGCTGTATGTCGATTTTCTTGAGCTGAGCATCCTCGACCAGTTGCGCCAACTGAGCGATGCGTGAATCCGCACCCACAGCGGTGGCGCGAACGCTAAGCACGCCATCGAGGGGAATCGTGGTTCCGGTGACCCTGTCTCCCACGCTCCGCGCGGTGGGCATGCTCTCACCCGTCATGGCGCTTTCGTCAACGCTCGCGTGACCGTCAACGACAACTCCGTCGGTAGCGATGCGCTCACCCGGGCGGGTGACAAACACATCTCCGACCTTTAACTCGTCGATGGGAATCGTGACTGTCTTTTTTCCCCGCACGACGTCGACCTCGGTGACCAACATGTCGCCCAGAGCACGTATTGCGGCACTCGCACGACGCTTCGTGCGTTCTTCAATGACGCGCCCCACGAGCACGAACATCGTTACCCCAGCGGCCGTCTCGAGATAGATCGACTCGGGCGGGTACTGCTTCCAGGCAAACAGCGTCAGGGAGTGTTGCATCCCGATCATGCCGGCACTGGTAAAAATGAGCGCGTAGAGCGACCACACGAAGGCGGCAAAGGTTCCCAACGTAATCAGCGTGTCCATGAGAACCACGCCGCGCTTGAGGTTGAGGAACGTGGTGCGGTGAATGGGATACCCGCACCAGAACACGACAGGGATGGCCAGTACCAGCGATACCCACTGCCAGCCGAAGAATTGCCACGGTGGAATCATGGCCACGGCAATCAGTGGCAGCGAAATGACGGTGGCGATGATGGTGCGCGACAACAGGGAAACGTCGAGCCCGAGGGCAACGTTCCAATCAATTCGCGTGAAGAAGTTGCCTTCAGCCGAGTCCTCATCGGACTCTGTGGCTTCCACTTCTTCTTCGGAAGGGGCGGCGACAGCTGAACGGTGACGCCTCCCGAGCTGTGCGCTGTAACCCACCTTCGCCACGGCGGCAATGAGTTCGTCTGTCGACACCGAGGCGGGAAACTCCACGCGCGCGGAGTTGGTGGCCAAATTGACCGTGGCCGCTACGCCGTCAATGGTTTTGAGGCTCTTCTCCACTCGAGCAACGCAGCTCGAACACGTCATGCCCTCGATATCGAGCACAACGTTGTCGCTTTTCGTTGCCTGAGCCATGGTCGTGTCCTTCCCGCTCTTCATCCCAGTCTGCCCTCACCCTCGGGGGGATGCAAAAGGGATTTAGCGAAGCGACCCCGTCTCGCGTCCACGAATGAGCGCCACGCACGTCCTGTGGGTTGTGCGTGGCGCTCTGCCTTGAATCCGGTGCGAGCCGAGTTTGCTCGCCCGCGTTAGCCGTTGCGGCCTGGGCGGTCGCCACGGTCGCGGTGGTGACCCGACGGATCGGTGGGCGACTGGCCCATGACTGGGGAGTCACCGGCAGCCGGTGCTTCGTTCGGGTCGATGGGAACCGAGCCGGGCTCCTCCATGCCGGGGCCGTCGAGCGATTCGCCGTCCTTGCCGCCGTGCTGGTTCTGCATGCCATTCTTGCCATGTTCACGCATCTCGGAGGAGTCCGCCTTGTCGCGGTGAGAATGATCCACAGCCTGTCCAATCGCGGCACCGCTAATTCCGGCAGCGACCAAGAGACCGAGGCCGGCAGCAGCAACCCCGGCAATCATGGCCGCACTCCATGTGCGCGACGTCGCTGGCGACGACGAGTTCTTCGCGCTTGCGCCACTAGCGGCACCCTTGCTGGTCTCAGGCTTTCCAAAGACCGCGTCGCGGCGCTTCGGGGTAGCCGCTGCGGAGTTGGTGTTCATTGACTCGTCTTTAGGCATTTTCTTTCCCTTTCGCTTTCGTGGGTTGAGTGTCATTCGGGTTGTTTGACAATCCCCACTGTGACGAACGTGTCTATGTGATTCCTATGAAGCGGCTAAGGGGCTCGTGTGAGTTCGCGATTCCGCCGCGGCGACGATTCGGCGGGCCATGCCGCTAAAAATGATGCCGTGAAAGGGCAGGATCGAGAGCCAGTAGAGCCGGCCGGCCAAACCTCGCGGAAAAAATATGGCCCGCTGGTAATAGGTGCTGCCACCGGACTGGTCATTGGGCACGGCCGACATTTCGAGCCACGCCAAACCGGGAACCTTCATCTCGGCACGCAACCGAAGGAACGACCCGGGATCGATGCGTTCCACGCGCCACCAGTCGAGGGCTTCGCCCACGCGCAGGTCGTTCGGGTGCGCCCGGCCGCGCCGCAGCCCCACGCCGCCCACCATCTTGTCGAGAGCACCCCGAGCCGCCCACGCCACGGGCATGGAGTACCAGCCGTTGTCGCCGCCGATGCCTTCGATGATGCCCCAAACGTCGGCGACCGACGCTGAGGTTTCGCGCGACCGGGCATCCAGATAGACGCGATAGCCCGTCCATTCCGGGTCGCTCGGCAGGGGGTCACTGGGAGCGCCATCCACGCTGGAGTTCTGCCAGCTCGTTTCGAGGTCTCCCCCCTTCATGCGCTCCAGGGCCAGGTGCACCGCCGTTCGGTAAGACAGCAGCCCTTCCCGTGGAGGCGGAATCACGGCATCGATGTCGCTGTTCTTCATCACACAGTCGTGTTGCAAGCTCGCAATAATCGGCACGGCGAGGGCGCGCGGAATAGGCGTGACAAGGTTGACCCATTGGCTGGCCAAGTAGGGAGTGAGAACGGGAAGTTTCAGAATATTTCGGGGCTTCATGCCCGCCTCGACGGCATAGCCGTTCATCATTTGGGCATAGGTGAGAACTTCGGGTCCGCCGATATCCAGCGCTCGAGAGACGGTGGGCGCCACGTCGGCTGCCGCGATGAGGTAGTACATCACGTCACGAACGGCAATGGGCTGAATGTTGTTGCCCACCCATTTGGGGGCGGTCATCACCGGCAAGACGTCGGTGAGGTGTCGAATCATTTCAAAACTCGTCGACCCGGACCCAATGATGACGCCGGCCTGTAAGACGAGCGAAGGGACGCCCGAGGCGAGAAACACCTCGCCCACCTCGGCCCGAGAACGCAGATGCTTCGACAGTGCCACGTTCTCGGGGTGCAGGCCGCCGAGGTAAACAATGCGGGCGACAGACTGCGCGCGGGCGGCGTCGGCCACGTTTAGGGCGCAATCGAGTTCGGTGGTTTCAAAATCTCCGTGCTGCCCCATGGAGTGCACGAGGTAGTAGACAACGTCGACGTTTGCGCACGCAGCAGTGACGATCTCGGCATCGCGCAGGTCACCTTCCACGATTTCCACGCGCGCGACCCAGGGCACATTGCGCAACTTCTCGGCGGTGCGCACGAGAACGCGCACCTCGAAGCCGGCCTCGAGAAGGCGTGGCACGAGCCGACCGCCAATGTATCCCGTTGCGCCGGTGACGAGCGCTCTGCGAGTTTTCATGTTGTCAGCGTACGAAGAGCCGTCCAGAAAAGCGAACGGGCCCGGTGCTACCGTGAGAATCGTGGGGAAACGGGCGGCGGTGCTGACGGCGGTGCTCGCAGCAACCCTCGCCCTCACCGGCTGCACGCTGTCTCCCGGCCCCACAGACTCAACGCGAACCCCCTCGGCAGCATCGGCGACACGAGCCCCACTGACGCCCACTCCGTTAGCAACCGCCTCGCCCACCAGTGCAGCTGCACCGGTGTTTGCCACCGGCGTCGACGCTTTCGCACAGATGCTCGCCACCTTGCCCATCGATGATCAGCCGGAGTCGCACACGGGTTACGTGCGCGACTACTTTGTTCTCTGGTCGGATGCCAACGGCAACGGTTGCAACACCCGCGCCGAAGTACTCATCGCCCAAACGCTCGCGGCCATCACACGGCACAGCTCGTGCACGATCGATTCGGGATCATGGGTGTCGCTCTACGACGG
Organism: Aurantimicrobium sp.; assembly: GCA_021741765.1. Taxonomy (GTDB): domain Bacteria; phylum Actinomycetota; class Actinomycetes; order Actinomycetales; family Microbacteriaceae; genus UBA963. The sequence continues at coordinate 1,843 of JAIOXH010000083.1, read as the reverse complement.
ACTGACGCTCACGACGGCCGGTGACCTCGACATCGACCACGTGGTTGCGATCAGTGAAGCGTGGAAGTCGGGCGCGTGGCAGTGGGACGCGGCAACGCGCGAACAGTTTGCCAACGACCTCGGCTACCCCGGTTCTCTCCTGGCCGTGTCAGCGAGCTCGAATCGCTCCAAAGGAGACAAAGATCCTGCTCGCTGGATGCCGGTGGCCGGTGCCGCCTGTGACTACGTGCAGCGCTGGATTGGCGTGAAGTTTCGTTGGTCGCTCACGGTTGATTCGGCCGAGAAGGCGGTGCTGTCTGCCACTCTCGTCGGTTGCGCCGTGGCCTCGCAGTCGGTGCCCACCAAGGCCATCGTGACAACATCGTCGAATCAGGCACCGGCGCCCGTTAGCGGAGGCAGTGGCTCGGGTGACGGCGTAACCGATCCCGACTATGGAACCTGCAAGGTGGCCAAGGCAAATGGCCGTGGCCCCTACATCAACGGGGTTGACCCGGAGTATGCGTTTTATCGCGATGGCGACAAAGACGGCATGGTGTGCGAGTAGGCGGCAGACGAGCCGATTGTCGCCACTAGGGCTTTGGTCATAGGGGTTTTCACCATAAACGACTAGTCTGTGGCTAAGGGGGGCCTTGCCCTGCCTTGACCTAAGCCAACAGGACAGGGGATTCGACCGTGAATAAGAACCTCATTCGCTGGGGCGCTGTGACCTCGGCAGCCCTCGTTGCCGTGGGCCTGAGCCTCACCGGCGCTGGCGTTGCCGTCGCCGCGCCGGCAGCCGGCGTTACCGGCACCCTTGCTGCCGACCTCAGCTCAACAATCAACGTCGACTGTGATGCTGTCACGAGCGACAGCGCTGCCGTCTACATGGCCGCCGGAACCACTGCCACGGTCAACATCACGGGCACGTGCGACGGCACGAACGGACTCTTCCTCGCAACCAACAACCCTCTGGAACCCGGGTTTGGCGGCATTACCGTGGGAGGCATCCACATGTTCGCGAGTAGTGGCGGTGGGTCGATGACCGCCCCCGCCACCATGACCGTGGACCCCAACACGTTCCTACAGATTGTCAAGACGGGCGGTGTTGACTGGGTCAAGATCGCCTTCTCCGCGGTCGACGATTCCCCAAACCCGATGGGCTCACTCGGTGAAAGCACGACCTTAGGGCTGTCGTCAACCGCATCGGCGTCAAACGTCATGACGGTTCCCGGCACAATCGGCAGCATTCACAATCTCGGAGGCGACGCCACGTGCCAGATTCAATCCGGGGAACATGTTTACGCCCCCTACGCGGTGTCTGTCAGTGCCTCGGGTGAGTACACGTTCCGAGTCGTCACCACCGATCCCCTCACCGATGCTGTGGTGGCATGGGGCGGTCAATTCCCTATTGGAGACCCCTACGTTGCGGTCTACTCAACTTTTGACCCGAATAACCCGGATTCCAACATCGTCGGTTGCAACGATGATGGCGACGACAACGGAAGTGGCACCGAGTACCTCGGGGGCACGTCGGCGACCATCGGCCACACGTACCTCGTCGAAGATGAGTTCCCGCAGTTCGTCAAGACGCTCGATGCCGGTACCTACACTCTGGTGCTCACAATCTACGGGGAGTACAGCACCGCTGCGTGGAACGGCGCCTCATTCCCCGCACAGTCGGCATCGTTCGAGCTGTGGGGCCCCGAGGGCGCCTTCGCACTAGCCGACACGGGCTTCGCAACGCCGTCGTGGGTTTTGCCCACCGGCCTCAGCGTGGTCGCGCTCGGTCTGGCCATCGGCATGGCGAGCTTCGTGCTCCGCCGCCGCGCCAACGCCTAGGCACGCGGGCAAAAACGCGCCCCAA